>JBILMF010000068.1:0-15228 GCA_044375655.1 Steroidobacteraceae bacterium | reverse complement strand
ATCAGCAAACTCGGTGAGCAGGCTGCGCAACTTCTGTTGGCGCCGTGGTTGGTGCTGGATGTGCGCGGCCTCATCCTGCGCGAGGTGGAATCGGGTGAACGTCCCTGCTCAAAAGCTGCCTCGCGACCCTTAAGGAAGCAGTGAATCGCCCACCGGTCCCAGCCACAGAGCCATGCCGATAATCGTCCCCGCTGCGAGCGAGGTGATATCCACCCAGCGATACTGACCTAGTCTGCGAATGATCGACCACCAAGTCAGCGGCAGCACCAGAGCGCCGATGATCGCGAGCGACACCGCAGGTATGCCCAACGCACTGGCTGCAATGACTTCGTCGAAGTTGGGATTGCTCCGCTCAGCCACGCCGAGTACGACGAGCATGGATCCAATGAGAAACAACGCGTTGATGATGAACCGCGTGGGTGCAGCAAACGCCAGTGCAAGCGCCCACGAGCGCGACGAATCTTGTCGCCAGAGCGTGTAACCCACCGCGGTGAGCAACATCGTCACCGCCGGCCCGGCAAGCGCAACCGCCGCGACGCCGCTTGGGTTGCCGCCGAACGGCGCCGCCTCCGGTATTCCGGAGACAGCATAGGCGTGGAGAGTCGGTTGAAACCCCGCTGCCTTCGCGACGATCCAATGTCCAAGTTCGTGCAGCAACGCCGCGATCGGTCCCATGACCAACGCCGACACGAAGAGGGCACCCAGAACTCTCGTCCGGCTGTGCACGTGTGGTGCTCCGTTGGGAACCGGCCATTCAAACGTTAGCTCTCGAAGGCTTGAGGTGTAAGGATCGACGGCCTTGGATGACTCGAGCCAATCTCACCCTGTCTGTTCGCCAGCATGAAGTCCATGAAAAAGATCGGCATGCGAAGTGCAGAGAAAAACGCCCTTACCGCGGTTGTTGAAGACGACATGTCTTCGATGCGATGAGTCAACTCCTTGCTCCGCAACGACCCCAAAAGCACCTTACTCTTGGTCTAAGCCGGTACGAAAAATCGGGGTGACGTCAACCCGACGGTGGGTCAGCCCCGGCGGGGCCCCGACCTGAGCCGGGCCAGCGCTTCGGCCGACATGTACTTCCCCAGGACTTCGTCAGGGGTGCGGGTCAGGTCGACCACGGTGAGGCAGTCGAGCGAGTGACCGAAATCGGGGTCGATGTTGAAGCTGACCACCCGGCCGCCGAGCTTCAGATACTGACGCAGCAGCACCGGCGCGCCGCGCCGGCGCGGATCGTCGCCAGCGGCGATCAGGTCGGCGAGATCGTCGACCGCGTGCACGCTCGAAGCCTCGCGGCCCAGCATCGCGAGTGAACGGGCCTCCCGGAACGGCAGTCGAGGCCGGACCAACGCCGCCAACAACGGGTCGAAATGGTGCCAACGCAGATACCGCACCAGCAATGCGCGCGACGCGTCGTCGTAATCGGCGCTCACGCTCACCGGACCGATCAGTCGCGCGTACCGCGGATGTCGGGCGACATACTCGCCGATGCCCCGCCACAGCGCGAGCAGCGAGGTGAAGCTGCGCTGGTACTCTGCGCGCACGAACGAGCGGCCGAGTTCGATCGCCGGACCGATCAGCCGGAAGAACGGTTCGCGGAACTCGAAGAGTGTGCTGAGATAGATCGCCGCCCGCCCGTACTTGCGACGCAGTTCGTCGATGCGCGCGGCACGATAGGCGCCCACCACGCATCCGCGCCGGTTATCCCACGCGACGATGTGGTCGTACCAGCGGTCGTAGCGGTCGATGTCAAGCGCCTTGCCGGTGCCCTCGCCTACGGCGCGGAAGGTCTCCTCGCGCAGCCTCCCGATCTCAGTGAGCAGCCGCGGGATCGCCTGACCGTGCGCGCAGTAAACCTCAAGCGGTCCGAGCACGGCGAGCCTGCCGGTCTCCCCCAAGGCGCGCAGCTCGAACTCCAACTCTTCACGCGCGACCGACGGGGCGACGGGTTCCGCGGCGATCGCCGACGCCGGCGCCGCGAGCGCTGAACCGGCGGACGGCGCCGCCCGCGGTGCTGCCAAAGAATACAATCGAACACGTAGCAGCCGTTCGACGCGACCGGGATCGCCGAGCGCGGCGAGCCGCTCAGCAGCGATCGGTTGGCCGAGGCGCAGGTCGAGGCAAGTCCCCCGCTTGTTAGTGACTTCCCGCGGCAGCAGCGCGGTGCGCAACGCCGGGTGCAGCAAGCCCGCCAGTTGGAATCCCGCACCGTTGCTGCCGTGCACATAGAGCGGCGCGACCGGTGCGCCTGCGGCGGCGAGCAGCGCCGTGGCGGCGCGGTTCCAAGGCGGATCGGCGACGCAGCGGTGTGCGAGATCGAGGTGCGAGACCGCCCCCGCCGGGAACAGCAGCAGCGAGCCGCCGGCCTTCACATGGCGCAGCGCCTGTCGGATCGCGACCACATTGGTGCCGCGGCGTGCGCTGTGCCCGAAGTTGTCCACCGTGATCAGCACGCCGCGCAGAGGCTCAAGCCCGGCGAGGCTCTGCGTCGCGATCACCTTCAGGTCCGGCCGGCGGTCGAGCAGCGCCGCGATCGCGGCGAGGCCGTCGATGCCGCCGTAAGGATGGTTGGCCGCCACCAGCAACGGCCCGGTCGCGGGCAGGCGCTGCCACTCCGCTGCCTGCAGTGAATAGCGCACGCCCAGCTTGGCGAGGGCCGCTTCTGCGAATTCGCGTGCGCCGAGCCCGCCCGGCAGCTGCGCATAGAGGTGCTCGAGATGCTCGATGCCCATAGCCCGCCCGAGCGGTCGCCACAGCCAATGCGGCATCGGCGCGGGCGGGCGCAGCACCGAGGTCGGGCGCGGTCGGGGAGGATCAGGACGCCGCGGCGGCATGTCGCCCTCGTCTGACGCGCTCGCGCACCGCGGCTTCGGCGGGGACCAGGTTGCCGAGGAACTCCAGCGCGCTCGCGCGCCACGAGCGCGTGAGCGCGTGGGCGCGGATCGCCTCACGATCGAGCATCAGCGCCTTGAGCGCGGCAGCGCGCAGATCGGCATCCATCACCCCCGTCAGGCCCGGCGTGATGACATCGACCGGCCCCGTGACCGGGTAGGCCGCGATCGGCACGCCGCAGGCCATTGCCTCGAGCATCACGAGGCCGAAGGTATCGGTCCGGCTCGGGAACACGAGCACACTCGCGGCAGCGAGCCTTGCGGCCAGAGCCTCCCCGCGGAGCGTGCCGTGAAACACCGCGTCCGGATAGCTCTGTTGCAGATCGGCCCGCGCGGGCCCGTCGCCGATCACTTCCTTGCGACCCGGCAGGTCGAGCGCGAGGAACGCTTCGATGTTCTTCTCGATCGCGACCCGGCCGAGACAGGTGAACACCGGCACATCGTCCTGTCGTGGCTGCGGCCGGAAGAGCGCAGTGTCCACTCCGCGTCCCCAGTGCCGCAGCCGGCGGAACCCGCGTTGCGCCAGTGCTGCGCGCATCGTCGGCGTCGAGACCATGGTGGCCGATGCCGCCGCATGGAACCAGCGCAGGTAGCCGTAGGGGATGCTCAGCGGGATCGGCCAGCGCGCGCGGACATACTCCGGGAACTGCGTGTGGTAAGCGGTGCTGAACCGCCGACGGTTGCGAAGGCACCAGTTGCGCGCCGCGAGACCGAGCGTGCCCTCGGTGGCGATGTGCACCGCATCGGGACGGAAATCACCGATCAACCGGTCGAGCTCGCCGCGCCGCGGCAGCGACAGGGGGAGTTCCGGGTACGAGGGACAGGGGACGCTCGGCAACCCGTGCGGCGTGACCCGCAGGACCTCCACGCCGCGCGCCTCGAGCTCGCGGCAGGTGTGGCGCAGTGTGCTGACGACGCCGTTGGTCTGCGGCTCCCAGGCGTCCGTGATCAGGGCGAGGCGCATCGCGCGATCGTGGCGAGCCTGCATCACAGCCTCGTTACCGTTTTTCGGCAGTTCGATGACACACGACACGATCGCCGGGTTTCACCGTTCGGCAACCGGAGCGTAATCCGTGGGTCATCGGAGCGCGCCATCTTGGCTCCGCCGCGATGGCCTCCCGTTACCGCCACCGAACAAGGAAACGCACAGCATGAACCACCAGGAGCTTGATCTCGACTTGAACGGGTCTTCCAACCCGGAACTGCGCGCCATCATCGCGCGTCGCAATGTGCTCAAGGGCGGCGCAGGCCTCGCCGCGCTCAGCTTCCTCGGCGGCCTCGCCGGCTGCAACGGTGATGGAGTCGGTGATCCGACCCCCAACCTCGTACCACCCGCCGGCGGCAGCGTCGCACCCCCTCGCGCCACCACCCTGTCCTTCAATCCGGTGGCGAAGTCGGTCGCCGATGCGCTCCGCCTTCCGGCCGGCTACTACGCCACAGTGCTCTACCGCTTGGGCGATCCGATCGCCGCGGGGGTGTCGGCCTTCCGCAACGACGGGACTGATGCAGCCGCGTCCTACGCCCAGCGCGCCGGCGATCACCACGATGCGATCCAGTACTACGGCATGGGCGCCGACGGTCGCTACTCAGCCACCGCCACCGATCGCGCCCTGTTGGTGATGAACCATGAGGCCATCACAGAGGCCTACCTGCACCCGAACGGTCCCACGATCGTGAACGGCGCACGGACCGTCGCAGACGAGGTGCTGAAGGAGTTCTATCTGCACGGCGTGTCGGTGATCGAGATCAACAAGATCAACGGGAACTGGATCTACAAGCAAGACTCGAGCTTCAACCGCCGTATACATACGCTTACGCCGATGACGATCTCCGGCCCTGCGGCCGGCTCACGGTACATGGTGACCAAGGAGTCGCCGACGGGGACGGTCGTCCGGGGCACCGTGAACGACTGCGCGCATGGCTACACGCCCTGGGGCACCTATCTCGCGTGCGAGGAGAACTGGGCGGGCTACTTCCGTCGCACGACGGCGACCGACAATCCTCGACGCACCGCCAAGGAGTTGACTTCCTTCGCCCGCTACGGTGTCGCCGGAACCGGCCGCGAACTCTGGGCCACGGTGACGCCCGACACGGCGGACGACCGGTACGGCCGATGGAACGCGGAGGTCCGAGGCACCTCTGCCGACGGGTCGGACGATTACCGCAACGGTCCGAACACCTACGGCTGGAACGTCGAGATCGATCCGTTCTCGCCCACCTCGACCCCGAAGAAGCGCACCGCGATGGGACGCTTCGCACACGAGGGTGCGTGGCCGGCGAAGGCGGTCGCTGGCAAGCCGATCGTGTACTACATGGGTTGCGACTCGCGCAACGAGTATGTCTACAAGTATGTCTCCACGGCGGTGTGGGATCCGTCGGATGCGACCCGTGGTCTCGCAGCGGGCGACAAATATCTCGACAACGGCAAGCTCTACGCCGCCGTGTTCAGCGAGGACGGCACCGGACGCTGGGTAGAGCTGACCTTCAATACGGGCAACGTCACGTCGGCCAATGCAGGCTATCGCTTTGCCGATCAGGCCGACGTTCTGGTGAACGCCCGGATCGCAGCCGATGTCGCCGGTGCGACCAAGATGGACCGGCCTGAGTGGGGCGCGGTCGACCCCTTCACCGGCGCGGTCTACATGACGATGACCAACAGCAATGCAACCTCGCGCACGCTGGCCTCGACGAACGCTTCCAACCCGCGGCATTACAACGATACTCGAACCAACGGCACCGCGCAGCGTGGCAACCCAAACGGCCACATCATACGTTGGCTCGAGAGCGAGCCCGCTGCATTGACCTTCCGCTGGGATGTCTACCTGTTCGGTGCGCGCGCGACGGCGAACGCCCAGAACGTGAACCTCTCGGGTCTGACGGCGGAGAACGACTTCTCCAGTCCCGACGGTGCGTGGTTCGGCTCGAACGGCATCTTCTGGATCCAGACAGATGATGGTGCCTACACCGATGTCAGCAACTGCATGTTGCTGGCGGCGCTGCCCGGCACCGTAGGAGACGGTGCCGCCCGAACGGTGACGAACACCGATGCTGCAGGTGCGACCAAGACTGTGCAGACCTTTGTCGGCGCGGCGCCGGGCACGGCCAAGCTCAAGCGCTTTCTGGTGGGTCCGTCACAGTGCGAGATCACCGGCATCACTGAGTCGCCCGACGGCAAGGCGTTGTTCGTCAACATCCAGCATCCGGGTGAGAACATCGCGGTGGCGGACATCGGCGATCCGACGCGGTATCCGTCGCACTGGCCGGACGGCGGTCTGTCGCGTCCGCGTTCGGCGACCATCGTCATCCAGCGCGATGACGGCGGGGTGATCGGCGCCTGAGCAGCGCAATGTTCTCGCGCTTCAGGCTCTCGGGCTTTCTGCTGGCGCTGTGTTGGCCTGGTCTGATGCCCGGTGCCTACAGCGCCGGTGGAGAGCCCCCTGCCGTCCAGCGGATCGAAGGGGAGATACGCGGTAGCGATCATGAGACCTACCGTGCCGTCGAGTTCGTCGTGCCGCCGGGCATCGAGCGCCTCGATATCGACTTCTCGCATGACGGGGCCGGGATGCGGACGGTGGTCGACCTTGCGCTGCACGGCCCGGCCGGGTTCCGCGGCGCGAGCGGCAGCAACAAGACCTCGATCACCGTAGGGCCGGACGATGCGACGCCGTCCTATCGACCGGGCCCGATCGAGCCCGGGACCTGGCGGTTGGTGCTCGGCCTGCCGAACGTCCGGTCCGTCGTCGGCGGGGCTGGGCGTTCGGTACCGCCCACGCGGTTCATCGCCACGGTGCGGATGCACACCGCCAGCACGGCCCTGCCCGTCAGCGCGTTCGCACCGGGAGCGTTGCGCGAAGGTGCCGCATGGTACCGCGGCGATGTGCACTCCCACACGGCGCACAGCGATGGCAGTTGCATGAGCCGCATGGGACGACGCGTCCCTTGCCCGGCGTTCGTCACGGTCGCCGGTGCAGCGCGGGAAGGTTTGGACTTCCTGTTCGTCACCGAGCACAACACCACGTCCCACCTGAACTTCCTCCGCGAATTGCAGGCGTACTTCGATGACCTGTTGCTCGTGCCCGGGATGGAGCTGACCAGTTTCGGCGGTCACGCGAACCTCATCGGTGCGGCGGATGCGTCGCGCCTGCTCCGTCCGGGCGGTGGCGCGAGCGATGTCGCAAAGGAGTTCCGGCGCGTCCGGGAGCGCGGTGGGCTCGTAGTGGTGAACCATCCCGGCCTGCCCTCGAACGAGGAGTGTATGGGCTGCGGATGGCGCAACCCCATCGACTGGTCCACGGTCGACGCGGTCGAGATCGTCAACGGTGGCTCTTTGCTGCGCTTCGGCAGCGCCGAGGGGCCGTTCTCGGCCTTGGCGTTCTGGGAGCGGTTGCTCAACCGCGGCGCGCGTCTCACCGCGGTCGCGGGCAGCGATTCGCATGATCCGGCGGCGACGCCGGATCGTCAGGTCCCCCTCGGACGGCCGCGGACCGCTGTCTTCGCCGAGTCGCTTTCGCAGCGCGACGTTCTGGCAGGGCTACGCGCGGGTCGCGCCTTCGTCGATGTCGAAGGGAGCCGCACGCGCATCGTCGATCTGCGCGTCCTGTCCGACGGTCAGGCGACCGCCATGGGCTCCACGATCACGCTCGCGCGCGGTGCAGCGCTCGAGGTGGAGGTAATCGTGCGCGATGCGCTCGGGGCCGAGGTGCACCTCATCCGCGGCGACGACGGGACGCACCGCGAAGCGGCGCGGCTCCGCGTGGAGTCGCGCGATGCACTGCTGCGTCACGCGACGACCGCATCCGGTTGCACTGGTTGGATACGGGCCGATGTCCGTTCCGCCGATGGTGCGCTGTTGTTGGTCTCCAATCCGATCTATCTCTTGTCAGCCATCGAACAGACATCGCCGTGCAAAAGCGGTGCAGCAAACCGTTGATCCAATACTCGCGCCCGGAAGGAGGGGCATATCAATGAACACGAACCGTCTTATCGCCGCCGCTGTCGCGTCGGTGTTGTCCGTCTCTGCTCCCGCAGGTGTCGCCGCCGATGCGTTGGAAGAGGTCGTCGTCACCGGTCGCGTCGGTGCGCGCGGGCTCACCAAGCCGGAGTTGAGCTACGCGGCCAGTACTCTCGATGCCGACCGGCTGCGTTTCATCGCGCCGCTCAGTACCGCGGAGGCGTTCAAGTCGGTCCCCGGCTTCTGGGTCGAGGCCTCGGGCGGCGAGGCGTCGAACAATGTCCGCGCGCGCGGCATCCCGACCGATGGCTACTCGTCGGTCACCCTGCAGGAGGACGGACTCACCATCCAGCACGATGGCGGTCTCGGCTGGCTCAACGCCGACCAGTCGTTCCGCATCGACGAGACGGTTGCTCGTGTAGAAGCGGTGCGCGGCGGTCCGTCCGCGATCTTCGCGGCCAATTCGCCGGGCGGCGTGGTCAACTTCATCACCCGCAAGCCCGGAGATTCGGCGGAAGGGCTCGTCAAGCTGCAGGTCGGCGACTATGGCATGTACCGCACGGACTTCTACTTCGGATCACCATTGGGTGACCGATGGGATGCGTCGATCGGCGGGTTCTTCCGCACCGATGACGGGGTGCGCCCGCCCGGCTTCCGCCAGAACGAGGGCGGGCAGCTGCGTTTCGCGCTCGGCCATGACCTCGAGGACGGACGCATCGATGTCAACTTCAAGCACATCGACGACAACGTCGGCTTCCTGCTGCCGGTGCCGCTGACCTTCGACGGCAGCGGGGATACCGCCGGCATCTCCGGCTTCGATCCGAATTTCGGCACGCTCGCCGGTCCGGACAACCGGTTGCTGACCTTCCCCAGCCCGAAAGGTCCCCTCGATTTCGATCTGGGCCGCGGTACCGATGTGAAGCTCTCGCAGTTCACGGCGAAGATCGATCTTGGTCTCGGTGACGGTTGGCGGCTGCTCAACACGGCCCGGCTGCGCGACTCGAAGATCCTGCGCAACGGCCTGTTCCCGACGGGTAACGTCGAGACCGCGCGCGCAAGGTTGGCGTCGTTGCGCGCCGCCGCGCAAGCCGCATATCCCGGCGCTGACCTGCGGATGGTCTACGCCACCAGCGGCGAGACCTTCAACCTCGATGGCGCCAACGGCAACGGCCTCGTCATCAGCGGTAACCTCCTGAGCGTCGCCGTGCCGCTGCGCGAGTTCGCCAACGATCTGCGTGTCTCCAAGGCGTTCGATCTGGGCGGCGCCGAACACGATGTGACCTTGGGCGCCTACATCGCGGACTTCTCCTACGACTATGACCGCTTCATGTCGACCGCGAACCTCGAATTGCGCGATCAGGCGCGTCGTGTCGATGTGGTCGCCGTCTCCGGCACGGGCGCCGTCGTGGGCAAAGTGACCGATAACGGCATCCTTCGTCACGGGTCGCTGTACGACAACGCGACCGTCGAAGCGCGCAGCGTCGCCGCCTACCTAGCCGATGAGTGGCAGATCACCGAAGCACTCCGTGTCGATGCAGGCGTGAGATACGAGGAGATCGATTTCTCCGGTGCGGTCGAGGGCAAACGCACGGTGGATCTCGGCATCGCCGGCACCCTTGCCGACAACCAGGTGATCACCGGGACCGGGACGTTCCAGGGTTTCGACCGCTCCTACGACCAGACGAGTTTCACCTTTGGCGTCAACTGGCAGTTCACCGAGGGTCTGGGGCTGTTCGGACGCTACACGGACACCGGTCGTCTTCCTTCACCCTCCGAGTTCCAGGGCAGCGTGGGTGATGCGGTCCGCACCGACATCCGTGTGACACCGGTGAAGATGCTGGAAGCGGGGCTGAAATGGGTGGGTGCCAGCCATTCCCTGTACGCCACTGCCTTCCAGTCGGAGTTCACCGGAGTCCGCTTCACGGACAACGTGTTCAATTCCGCGACCAACAGTTTCACGACCCGTGTGGGCTACGCAGACACCAAGACTTTCGGCGTGGAACTGGAGGGCGATATCAGCTTCGCGCAGATGTTCTACATCCGCGGTGCGGCGACCTGGCAGCAGCCGGAGTACGAAAGCTTCACGTTCACGAACAACGTGGGCGGCGCCCCGGTGGTAGTGACCTTCAACGGCAATCAGCTGATCCGCGTCCCCGAACTCTCGGTACGGCTGAACCCGGGCGTGATGCTGCTGGGCGGACGGCTGCGCGCCGAACTGGACGCGGAGCACTACTCCAAGCGCTACGCGGATGCAGCCAATTCGCAGTCGCTGCCGGCTTATGAAGTATTCGGTGCGAATGTGGTGTGGCAGGCGACCGAGCGACTCTCGCTCGGCTTCCATGGGGTCAACCTGACCAACGAGATCGGGCTGACCGAGGGCAACCCCCGTGCAGGTCAGTTCGTCTCCGGCGATGCGGGCGCGCGGTTCTACACGGCGCGTCCCATCCTCGGTCGTTCGTACCGTCTGTCGGCGACCTACAAGTTCTGAGTCGACGACGGACTCGCGGATGGAGCCTGCGGGTCAGCTGACCCTGCAGGTCCATCGCCGCGGCAGACGCAGTGCGCGACGCCTCGGTGACTCACCGAGGCGTCGCCCGCGCGCCGAGCGGCCTGTCGACCTGGGGCTGAGCGAGGCTAGCCGTCGAGCAGGTCGGCGAGCGGAGCCTGTCACCGGGCAGTCATCATTCGTCAAGGAAGCTGCAATGACTTGCGTCGACACTGCGGGACCCTTCCAGAAGGATCCCGAAGATGTCGCGCATCACCGCTGCCGTTGTTGTCACCGCCCCGCTGCTGCTTTTCGCCCCGGGCCTGCAGGCCCGGCAGTCGATCGACGAGCTGCAAGTCATCGTCGTCACGGCGCAAAAGCGCGAGCAGAACATCCGCGATGTACCGATCACCATCACGGCAACGTCCGGCGAGCGGATGCGCGAGCTCGGCGTCGCGGATCTCGATGAGCTCGCATTCTTCGTGCCCGGGCTCAATGTCCAGGAGCAAAGCGCGAACAATCCGGGCATCGTCATCCGCGGCATCACCTCGGACAGCGGCTCTGCCCAGCAGGCGGCGCGGGTGACGCTGTACTACAACGGCGTCGACATCTCGCGTTCGCGCGGCTCCTATCAGGACATCTACGACATGGAGCGCATCGAGGTCATCAAGGGACCCCAGGCGACGTTGTTCGGCACGGCCTCGGCCGTGGGGGCGATCAGCCTCATCTCCGTGCGGCCCAAACCCGGTTTCTCCGGTGCTGCCGAGGCGGGCTTCGGCAACCTCGGCCAGCGGATGCTGACGGGGCATCTGAACGCCGGCGACGAGACGCTCGCGGGGCGTTTCGCCTTCGCCTTCAAGCAGCGCGATGGCTATGTCGAGAACCTGGCCCCGAACCAGGACGATCTCAACGGGCAGGACCAGCTCGGCATGCGCGGTTCGCTGCGATACGTGCCGAGCGAGGGCACGGCAGTGGACCTGATCCTCACCTGGGACAGACAAAGAAATCCAGGAACCGCCTTCGTGTCCAAGGCACTGCCCACGAGCGCGGGCCCTGGAAATCCGTTCGGCAAGGCCTTCCTCGGCGGCTCACCGCTCTCGGCCGCCGCGCTCGGCGACGCCAAACTCGGCCTGACGCGCGACGTCTACGACCTCAACCTAACGATCAGCCGAGAGCTGAACGAGCGCTGGTCGATCACCACGGTCAACGGCTACCGCAAGTTCGACAGCCTTGAGGTGTTCGATGCCGACGGGTCGGCCGCCTGGTATCTCGAGTTTGCGGAACTTGCCAAGGGTACCCAGGGTAGTCACGAGACGCGCTTCGCTTACGCGAGCGAGACGCTGCGCGCCTCCCTCGGCTGGAACCTCTTTCGCGAGTACGGCATCCAGAACGTGCCGTTCTCCAGCGAAGAGGGCATCTTCCTGCAGTGCATCGCGCGGCTTGTCCCGGGACTGCCGTGCGTCGCGAGCGATGGCAGCGTGGCGGCTGCCGGCGCGACGGCGCTTCTCACTCGCGGTGCCGCGACTTCCATTCCCTACCGCTCCGTCTTCGAGAATCAGGGCACCAACGACAGCTATTCGGTGTTCGCCGACGCCACCTGGTCGCCGCGTCCGCAACTTGATCTGACGGCGGGCGTGCGGGTGCTGGGCGAGAAGCGTCGCTCCGGCTACTACGCCGAGGTGCCGCGGTCGGTGATTTCCGGCGGCGCGTCGCTGATCCCCGGACAGGTCGACACCCGCGGGCAAGTATTCCGCAGCGAGGACAGCTTCTCCGCGGTGCTGCCGCGGCTCAATGCGCTCTACCGACTGAATGAGGCCGTGAACGTGTTCGCGACGGTGTCCAAGGGCAGGCGCTCGCCGACGGTCCAGCTCGCAGCGCGCGCCACGCCGACCGGCCCGGCAACAGCTTTCACGCCGGTGGCCGAGGAGAACGTGTGGAACTACGAGGTCGGACTGAAGGCCGGCACTGACAAAGTCGCAGGCTCTATCGGCGTGTATCAGCAGAAGTACGATGACTTCCAGGTGAGCATCGTACGCGAGGATGGCGTGATCGTTACCGCGAGCGCGGGCTCCGCGAGCAACACCGGCGTCGAGGCCGAAGTGCAGTTCCGGCCGACGCCGGCCTTCAATTTCTTCGCGAACATCGGCTACATCGACGGCGGCATCGACAACAAGCCCGGCATCGCGCCGAACTTCCGCGGGGCGCGCTTCCGACTGCAGCCCGAGATCCAGTCCGCGGCGGGCTTCACGCTCGAGACGCGGCTCGGTGATGGCGTGCGGCTCTTTGCCACGCCCAGCGTCACCTACCGCAGCAAGATCTTCTTCGAGGTGCCGAACAACCCCGCGATCAGCCAGCCGTCCGTCACGCTGGTGAATCTGCGGGCGGGCGCGGCGTTTGCGAACGACAAGTGGGAGCTCGTCGCCTTCGCGCGTAATCTGACGGACGAGGACTACCTCCTCGACGCTGGCAACACGGGCGGCGCGTTCGGTATCCCGTCGTTCATCGCTGCCGAGCCTCGCCTCTACGGAGTGCAGGTGGCCACGCGCTTCTGACCGATACCCGAGGGCAATCCACATGATCGATCGCAGGCGTCTCATCCAGGTCGGCATTTGGGGTCTCGGTGCGCTCGCCATCCCGGGCGTCGCGGCCGCCTTCATGCGCCGTGGCTACACCCACGGCGTAGCAAGCGGCGAGCCCTCCGCGAGTTCCGTGTTGCTGTGGACCCGCTATGTGGGCGACGCCGACGTTCGGCTGCGGGTGGAGGTTGCCGTCGACGAGGCGTTCCGGCGAATCGTCGCTGAAGCCGAGACTATCGCCTCGCCCGAGCGCGACTTCACGGCGCGGGTGACGGTGGCGGGACTCATCCCCGACCGCTGGTATCACTATCGCTTCGTGGCTCCGGACGGAGCTCGCAGCGCGATCGGCCGCACGCGGACCCTGCCCGCGGGCGTAGCCAGTCGCTTTGGCATAGGTCTCTTCTCCTGCTCGAATCTTCCCTACGGCTGGTTCAACGCCTACGCCCATGCCTGCGAGCGCGACGATCTCGACCTGGTCGTGCACGTCGGCGACTACCTCTACGAGTATCCGGTCGGAACCTACCCGGCCGCGGGCGATACCCTGGCGGGCCGCCAGATCGAGCCTGTCCACGAGACCGTGACGCTCGAGGATTACCGCCTGCGCCACGCCTCCTACCGGCTCGACCCCGATCTGCAGCGGCTACACCAAAGATTTCCGATGGTCGCGCAGTGGGACGACCACGAGTTCACCAACGATTCTTGGGTGGGCGGTGCCGAGAACCACCAGAGCGATCGCGAGGGCGACTGGGAGTTTCGCAAAGCTGTTGCCGAGAGGGTCTACCGCGAGTGGATGCCCGTGTCGGACGAGCGATGGGCTGCCTATCAGATCGGCGATCTGGCAACCCTGCTCAAGCTCGAGACGCGCATCAGCGGGCGCAGCGGTCCGCCGGATCTCGGCGCGGCACTGCGCGCGAGTACGGATTCCGCAGCCGCACTAGTCGCGTTCCGCGACGGCACGCTGCGCGATCCGGCGCGGACCCTGCTCGGTCTGCAGCAGGAGGCCTGGCTGCGAGAGCAGCTGCGCGCCTCCGCCAAGGCCGGTACGCGCTGGCAAGTGATCGCGCAGCAGGTGGTCATGGGCGACGTAGTTGCCCCGCAGCAGGTAGCCGGCTGGCTGCCGCAAGACGTGCCGGAGGCGATCAGGCGCCGCCTCACCGCGGGTCTCGCCGCGGCGCGCCTCGGCATCCCCTTCAACCTCGATGCCTGGGGCGGCTTCCCCGCGGCGCGCTCGCGCCTGCTGCGGGACGCCCTCGAGACGGGGGCCAACCCGGTGGTGCTGAGCGGTGACAGCCACAATGCCTGGTCGCAGGACCTCGTGCTCGATGGGGTGCCCGCAGGCGTGGAGTTCGCCACGCACTCGGTCACGTCGCCGGGATTCGAATCGTACCTGCGTCGCGGCTCGCCGACCGAGGTGGCCGCGGCCGTCCGTGCCA
Organism: Steroidobacteraceae bacterium; assembly: GCA_044375655.1. Taxonomy (GTDB): domain Bacteria; phylum Pseudomonadota; class Gammaproteobacteria; order Steroidobacterales; family Steroidobacteraceae; genus UBA964. The sequence goes on along the minus strand of JBILMF010000068.1, from coordinate 895 downwards.
CCAACCCGCGGTTGGTGTTCACCGACACGTCCCGGCGCGGTTACGTCAGCGTGCTGCTCGGGCGCGACCGGGCAATTGGCAGGTTCCACTTCCTCGACACGATCCGCGAGCGTTCGAGCGCTCTGGCAGAGACCCGCGAGTTCGGTGTGCGCCACGGCGAACGTCAGCATCAGCGCTGAGCCCGGGCGTCCGCTGCCCCCCCGCGCGATGGAGGGCGGATGGGAAATTCAAAGGGCCCCTTCCGCACAGCCAACTTCGCGGAACGGGCCTGATTTCGGGACTGAGCCGGCCGCCGTCAACCCGAAACCCGCTAGTTGGGCGGCCGGAGGGACAGCCGAAGGCCGTCGTGCCCCTGAATCCCCGGCACACACCGTCCCTGCCCGACCGGTTCAACGGTCGGGCCCCAAACGCCGCTCATCTTCGAACTCAAAGCAGGCGGGCCTGCGACGGCTCCGGCTCCGCGAGTTTACGGCGAGCCGACGGGTGTTTGGTCTGTGATGGAGAAAGCGACGCCCCCCGCTTTAAGTAGCGGGTTGATCTAGAGTCAGCTGGGCACTCACTAAAAGTCTGTTCACCGTCAGATGAATCAATGAAGAGTTCGAGAGGAGCGCTTCACTCCCACTCAATTGTCTCCGGCGGCTTGCCGTGAGTGTCATGGATCAGGCAGCAGACGCGCGGTGAACCCTGATTCTCGGAGTCAGCTTCGCGGTCAGATTGCGAGTCGCAACGCGGATATCGTACTCGGCCTGCAAGTTCAGCCAAAACCTGGCCTCCATATCGAAGAACAGCCCCAATCGCAGCGCGGTATCCGCGGTGATGGGCCGCTGACCGTTCACCAACTCGCTGATCCGACTCGGCGGAACATCGATATCGGCCGCAAGCTGCCGGGCGGTAA
>JBILMF010000199.1:0-4059 GCA_044375655.1 Steroidobacteraceae bacterium | reverse complement strand
GGTGTGCGCCGGCGAGGTGGTCGCGCCGCCGATAAGCAGCGGCACATCGAAGCCCTGGCGCTGCATCTCACGCGCCACGTTGACCATCTCGTCGAGCGAAGGCGTGATCAGGCCGGAGAGTCCGATCAGCGCCGCACTCTCGCGGCGCGCAACGTCGAGGATACGCTCGGCGGGGACCATCACGCCGAGGTCGATGACCTCGAAATTGTTGCACTGCAGGACGACGCCGACGATGTTCTTGCCGATGTCGTGGACATCGCCCTTGACGGTGGCGAGCACGATCTTGCCGTTGCTGCGCGCTGCGCCGCTCTTGCCGCGCTCGATGAAGGGCACGAGATGGGCCACCGCCTTTTTCATCACCCGCGCGCTCTTCACCACCTGCGGCAGGAACATCTTCCCGGCACCGAAGAGATCGCCGACGACATTCATGCCATCCATCAGCGGCCCTTCGATGACCTTGATGGGGTGCTCGGCCTCGAGCCGGGCAGCCTCGGTGTCTTCGACGATGAACTCGTCGATCCCCTTGACCAGCGCGTGTTCGAGTCGCTTCGCGACCGGAAGGTTACGCCACTCGAGGTCCGCCTCGCGCTTGCCAGTGGCCTCTCCCTTGTAGCGACCGGCGATCGCCAGCAGCCGTTCGGTCGCGTCATCGCGGCGGTTGAGGATCACGTCCTCGACGGCGTCGCGCAACTCGGGCGCGATGTCGGCATAGATGGCCAGTTGCCCCGCGTTGACGATGCCCATGTCCATGCCGGCGGCGATGGCGTGGTACAGGAACACGCTGTGCATCGCTTCGCGGACCGGGTCATTGCCGCGGAAGGAGAACGACACGTTGCTTACCCCGCCGCTCACCATCGCATGCGGCAGGCGCTGCTTGATCAGGCGCGTCGCCTCGATGAACGCGAGCCCGTAGCCGGCGTGCTCCTCGATGCCGGTGGCGACGGCGAAGATATTCGGGTCGAAGATGATGTCCTCGGGCGGGAAGCCGACCTTGCGCGTCAGCACCTCGTAGGAGCGCTCGCAGATCGCGACCTTGCGCTCGACGCTGTCGGCCTGACCCTGTTCGTCGAACGCCATCACCACCACCGCAGCGCCGTAGGCGCGGACCTTGCGCGCCTGCTCGATGAACGCCGCCTCGCCTTCCTTGAGGCTGATCGAATTGACGATCGACTTGCCCTGGACACACTTGAGGCCTGCTTCGATGACGCTCCATTTCGAGGAGTCGATCATCACCGGAACTCGGGCGATATCCGGCTCCGCGGCGATCAGGTTGAGGAAGCGCACCATCGCCGCTTCCGAGTCGAGCATGCCCTCGTCCATGTTGACGTCGATCACCTGCGCGCCGGCCGCCACCTGCTGGCGCGCGACCTCGACTGCAGCCGTGTAGTCGCCCGCCTCGATGAGTTTGCGGAACTTGGCGGAGCCGGTGACATTGGTCCGCTCGCCCACGTTGACGAACAGCGAGTCGGCGCCGATGTTGAGCGGCTCGAGCCCGGAGAGACGGCATTGCACCGGCGACCGCGCAGGCTGCCGCGGCGGCAGTCCGCGCACCGCCTCGGCGATCAGGTGGATGTGCTCGGGCGTCGTACCGCAGCAGCCGCCGACGATGTTGAGCAGCCCCGAGCGCGCGAACTCGCCAAGGATCGCCGCCGTCTGCTCGGGAGTCTCGTCGTACTCGCCAAAGGCGTTCGGCAGGCCCGCGTTCGGGTAGGCGCAGACATGGCAGTCGGCGAGCCGCGAGAGCTCGGCGACATAGGGCCGCATGTCACTCGCGCCGAGCGCGCAATTGAGGCCGACGGCGAACAACTCGCCGTGGCGCACCGCGTTCCAGAAGGCCTCGGTGGTCTGGCCCGAGAGCGTACGGCCCGACGCATCCGTGATGGTGCCGGAGACCATCAGCGGCAGCGCCACGCCGAGCTCCGCCTGTACCTGGCGAACGGCATAGAGCGCGGCCTTGGCATTCAGAGTGTCGAATACGGTCTCGATCAGCAGGATGTCGGCGCCGCCGAGCACGAGCGCGCGCGTCGCCTCGGCGTAGGCGACGACCAGCTGGTCAAAGCTGGTGTTGCGCATACCGGGATCGGTAACGCTCGGCGATATCGAGGCGGTACGGTTAGTGGGCCCGAGCGTGCCGGCGACGAAGCGCGGCTGCCCGCTCGACGCGGCGACTTCGTCGGCCACCTCGCGCGCGAGCCTCGCGGCGCGGTAGTTCAGCTCGGGTACCAGCGCCTCCATGCCGTAGTCGGCCTGCGCGATGGTGGTCGAGTTGAAGGTGTTCGTCTCCACGATGTCGGCACCGGCCTCGAAGTAGGCACGGTGGATACCGCCGACGATCTCGGGACGGGTGAGCGTGAGCAGGTCGTTGTTGCCGCGCAGGTCGCGGCCGTAGTCGCGAAAGCGCTCGCCGCGATAGCCCGCTTCATCGAGGCGGTGGCGCTGGATCATGGTGCCCATCGCACCGTCGATCACCAGGATGCGCTCGGCGACAAGCTCGTGCAGGCGCCGCAGCCGCGACTCGCGTGCTGCGACATCGACCGGCACCACGGCGTACGGCGCCGCTGCCGCGCTCGCGCTGCGAGGATCGAGACCGTGGAAATCAGGGCCGTGGCTGTGGTGCCCGCCGACAGCCGCATGCGATCCGGAAGGACAGCAGTTCATGCGGCGACCGCAGCCGGCCCCGGTCGCATGCCGAGCGCGTGGCAGATGGCGTAGGTGAGTTCCGCGCGGTTCAGTGTGTAGAAGTGGAACTCCTCCACGCCGTGCTCGCGAAGTCGCGACACCTGCTCGATGGCCACGCTGGCGGCGATCAGCCGTCGCGTGTCCGCATCGTTGTCGAGGCCGGCAAAGCGCTCGGCCAACCATCGCGGGATCTTCGCGCCGCAGCGTGCCGCGAAGCGGGTGACCTGCGGAAAGCGCGTGATCGGCAGGATGCCGGGCACGATGTTCAGAGTGATGCCGGCGGCGGCGCACCGGTCGCGGAATCGGAGGTAATCGTCGTTGTCAAAGAAAAACTGGGTGATGGCCCGCGTGGCTCCGGCGTCAACCTTGCGGCGGAAGTAGTCGAGATCCTGCTGCGGCGAACCCGCCTCGGGGTGGGTCTCGGGGTACGCGGCCACCGAGATGTCGAAGTCGGCGACGCTGCGCAGGCCGGCGACCAGCTCGGCGGCGTTGGCAAACCCCTCGGGGTGGGGCTCGAAGCGTGTCGCGCCCTGCGGCGCATCGCCGCGCAGCGCGACGATGTGGCGGATCCCTTCGGCCCAGTAGCGGCGGGCGACGTCCAGCACCTCGCTGCGCGGCGCGCCGACGCAGGTTAGATGCGGAGCGCCGGTGAGCGGTGTCTCCTGCTGTATGCGTCGTACCAGCGCATGCGTGCGATCGCGCGTGGATCCATCGGCACCGTAGGTCACCGAGACGAAACGCGGTCCAAGCGGTGCCAGCCGCTGCACCGACTGCCAAAGCGTGGCCTCCATGGCCGCATCGCCCGGCGGGAAGAACTCGAAGGAGACGCGCAGTGACTGCTCTGACATGGAGGATGCTCCGGGAAGGAATTCTGGTGGTGGTAGGCGTCGCCGCTCAGGCAGGCGCGGTGGCAGTGGCCTCGACGCCGCGACCCTGCCCGGCCGGCGCGGCTGCGGCGCGACGCCGACCCCGCGCCAGCAGCACGTGCTGACCCTCGGCTTCGACGGGGGCGATGAGCTGGCAGTCGATACCGCACTCGGCGAGCAACGCGCGCAGGCGCAGCAGAGGTGAGCCCTGCCCCTCGAGCAGTTCATAGGGCACCACGCACCACAGCACGCCGTCCGCGACGAGGTGCTCGCTGCCACGCTGCAGCAGGGCGGTCAGCTGCGCCAAATCGCGGCTTTCGTCAGGCAGGGGCGCCTCGTAGCAGACGTCGAACCCGCCGAGTTTGCGGACCTCGATGGGGGTCAGCACCTCGGCGCGCAGCCGGGTGGCTTCGAGCCACGCCTGCAGCACGCCTTTTTCGGGTTTGGAGGCCGCCCGCAAGGTCACCGCGGCGGCTGCTGCCGGCTCGGCAAGCAGCGATTCGAGTACCTCGCG
>JBILMF010000237.1:0-15388 GCA_044375655.1 Steroidobacteraceae bacterium | reverse complement strand
CGCCTCAAACTCCGCTTTGACTGCGACGGCCCCATAGCTCTCACGAAGCAGTTTAAGTATGCCGAGCATTTTTCTTTCGCGTATATTCATTGAAGAACACCCTCCGAGAGCATGGATTTAAGCTGTAAATGGCTGGAGATCGAGATGTCTCCGGAGCAAATACTTACTCCGTCGTCGTACCCTTTCTGAAAGAAAGCAAACTTCACACCCGCTGCTGAAGCCAAGCGGTGATCCACAGTACTGTCGCCCACCAGTAGGGTCTCGGAGGACGAAACTGCAAACCTGCGCAGGCAGGACATAAGTGTTTCGACATGGGGTTTGCGAACCGGGAGATCCCCACCAGCGCAGGTGAACTCCACCCACCGATCAAGGCCTACCTCGGCAAGAACTTTTTCAGCCAGGTTGCGGGGCTTATTCGTGCAAACGGCGATTCTCTTGTTTCGTTCCGCCAGTGCCCCGAGCAACTCGTTAACGCCAGGGTAGACACTTTCCTTCGGTGTTCGTCGCTCAAGATACCGGCATCGAAAATCGAGGACGTGCTCCGCTGCGGAAGCCAACGGAAGTTCCAGTGCTTGCGCTACCAACTGCTCACCACCGAGGCTCAGCCACGGCACCAGTGCGGAGACATCGACCCCGGGAAGACCCAACTCGCTACGTTTTTCATTAAGGATGTCCGTCACAGTCCGCGCGCTATCTACCAACGTCCCATCGAGATCGAATACCCAAAGTTTGTACATTGCCTAATCCGACAGACGATTGTCAGACATTTCTTCGGGCGCGAGGAACGGCGCCATATCTTCGAGCGAGGGAGAGACCATGGTTCCGTCCGGGAGCTTCCGCGAGGCGAGCTTAGGACTGAACGGCTGCGATGGATCAACAACCACCTCAATGAGAGCGGGCTCCGCCGAATCCATCAACGCCTGGATCTCGGTCCTGCTCCAATCGAGTGAGCAGGCCACCCTCGCGCTGGGAATGCGCAGCGCTTCCGCCAACTTGACAAAGTCCGGCAGAGACACGCCATCTTCGGGGCAGGTACCGAAGACGTTGTCCGAAAAGTAATTCTGCTGCGTCTGTCGTATCGAGTGATAACCGTTGTTGTTGAGCACAATCACTTTGACCGGCAAGCGGTATCCGACTAGCGTCTGCAACTCTTGCAGGTTCATCATGAGACTACCGTCCCCCGCAAGACAAACGACGCGGGAGTGGGGATTGGCCAAACTCGCGCCGATTGCAGCGGGCAAGTCGTACCCCATCGACGCATTTCCAGAGTTGGTAAAGAAGCGCTGGCCGCCACTTATCGACGCTGCCTGAAATCCGATTACACAGGCAGAGCCGTTGCCGGCAACTACGATATCTGTCTTTCGCAACCGGGAAAAAAGCAGCTCGATAAAAAAATAAGGATTGATCGGCGAGCGCTCATGCCGATGAACCGGCTGTACGGTGGGATACCGAAGCACTCGCTCTCGACACCACTGCAAAAAACTACCGTGCTTCAGGGGCCGTTCATAGTTGACCAGCCGCTCCAAAAGCCGTGGGAGCACAGTTCGAAGGTCGGCGTGAATCTTGAGATCTATAGAAAGGGTCGGCTTGTCGAGTTCCGCTCGATCCACATCGACCATGACTTTGAACGCTCTTGGCGCGAAACTCCTCCAGTTGTAACTAATCTGACGTATGTTCAGCCGGCATCCAAGGATTAGGAGAAAATCGCTGCTCTGGACGGTGAAGTTTCCCGGGCGGTCGCCAACGGTGCCTGGTCGGCCACAAAACAATGGACTTGAGTGATCTATTGAATCTTGCGCATTCCATCCAGTAACGACAGGAATCCCAAGCCGACGTACAAGCTCCATTGTCTCGCTCAACATGCCGGCAAGACGAACCCCCGTGCCGAGCAGCACCGCAGGCCGCTTGGCACGTCCGAGGCGCACAAGAACCTCATCTATCGCTGCCGATACATCGGCGGTACCTAGCGTCTCTAGCTCGAGTCTGGCATTCGCCGACACCGCTGGGTCCAAAACCAGAGAGGGCAAATCATCCGTCGACCATGACTCGAGCATCTCGGGATCGATCATTGCGCTCTGAACATCAATTGGGATGTCTACCCAAACAGGGCCAGGCCGACCATACCGCGCGAGGAATATCGCCTTATCCATCACTGAGCGAACCTTCGCGGGATCCTGGAGCAAACAGGAGTACTTCACCAACGGGCGTGCGATATCGACGATCCCAACCTCCTGATCACCCAGTTGCCGCATCGGCAAGGGGTAATTTCCGGCGATTGTCTCCCGCTTGACCTGGCCGGAAACAATAAGCATGCCGATCGAGTCGACGAACGCGCCGTAGACGCCGTTGAGAGCATTGATTCCACCGGGCCCGGTCGTGACGTTGACAACCGCAAGCCTGTTGCTGCAACGAAAGTATCCCTCGGCAGCAATCGACGCGCTTTGCTCATGATGAAAGCAGACGGGAGTCAGTTGCCGATGGCGACCGAATGCGTCATTGAGATGCATCGCGCCGCCACCCGTGACCAGGAAAACATGACTTGCGCCAGCTTCGACGCAGCGATTCGCAACATAATCGGCAAGCCTGATCATGGTTTTTCGGCCACGTCCTCGTTACGGCGCGGAGAGTCCTCTACAGGGCTGAAGTTAATGCGCTCGGACTCGATCACATGCGGAACGTTACGGACATGCGTGAGTACGGCACCAACATACTCCCCCAGGAGGCCAATAAAAAACATCTGTACCGCCATGAAAAAGAACAGACCTATCAACAGCGGTGCCAATCCAAGCTGAAAGAAATCCCAAAAAAGAAGCTTGGCCACGAGGAAGCCAACCGCTACAGCGAAACTGAGGACCGAAAACAGGAATCCGAACATGGTCATCAAACGCAGCGGCACCTTCGAGTGGCTGGTAACGCCGAGCATTGCAATGTCATACAGCGTGTAAAAGTTATTCTTGCTGATACCCCGCCGGCGCCTCGGCTGACGGAAAACGACTGTGGCGATTGGGAAGCCGATTTCGCAGACGAGACCCCTCAAGTATGGGTATGGATCGCGGAGAGTTCTCAGGACATCGACTACTTCACGGTCAAAGAGACCCGCTCCCGTGGCATTGGGCACCAGCGGGACGTCAGAGATTCTTGCGATGATTCCGTAATAGATGCGCCGAACCGCGAACATCACGCGCGACTCCTCGCTCTCCGGCTTGACCAGAAGCACGGTCTTGAAGCCTTCCTCCCACTTAGCAACTAGCTCGGGGATTAACTCGGGCGGGTCCTGAAGATCAGAGGCGATGATCACGACCGCATCGCCACTCGCCTGCAGCAGCCCGTGATACGGCGAGCGAATGTGACCGAAGTTACGCGCGTTGACGATAACCTTCAGCCGGGAATCACGCGCTGCCAGGTCGCGTAGCTTGCTGACCGTGCCATCAGTCGAGTGGTTATCGATGCAGAGATGTTCATAATCATAGGGGAGTTTGGACATCACCGCGGCGATCCGCCAGTGCAACTCCTCGACGTTGTCCTCTTCGTTGAAGCAGGGGGTGACGATGCTGATGCGTTTCACGATACCGACCTGAACACCAGATTCTTATTCAGGACGAAGGCTAACAGCGCCGCCGGCAGCAGCGTAACGAGCCCCGCGGTATAAGCGCTGAGTCCTATCGATGTCAGGACGGTCAAACCAAGCACATTTAGAACGTAGACCACTACGTAGACCCCGATGAAGCGCCACAACAGCCGGTTATCAGCAGATCCGAAAACGAGACGACCGGTCGATTTGAAGTTGAACAGCACTCCTAACACCGTTCCCAGCGCGGCAGAAGCCGCATAGTTGAGACCTACCCAAACCAAGCCTGCATATATGAGGTAGCCGAAAGCCGTGTTGACCACTCCCACTGCCAGAAAACGCAGCAGAACGGGATCAGCCATCACCGAGACAAGCTTCATCTGCCCAGTGCCTCAGCGATCGATGCAAGCGCGTAATCGAGCATTGCGTTGGTCAATGCCGGCTGAACACCGATCCAGAAGGTATCGTTCATCACGATGTCGGTACTCGTTAGTTCGCCACTGACCCTGTATTCCCGACCCGCCATTGACGGCTGGCGCGTCAAGTTGCCTGCAAAGAGCAAACGAGTACCAACCTTGCGTGAATCGAGGTGCGTAAGCAGATCAACCCGTTTGATCGGCGAATTGGGGCGCAGCGTTATGGGAAAGCCGAACCACGAGGGATCGGATCGCGGCGTTGCCTGCGGCAGGATCAGAAACTCTTCGAGTGGCTTGAGCGCTTCGTACAGATAGGCGAAGTTCTCCTTACGACGGCGGACGAACTCGGCCGCCTTGTCGATCTGCGCGACGCCGCAGGCCGCCTGCATGTCGGTAATCTTGAGGTTGTATCCGATGTGGCTGTAGGTATATTTGTGGTCGTAGCCAAACGGCAATGAACCGAGCTGCCGCGCGAAACGCTTCCCGCAGGTGTTGTCCTTGCCCGGCAGGCAGTAGCAGTCCCGACCCCAATCGCGATAGCTCTCGGCGATCAGCTTGAGGGTGCGACTGTTGGTGAACACGGCGCCACCCTCGCCCATCGTGATGTGGTGTGCCGGGTAGAAGCTAAGCGTTCCTATGTCGCCGAAGGTTCCGACGAGCTTTCCGTCGTATGTGGAACCGAGTGCATCGCAGCAATCCTCTATCAACCAAAGCTTGTATCGCTGGCACAGATCCTTGATGACCGATAGGTTGTATGGGTTCCCGAGAGTGTGCGCGAGCATGATGGCGCGCGTTTTGGACGTGATGGCAGCTTCTATTTTCGTCGCGTCGATGTTGTAGGTTCCGAGTTCCACATCGACAAAAACCGGTACAGCACCGAATTGCAGGATGGGATTCACCGTCGTCGGGAACCCTGCCGCCACACCGATCACCTCATCGCCCGGCTTGATCGCCCGGTTGCCAAGCTTGGGCGAGGTCAGCGTACTGAAAGCGACGAGATTCGCTGACGAGCCCGAATTGACGGTCATCGCGAACTTCACGCCTAGAAAGGCCGCAAGCTTTTGCTCGAACTCTTCATTGAAGCGCCCTGCAGTCAACCAGCCATCGAGGGACGCCTCGACCATCGCCTGCAGTTCTTCTGCCCCGATCAACTTGCCGGATGGAGGTACCGGCGTCTCTCCGGGAACAAACGCGCGCTCGGCATACTGCAAGGCCGCGTACTCCTTGACCAACCCTGCAATGCGGCTTCTCAACTCGTCAGCCTTGTTATCAGCCATGATTCTCTATCTGTTTAAGGGTAAATGAGTACATGTCCTGTCCGGCCATCCAAGCCCGATGCCATGCGACGGTGAGATCCAGCGCCACCGACAGGTCAGTTTTGGGACACCATCCTAGACGTGACCGCGCCTTGGATGAGTCAAGTCTCAGATATCCAGCCTCATGCGGGTGGTTTCCGGGCTGTGAAACCCATCCCACGCCATGACCCCAAGCGGCGGCCAGACCATCCAGCACCCTTGAAACAGGCTGACAGTCCTCGTCTCGCGGACCGAAATTCCACGCCTCTGCGAACACTTGAGGCTCCGCAAACACCCTCTCGGCGACACTCAGGTAGCCCCTGAGAGGTTCGACGACATGCTGCCAAGGGCGGATCGCGTCCGGGTTACGGATTTGCGGCGGCTGCCCGCCCTCAAAAGATCGAAGGATGTCCGGAACCAGTCTGTCGGTCGACCAGTCACCACCTCCGATCACATTGCCGGCGCGAACACTTGCCAGCGGCAAACCGAAACTGCGGCGAAATGATGCCGTGACGAGTTCCGCACAACCCTTGCTGGCACTGTAAGGATCATAGCCCCCCATGGACTCCGTCTCGCGGTAGCCCCAAACCCACTCCCGATTCTCGTAACACTTGTCGGAAGTAACGTTCACGATGGCTCGCACCGACCCCAGATGGCGTGCAGCATCGAGCAGATTGACCGTGCCCATGACATTCGTCGAGTAGGTGTCGGCCGGATCAGCGTAGGAGGCTCTGACAAGCGGCTGCGCCGCCATGTGGAAAATGATCTCGGGGTCTGCTTGCTCGAGAACCGAGCGCAGGAAGGTAGCATCGCGAACGTCCCCCAGCACCGAGTTCATTCCTTCGGGTACTGAAGCGGCCTCGAAAAGGCTTGGGGTCGTGGCTGCGGGCAGTGCGTAGCCGGTGACGACAGCACCCAGCGACTTCAGCCAAGTACAAAGCCACCCGCCTTTGAAGCCGGTGTGCCCGGTCACCAAGACACGCCTGGATCGCCAGAAGTCCGGGACCATCACCAAACCTTCCACGGTGCCCTACCGGAGGCCCAGAGTTCCTCCAAGTAGGTTTTGTCTCGCAAGGTGTCCATGGGTTGCCAAAATCCATCATGGGTATACGCCGCCAACTGCGCACTGGCCGCCAGCGTCTCCAGCGGCTCTTTTTCCCAGATTGTCTCATCCCCGGAAATCAGGTCGAACACCCGGGGGGACAGTACGAAAAATCCACCGTTGATCATCCCACCGTCGCCGGAGGGCTTTTCCTTGAAGTTCCGCACCCGGCCTGCACCATCAAGGTCGAGAGCACCAAACCGGCCTGGAGGGCGGGCCGCTACCAGCGTCGCCGCGACATTCTGACGATTGTGGAAGTCGATGACCTTGCGAATATCGACGTTGCCGACACCGTCGCCGTACGTCATGCAGAAGCTGTCTTGAGCCGCCACATACGCCCGCACCCGCTTCAAGCGCCCCCCGGTCATGGTGTCATCACCGGTGTCCACCAGCGTGACTTTCCAGGGCTCGGCGTACCGTTGATGCACCTCCATGCGGTTGGCTTCAAGATCGAACGTCACGTCGGAGGTATGGAGAAAATAGTTCGCGAAGTATTCCTTGATGAGGTAGCCCTTGTAGCCGCAACACACCACGAAATCATTGACCCCGTGGGCCGAGTAGATCTTCATGATGTGCCAAAGGATCGGCTTGCCGCCGATCTCGATCATGGGCTTCGGTTTTAGATGCGTTTCTTCGGAAATCCGGGTTCCGAGGCCGCCGGCGAGAATGACTGCCTTCATGGGTTCGTACGGGATCTTCCAAACCCACGCAGCAGGTACAGACCAGAGCCGAACAACGCGAACAGACACAAAGCCAGCGTCACCTTGGTCAGGTTGTCGGCGACATGTTGGGCACGGCTACGCTCGAAGGGAAATGCGCGGTAGTTGACGAACTTCTCGGCGCTGTCGCGCTGCGCCACCGTAAAGTGGTCTCCGGGCTTGCATGAGTTCTCTTCGGGAAAAACAAAACAGGCCGGGTTTTTCAGGTTCAGGTAATCACCGGTCAATCCGTTCACGGGTCCAGGGCGCAGGGTCTTGAACGGGAAATGCTCAAGGCGATACCCGAAAATGGGCGTGTAACAGGCAAGCTGTGACATATCCTGAGTGATGACGTCATTTCGGTTCCCGGGCATCGTGACGTTGCCATTGCCGTCGACATAGGCGGCGATGAAGCGGATGCTCGGCATGTAGCCCGGGGTATCCCTTGCACGCTCGAAAGCTTCGGTTACGGGTTTGGGGTCATAGCTCTGCGCGCTGTAAAAGTCCTTGTTGACCGAAGCAACCTGCGCGACAGCAACGACGATAGCGGTCGCCGACAACAGGATCCGGTTTCGCTCACTGCCAACGATGGCATCCAACGCCGGCGCACTGGCAATGGCGACGATGGGCACGAAGACCACGAACCAGCGAACCATCGAGCTCGAGGACCCGATCAGCGGTAAGGACTTCAGGAAGTCGTTCCACGCTGGGGAGTAGACATTGAGCAGCAGAACCGCCGTGACGATGGCGAGCAATGACACACCCGCGACGATCTTCTTGGGCGAACGCCAAGGAAAACCCTTTCGCTGCGAGAGGATGGAACCCGCCGCAAGCACGCCGAGCACGAGGGGTACGACCGTGACGCCGTACTCCAACTCATGACGGTCGAGCGCCCACTGGATATTCTGCCAACGCGCCGCTGCAATACCCGCAATATCGCTGAGGTTGGCGAACAACATCAGGAACGCCAACTGGCCGGCCTCGAGCAACGAACCCACGCCCGGGAGCTTGTAGTCCGAGCGCGGGAAGTTTGACATATAGGCACTCGCCGCCGTCAGCTTCGAGGCGGAGAGCATCATTGCAAGAACACTCGCAGCGACCGACCGGCCAATTGCGGCACCCACCACGCCATCGCGCATCCATTGCAGCAGCACCAACGCGGCGGTCGCGAGAACGAAAGGGACCAAAAGGCTCGAGGCGCCGCTATGGACCCAGTAGGTTAGTATCAGGGCCGCGGATACCACTCGACCAAGCTCGATCAACCATCTTGTACGAAGCGCCGGGCTCTCCCATCCGCACACGACCAAAGCCAACCAAGGGACGAGCATCACGCCGTGGAAGCCGGTATGTCCGATGATGAACCGGTATGCGAAAAACCCGTTTAGGCCGAAAAGCGTCGCCGCGACCACGGCTGCGGCCAGACTCGTCTTCAGCCCCCGAAGGGCAAACAGGTAAGCGCCCAGAAAACCGGTCGCCACAAACGCCAGAAAAGTGATGTGGAATGACGTGAGAGGGTCCAGCACCAACCCTCTGCTGATGATGCTGGGAATGGAGTAGTAGCCGGACCCAGGGTCAGCGAAGAGCGGAATACCGCCGCAAAACGCTGGCGTAAACCACGGTGCCGCCCAGATGCCATTGGTCAGGGACCAGTAATACTCCGCCAGAAGAGCGGGGAATCCGCCGGCGTAGTCATGGCCCATTCCGTTGGGTCCTGGAAAGAAACCGCCGAACACGAGATTAGCCACCACAGCACAGGCCACCGACCCTACCAAGCCAGCCAGAATCTGCTGCAGCAGTCGATCAGTCGACAACAAAGGATGCCTCCGGACGGCGGCGGGGAGGCCGAAATCCGGGCCAACCACGCCAAGCCCGGCATTTTAACCGATGAGCCGAGCCGTTTCCGGGGCAATCGTGGCGTCAGTTACGGTGCCGACTGTCGGCAAGGGGTAAAATGCGCTCATGTCGAAAACGCGAAGCACGATGGCGTTTCAGCGCGCGCAGGCCACCTATCGAGTTGGGAAGCTCGTTGAGGCAGGCAATATTCTCAGAGAGTCGCTTCTCGCGGACTCCAGCCACGCCCCATCGGTCCATCTTCTCGGCATCATCGAAGCTCGTCAACAGAGGTTCGATGCAGCACTCCAGCACTTCGACGCGGCGCTGTCGCTAAAGCCCGGAAACGCAGGCTATCTAGTCGACAGGGCCAACGTCATCGCCTCCATGGGTCGACCCGAGGAAGCCGTGGCAGCCTACGACGCGGCTCTGGCCATCGACCCGAAGCTGCCTGAGGCCCACTCGAATCGCGGACAGGCTCTGCGTATGCTCAATCGGCTGCCCGAGGCGGCCGAGAGCTTCCGGCGCGCGGTAGCGCTGAAGCCCGCTTTCATCGATGCCCATTGCGCTCTCGGCGACGTACTCGCGGAAACAAAAGACCTGGAGGGCGCCATCCGCGCCTATTCACAAGCCCTGGCGCTGAACCCGGCTCATATCGGTGCGCTGCTCAACCGAGGCACCTGCCAGGATCACCTCAAGCGGCATGCGAAAGCGGAGAGCGACTTCCGTAAAGTCACCGAGCTCGTCCCCGAACACGCCGAGGCGCACGGCAAACGCGCGGACATGTTGCTCGAACTCGATCAGCCCAAGCTGGCGTTGGCGGCTGCCGAGCGCGCCATAGCGCTGCAGCCGGAAAAGGCGGCTTGGTATGTCGCCAAAGGCAAAGCCCTGCACAACCTCGACCGGTTCGGCGAGTCTGTGGAGCAGTTCGACATCGCGACATCCAAGGGCGGCGATCTGCCCGATATCCTGCTCGCCAAGGGCTCGGCTCTGCAGGGTGTCGGGGATCACGAGGGCGCGCTGGCGCATTACGACCGCGGCATCCGCATGCGGCCGGGGGTGGCCGTGTGGTTTTACAACCGCGGCGTGACACTCATGCAGCTGCGCCGCTACGACGAAGCCATTGCCAGCTTCGACGAAGCGGTTGCCCGGGATCCCGCGCACGCGCCAGCCCACTGGAACTCGGCGTTGTGCCTGCTCACCCTGGGTAACCCCAAGGGCTGGGACCTCTACGAGTGGCGTTGGAAGCTCGAAAAAGGCGGCCCGGACAAGGCCGCGCAGCCGACAGGTCTGCCGAGCTGGCATGGCTTCGAGCCCTTGGCAGGAAAGCGAATCCTGCTCACCTCCGAACAAGGGCTGGGCGACACGCTGATGTTCTGCCGCTACGCCAAGCTGGTCGCCGATCTGGGTGCTGCGGTGTCCTTGGCCGTGCCTTCAGCCCTGTGCCGTCTGCTGGAACCGCTGGCTGGTGTGCACGCGGTCCTGGACCGCGTCGAACCGCACAAGCTGGACGTCTTCGACTACTACTGTCCCCTGATGAGCCTGCCGAGGATCTTCGAAACCACCTTCGACAACATCCCCTCGGGCAAAGCCCCCTACCTGCAGTCAGACCCTACTTTGGTGACGGCGTGGCGCGAGCGGCTGGCTGCCGCCGGCGTCCCTGCCGACCGGCCACGCATCGGCATCGTCTGGAGCGGCCGGGTCGTCAAGTCTCTCGGCGTACGCAGCATGTCTCTGGCATCGATGCTGACGCTGGTCGACGCGCGGTACACCGTAGTCAGCCTGCAAAAAGAAGCCTCACCGGAAGAACTGGATCAGCTGCGGGCAATGGGCGTGTTCCACTTCGGGGATCAGCAGCAAGGCTTCGCTGACGCTGCCGCGCTGGTGGAACTGATGGATCTGGTCGTCACCATCGACACCAGCGTTGCCCACCTTAGTGGGGGCCTCGGCAAAGAGACCTGGGTGATTCTGCAGTTCAGCGCCGAGTGGCGCTGGCTGCTGGGCCGCGACGATTCGCCCTGGTACCCGAACGCTCGGCTCTTCCGACAACCCAACCCGGGTAACTGGGAGGCTGCGCTCTCAGCCGTCAAGCAGGCTCTGCAGACGCGATTCTAGGAGTGGCGTCCCCAAGGGGATTCGAACCCCTGTTACTGCCGTGAAAGGGCAATGTCCTAGGCCTCTAGACGATGGGGACGCCGGATGAAGTGGTGGAGCTAGGCGGGATCGAACCGCCGACCTCTTGCATGCCATGCAAGCGCTCTCCCAGCTGAGCTATAGCCCCACGAAAGGCGGCGAAAGTTACGGCACCGCCTCGGATAAGTCAAGAAACGCCGCGATCGCTACGCGGGGGGGAAAACACGAGATCACGGGCCGCAACGCGAGCGGATCCGATCCTGATCCTCGATGCTCACGGCGGTTCCGCTGCCCGTCGTCGCCGCGATCGCCTGCTGCACGCAGACATCCACGTCCGAAAGCCCTGGGACGCCTCGAGCGGAGGACTCGAGGGTCACCCGCCCCCTTACCCCGCACTCTTTGAACACGGCTGCCAGCCCGGTCGGCGGATCAACGGCGCCGAGGGCGCTGATGAATGACTCTTCGGATAGCACGTTGCGGGACTTCTCAACCACGCACGCGCACTGCGGAACCGAGACATCGGGTCGTTGCACGCACGCAGAGATGAATTTTTCGATGGTGGACTCGCTGTAGACATGGGCTTGGCCACCAACACATCCGCCGAGCCACACCAGAAACAGAAAGACGCCAGAACGAATCCCGACTCGACTCATGACTTCGGATACCTCTCCCCAAAAAAAAAAGAGCGGCGGGCATAGCCCGCCGCTCTCTTGGCTCAAACAGCCGCACCCGAAGGTGCTAGGCCCGGACCCGCAAATTAACGGGTGCCGAAACCGTTGCTGGTGTTGACGATCGTCGACAGGCTGCCGTTGCGGTTGTAGCCGGTGTACAGCTCCGCGTTGCTGCCCGGGATGTTCGCCACAACGTTCAGCGCCACACGACCCGCGAACGTCGCGCCGTAGCAGGCGCGGATGCCCGCGTCCACGTCGGCCGAGATGTTCTTGATCGAGTTGCCCGCGATCGAACCCGCCGAGAACGCCGCACAGGCGACGCCCGACTCGTTGATGGCCGAAACGGTGATCGCCCCGGTCTGACCCGAGCGGTTCGTCAGGTTGATGATGCGCGACGTACCCTCGGTGTAGGGCATGAACGCCACGTCGATGGAGGCACCGTTCAGGGTCCACGATCCGAGCGAGCTGTAGGAGTCCGTCTCGCTCGAGGTCGCCCCGTTGCCATAATTGAACACGATGCTGCCGCTGAAAGACCCATTGTTGATGATCTTCTCGTTCGTCAGCGCCGTGCTCGTCGCCGCCCCGGTCTTGCCCAGAGCAATGAACCGCACCGCACCGGTCGTGCTGGGAGCCAGCGTTGAGCTCTCCGTGTAGGTGAGTACCGAGCACGCCGAGTTGATGCTCAACGAACCCGTGTTACCCACCGCCAAAGCCTGGCCCGGGCCCTGGGTGAGGTCAGAAGCCGAACAACCCGCCGTGCCGTCGTCGTCGAGGAAGCTGAAATCACCGTTGATGGTGGCAACGATCGACGAGACGGTCGCCGCGTTAGCCAGCGAACCCGAGTTGTTGAGCGTGAAGCCCAAATGATCCTCGTTTCCACCGAACTGGCTTGCTGCGCCGGTGGATTCGTCAGCCACGAAATGCAAGCGAGCATTGTTGACGTTGACGACGCCATTCAGCAGCGTTCCGGCCGAGGACGAGAACTGGTCGACGACCCGCGCCACGGTAATCGCCGAGCCAGAATCGAACGACAGATTCGAGCTGGCGGTCTGTGCGCCGTAGGAAATCGTGACGTTGCCCGCGGTTCCCATCGATGCATTTTGCACCGCGACCACGAAGGTGCAGATGCTGGTGGAGGTGGGTGTTCCGCTCGTCACGCGATAGTTGGCCCTGTTGGTGGAGCGGTCGTAAGACAACCCACCGAAAGTCCCGCTCGAGCACGTGGCATCCGGCGGCGCGCCCGAGGCGGTCTGCCAGTTACCGCCCACGATCGTGAGCTGTGCCGTGTCGTTGGCGATGTACGAGGAGCTGAGGGCAACAGTGACCGTGAGGGTCGTGTTGGCCGACGCGGTGGCGAGCGCGTTGCCTTGCTGCGACATCGTGATCGTCGAAGACGACAGGGACGCTGCATCGGCGACGAACGGACTGCCACAGGCAAGGGCGACGGCCGCCGCCACTGCGCTGTAGCTAACCTTGTCATTCAACTTCATAAATTCTCCCTAGAGAGTAAAAAGCCCGGTTCGCGGGCGGTTGTTCGGGTAAACAGCTAGCTTGTTAACTCCGCCCACACGAACCCGTGTGAACAGCCGCAATCATATTTCCCGCGGTGATGGTGTCAAGCCCTATATGCGGATTTGGCCATGAATCCAAGGGAGAATCAACCTGAATCCCGGATTTCAGGATTAAGTCAGGGTGCAGCGGTCGCTCCCTCGGGTTGCAGGAGTTCCAGGGCCGACTCCAAACCCTTGCGCACCGAGTCCCACTCTTCCGGAGAGTCGATGATTCGGGGGGTGATGATCAGGACCAATTCGGTCTTTTCGCGCCTTCGCGAATCCGAGCTAAAGAGTTTACCCACTCCCGGCACCTTCCGCACCCAAGGCACGCCATCGGAGGAAAAGGATCCACTCTCGGATATCAGGCCCGCGAGCAGGACGCTCTGACCCGACCGGGCGACCACCTCGGTCTGGACTGACCGATCGAAAAAGATGGGGGCTCCGGACACCCCCGAAGAGCCCGGGACGGTGTTCGAAATGCTCTGGACGATCTCCATCACGACGAGCCCTTCGGAATTGATGTTCGGGGTGATGTTCAGGGACAGGCCGGTCTTTCGGTAGAGCACCGTGGTGATGGTCCGATTGCCCTGGATCGGGTCCGAGGCCGTGGCACCGACCGTCGGGACGTCGTTACCCACCGAGATGGTGGCGGCCACACCGTCGCGGACAACCAGCATCGGCTTTGAGAGGACGTTGACACGGCTGTCCCGCGCCAGCAGGCGCAGGCGCAGCTCGTCTGTCGCGTTCTCGATGAAATTCAACGCCAATCCGGAACTCGGCAATCCCAGCCGCCCCAGAGTCCCACCGCTGAGCCTCTGGTCGCGGAAAGCGAACTCGACGCCGTTGGCGAACTCGCCGGACAGGCTGACCTCCGCAATCGTCGCCTCCAGGAGGATCTGCTTGGGCGGTACATCGAGGCGACGGATCAGCGGCAGTAGTGCCTCGTATCGCAGCCCGGTCGTGTAGAACACAAGGGAATTGGAGCGGGGGTCGACCGTCATCATCACCCCCTCACCGCTCACGGACACGGGACCGGCGCCCGCCCCGGACCGCGCCCCGGCGTCACGACGCAGCACGTTTGCATTGGATATGTCCGCCGGATCCGCGGGCGCAGCGACGGCAGAGCGGGTATCCCGGGACATGTTTCCCGAGGGCACCCCCCCGTCGGCACCGATGAGCGGCGACAACGACTCTCCCAGATCGAGGGCCCTTGCGAACTTGGGCTGGTAGATGAAGTACCTCTGCGAGGGCCCCTGACTCGGACGGTCGACCTGTTTCGTCCAGAACTCCACCCGATCCAACACCTCGGCGCTGACGGCGAACACGGCGACCGCGCCGAGCTGATCGAGGGGGACGAAGGTCACGACCTTGCCATCGGTGCGGCCGACAC
Organism: Steroidobacteraceae bacterium; assembly: GCA_044375655.1. Lineage (GTDB taxonomy): Bacteria > Pseudomonadota > Gammaproteobacteria > Steroidobacterales > Steroidobacteraceae > UBA964. The sequence goes on along the minus strand of JBILMF010000237.1, from coordinate 732 downwards.
CGGCGGGAATGCCCTCCGTTTCGAGCAGCGTGGTCACCTGCTCGATGAACTCCTTGCCCGCAATGTACGTGAGGTTGATGATTCCCACCCTGCTGGAGCGAACGGAGGGCTGATCCAGCAGTTTCACGATGTCGAGGGCCCTGAGTATCGCCCCTCGGGATCCGGTGATGAACAACGCCCCCTGCTGCGGATCCACCTGCACCGATACATCGGTGAGCTGGGTAATGGTGCGCTCGATGGCGATGTTGAAGCCAAACCGCAGCGGAATCACCTGCAGGATGCGTCCACCCACATCGGGGACGTCCACGGGCCTTGCTCCATAGCCGATCGGGATCTCCCCGCCCGCCTTGCCGTCAGCCGGTCCGATGAAAAAGACCGAGTCACGCTCGGTCAAGGCAAGGCCGTTCTGGATCAGCAGGTCGCGGACGAGGCGGTACAGTTGCCGACTGCTTACGGGCTTGGGCGTGTTCAGAGTGACCGGCGTGGTGAGGCCGGGCAGGTTGTCGGCGACGATGTAGTTGACCTTGAGCAGATCGGCGAACACGTAGTTGAGGAAATCGCGCATCGGCATGCCGGCGGCAGCGACAGTCAGCTTGTTCGTGTCGCTGAATCGCGTTGCCAGATCGTTGGTCTTCGGCAGCTCGACAGCTCTCGCGGGACTTGCCAGCCGTTCAATGACCGGCCGTTCAGCCTTGTCAGGGCCGCCGGACGTCTCGACGGTCTCAGGCTCGC
>JBILMF010000067.1:0-15419 GCA_044375655.1 Steroidobacteraceae bacterium | reverse complement strand
CGCTGTCGAAGTACTTCGAGACGCCGACGGCCGCTGTCCAGATGGAGCCCGTGGTGTCCGGGTTGTAGGCCTGGATGTCGCGGCCGGAGCCGGGGTTGACGGAGGTCACGGTGTTGCCCGGGATCGCGCGCTGCGCGGCCGACAGCCCGTCGTAGCGCAGACGGCCGTCCGGCGTGCGAGCCTGCTGGCCGTTGACGATCAGTGGCCGCGCGCGAATGTCGCGGAAGGCGAGCCCTTCCTCTGTCTGCACGTACACGGCGCTGAAGCTCAGGTTCCAGTTGTCGCCCACCTCCCAATTGGCGGCAAGGTTCACGCGCCAGTCGGACGGCATGTCGAACCCGGGAACCATCGAGTTGGTTTCGGAGGTGGCCGGGACCGTGGAGCCGCCGAGCGCCGTCTGCACCGCAGCGGGAATGGACGCGCCGAAGTTCGGGTTGACGCCGACGTTGAGGGCGGCGAGACAGATGCCCGGATTGAGCGCGCAGTTGACGGCGCCGGAGGTCTCGGTGATGAAGCCACCGCCCTGGGCGGCGGTCGCCGCGAGGCTGGTAGCGCCTGCCGAGGTCAGCGAGCGCTGGAAAATGATGGTGTTGTCGAGGATGCCCGTGTTGCTGAACGAGTTGGACAGGAACACGTCGGGCAGACCACCCGAGAACAGGCCGATGCCGCCGCTGAGCTTTAGCTTGTCGGTGGGGCGCCAGTCGAAGGACAGGCGGGGCATCAGTACCTCCAGCCCGTCGTAGGTGACTTGGTTGTTGAATCCGTAGCGGGTGACGAAGTTCGGATTGAGCGCCGGCTTGTCGTCCACCGAATACATGTCGTACCGCAGGCCGTAGGTCAGCGTCAGCGCGTCGCTGAAATCCCAGGTGTCCTGCACGAAGAGCGAGGTCGTGTCGTAGGTGAAGTTCGCCGCGGCGTCGCTCGGGTTTCCCGAGAGGGCGTTGCGGTAGATCAACTCGCCCGCGAAGCCGCTGGCGAAATTGGCGATGGAGTCGAAATAGTAGGTGCCGTCGCTGTTCGGCAGGAACAGGTTGAAGATCTCCTGTTTCTGGAACTGCGCACCGGCCTTGACGAGATGCGAACCCATGCGCAACTCGCCAGAGAGCTGGGCCTGGGTGTTGGTCGTGGTCAGGAAGTTGGCGTGCCGGAACTGGTCGGGTCCGAAGCGCACCACGCCCACGGTGTTCGAACCGTTGCGGCAGGTGAGTGTGGGGTTGACGAGTCCGGCGGCGTCGAGGGACGTAGCGGTCGAGCAGACGCGGATGTCGGCGAAGTTCTGCCCGCCCGGCGGCTCCTGCAGACGGGTGTAGTCACGCTGCGAGATGCGCAGTTCGGTCGACAGGGTGTCGGACCAGTCGGAGTTGACCTGCAGCGCCATGGTCTCGTCGTTTTCGCCGGTGAGGTACCACTGCGAGTCGAGACCGGCGCTGGTGGTGCCGAGATTGGTGCGCTGGATCAGACCCGACTCGGACTTGCGGTAGGTGAGCGCCGCACGCTGCGTATCAGTGATGTTCCAGTCGAGACGCGCGGTGTACTTTTCGTCGGTGATCGGCTTGGTCTGCGGGATGCCACCGAAGGCATAGGTGGAGCGATAGGTATTGGCGAACACGTTGGTGACGGCGGCGATGTCGGCGACCGTCATCGGCGTGTTGCCCGGGCCGACGATGGAGGTCGCGAATCCGCCGCCTGCGGGACCGACCGCGGTGACGTCCAGCGACTCGTAATTCTCGTAGGAGAGCGCGAAGAACAGCCGGTCCTGCAGGATTGGACCGCGCAGCGTGGCGCCGTAGTTGTCCTGTTCGACGAGCGTCTTGATGGTGGTGCCGCGGATCTTGGTGCCGACGAGATCCTCGTTGAGGAAATTGCCGAACACCGAGCCGCCCCATTCGTTCGTGCCCTGACGCAGCACGACGTTGATGGAGCCGCCGAGGAAGTCGCCGTTCTCGACGTCGAACGGCACGGCCTGCACCGAGAACTGCTCGACCGAGTCGATGGAAACCGGACCACGCCGGGTGGGCAGGCCGCCGGTGTTCAGGCCGAAGTCGTCCTGAGCCTGCACGCCGTCGATGGCGATGCGGTTGGTACGCGGGTTGGAGCCGGCGATCGAGATGCCGCCATCACCGCGAAGGTTGGCCGACACGAGCGGATCGCGACGGGCAAGATCGCGGATGTCGCGATTGATCGACACGATCGAGTCGATCTGGTCGCGGTCGAGGTTGGTGACAGAGCCGATCTCGAGGGTGTCGGCGGGTGCCGATGCAGAGACGAGGATTTCGGCCATCGCCTCCTCGAGGTTGGCATTGAGACGCGCCGTCTCGCCCACGGTCAGGAAGAGGTTCTCGTACTTCTCGGTGCGGAAGCCCGAGGCGGATACCTCGACGGTGTACGGCCCGCCTACGCGCAGGCCGCGGGCATCGAACACGCCGCCGTCGTTGGTGGTCTGCGTCGATCGCGTGCCCGTCGGGACATGGAGGATGGAGATGCTGGCGCCCGCCAGCGGCTTGCCGCCTGCGTCGCTGATGAGGCCGCGCAGCGCGGACGTGGTCTCCTGGGCGAACGAGACGGGGCCGGCGAGGAACGTCAAAAGGGCGACGAGCAGGCAGGCCGCAAACTTCCGTGAGCGCATGGTTCTCTCCGTGGGACGAGGCGATGACAAACCGAGGGCGCGCCCTGCCGCTGGGGGCGGGGCGGCCTCTGAGGGATTATCGTCCAATAATATTTGAAAACTGTGACGGCGCTTAGGCCTGATCGGCCAGCGTTGTCAATTTACAACACAATGCGCCGGCCTGTGGCCCGCCACCCCCTTGCCGCTGGCCGCCTGAGGAGGTGTCTACCGCCAAAGCGGCCCTTCAGGCCCGCCCGGTTGCCAACGCCTCGACGAAATGCCTTCGGCACAAGGGCACGTATCGATCGTTGCCGCCGATCTCGACCTGTGCGCCGCTGCGCTCCACCAGCCCGTCCGGGCGTACCCTGACCACCATCGTGGCCTTGCGGCCGCAGTGGCAGACGGTCTTGAGCTCGACCAGATTGTCAGCCCAGGCAAGGAGTTGCGCGCTGCCCTCGAACAGGCGACCGAGGAAGTCGGTGCGCAGTCCGTAGCAGAGCACCGGCACGCCGAGTTCGTCCACCACACGGGCGAGTTGTTGTACGTGCGCCACGGAAAGGAACTGTGCCTCGTCCACCAGCACGCAGGCGAGCGGCCCTGAGACCAGTTCCCCGCGGATCTCGTCGAAGAGATCCTGCCCCGGCGCAAAGTGGCGCGCCTCCGCGCTGATGCCGATGCGCGATGCCACCCGCCCGCCGGCGCGGTCGTCGAGCCGCGCGGTGTAAACGAGCGTGCGCATGCCGCGTTCGCCGTAGTTGTGCGAGGCCTGGAGCAGCGCCGTCGACTTGCCGGCGTTCATCGTGGAGTAATAAAAGTAGAGCTTGGCCATGGCCGGGGACGCTCAACCGGCGACGATGCCGACGATGCAGCCGGTCATGCAGGAGCCCAGCGTCGCAGCCACGAACGCCGGCCACGCCAGCGCCGCGAGGTCGCCGCGCCGCTCGGGCGCCATGGTGCCGATGCCGCTGATCTGGATGCCGATGCTTGCGAGATTGGCGAACCCGCAGAGCGCGTAGATCGTGATGAGCCGTGAGCGCTCCGACAGCGCCTCCGGTGGCACGCTAGTCAGCTGGATGAAGGCGATGAATTCATTGAGCACGCTCTTCACGCCGAGCAACGAGCCGGCGGTGGTGGCCTCGGACCAGGGGATGCCCATCAGCCAGGCGATCGGCGCGAAGATCCAGCCGGCGATGCGTTCGAGCGTGAGCGCCTCGCCGCCCACGGCGGGCAGGAAGCCGATGATGCTGTTGGCGAGCGCGACGAACGCGGTGAGCACGATCAGGATGGCGATGATGTTCAGGTACAGCGCGAGGCCGTCGCTGGTGCCGCGGGTGATCGAGTCCATGGCGCTTTGGTAGATCTTCGGCGGCTGCTGCAGATCCTGCGGGCTGCCGTCGTCATCGGGCAGCAGCATGTGCGCGAACAGCACCGAGGCGGGCACGGACATGATCGACTTGGTGATCAGGTGGCCGAGCACACCCTCGAACTGCGCGCCGAGCATCGCCGAGTAGATGACCATCACGGAGCCGGCGATGGTCGCCATGCCTGCTGTCATCACCAGCAGCAGTTCGTAGCGCGACATGCGTGCAAGGTAGGGCCGAACCAGCAGCGGCGCCTCGGTCTGGCCGAGAAAGATGTTGGCTGTGGCCACGAGCCCCGACGGACCACGGGTGCCGAGCGCCCGCTCGAACACCCACGAGATGCCGCGGATCACCACCGGCAGGATCCGCCAGTACCAGAGCAGCGCGGATAGCGCGGACATCACGATGACGAGCGGTAGCACCTGAAAAGCGAAAGTGACGACCGCGTTGGGGTTGGTCACCGTGAAAGGCGTGTCGCCGCCGCCGAGGTAGCCGAACACGAACGAGGTGCCCTGGAGCGTCGCGGCGCCAAGCGCGCCCACCGCCTGGTTCAGGTAGAGCAGGCCGTCCTTCACTACCGGGGCCTTGAGCAGGAGCAGGCAGATGATGAATTGCAGGGCCACCGCAATGGCGACCAGCTTCCAGTTGATGCGCCGGCGATTGCTCGACATCGGCAGGACGAGCGCGATGAACACGGCGATGCCGAGGAGAGCCTGCAGGTACAGCGTCATGCGGTAAATCCGTTTGCGGGGTTGGCGTGGCGTTCCTGCGGCTTGTCCGCGGGGTCTATTTGAGCTTGATCTCGCGCAGCCGCTCCTGCAGGTACTCCTCGGCGAGGATCGGCGGCAGCGGTTCCGGACGTCCTGGACCTGTGCACGATGGCAGTGCGGCGATCGGGAAGTCCGGGTTGAAGTGCAGGAAGAACGGCATGGAGTAGCGGGCGTTGCGCGCGCGTTCGCTTGCCGGATTCACCACGCGGTGACTGGTCGAGCGCAGCACCCCATTGGTGAGGCGCTGCAGCATGTCGCCGACGTTGACCACCATCGAGCCGGCGACCGGATTGACCGGCAGCCACTCTCCCTGGCGCGTGAGCACCTGCAGCCCGGGCTCCTCGGCCCCGAGCAGCAGCGTGATGACGTTGATGTCCTCGTGGGCGCCGGCGCGGATGCTCTCGGTGGGGTTCGGCGGCATCGGCGGGTAGTGGATCACGCGCAGCACGCTGTTGCCGAGCTGAACCTTGTCCTCGAAGTACGCCGGGTCCAGTCCGAGGATGCGCGCGATGGCGGTGAGCAGGCGCCGTCCGGTCCGGTCGAATGTCTCGAACATCTCGACGCTGGTTTGCCGGAAACCCGGGATGGCGTCTATCCAGATGTTGTCGGCCATGAAGCTGCGGTAGGGATGCTGCGGCGGCAGTTCGCGCCCGACGTGCCAGAATTCCTTGAGGTCGTGGTGCAGGCTCCCCTTCGCAGTCTCGATGCCGAACGGAGTATAGCCGCGGGCACCGCCGCCGCCGGCAATGTGGTAGCGCTGTTTCTCGGCGGCAGGCCACGCGAAGAAGGTCTTGTAGAGTTCGAGGAAGCGGTCGATCAGCGGCTGCGGAATCCCGTGGTCGGTGATGATCACGAAGCCGTGGTTCGCGTAGGCGGCCCCGAGGTCGCGCACGAAGGCGCTGTCCTCGACGTCCCGCAGGCTCAGGGTCGGGATGACTTGCGGCATCGCGCCATTCTGCACCCGCAAGGGGGGCTAAGTTAAGATTTCGCGATGCTCGACCTGTGTTTGCGCCTGCTGGCCGCGTACCTGCTCGGCTCCGTCAACGGTGCCCTGCTGCTCGGCCGCTTCCGCGGGGTGGATATCCGCACGCAGGGCAGCGGCAACGCGGGCGGCACCAACGCCCTGCGCACCCAGGGCTGGGCGTTTGCGCTGGGCGTCGTGGTCATCGATGTCGGCAAGGCACTGCTGGCGGTGTGGCTGCTGCCCGCTGCCTTCCTGCCACCAGCGCTGCCCGTGGAGTGGCTGGCGGTGGGCTGCGGGCTCGCCGCGGTGCTCGGCCATGTCTACCCCGTGTTCCATGGCTTCCGCGGCGGCAAGGGCGTGGCAACGCTGCTCGGCACGGTGCTCGCCCTCTCGTTGCCCCTGTTGCTGGGCATGTTTGCGGTCTGGGTGCTGATGCTGCTGTTGTTCGGCTATGTCGGGCTCGGCTCGATGGTCGCGGCCGCAGCACTGCCCATCCTGGTACAGCTTGCCTCTGCGCGCGGTCTGGTGGAGCCCGCCGAAACGCTGCCGCTCACGGCGTTCGGCATCGCCTGTGCGCTGTTCGTCGTCTGGACGCACCGCACAAACATCGGCCGCATGCGCGCCGGCACCGAGCCGCATGCCCGCCGCCTCTGGCTGCTCGGCCGACTGACCGGCAAGTCGTGACGCTGGCGCAGCGGATCTTCCTCGCGCTCGCCGATGGCGACGTGCACTCCGGCGAGGCACTGGCCGCCAGCCTCGGTGTCACCCGCAGTGCCGTGTGGAAGGCGATCGGCCAGCTGCGCGAGGCGGGCCTGCAGGTCGAGGCGCAGACCAACGTCGGCTATCGGCTCGCCGAACGCTGCGAGCCGCTCGCCGCCGCTGCCATCCGCGACGCGCTGCCCAAAGAAATCCGCGGCACCGTTGCCGTCGAGGTGGAGTGGGAGATACCGTCGACGAACCTCGCGCTGCTGGCTGCGCCGCCGCCGCCGCCCGGGCGCTACGCCGCCCTGCTCGCCGAGAACCAGACCGGCGGGCGCGGTCGTCGCGGGCGCACGTGGCTGGCAGCTCTCGGCGGCAGCCTGTGCCTGTCGATCGCCACCAGCTTCGAGCCGCTGCCGCGCGATCTGGCGGCACTGAGCCTGATCATCGGTGTGCGCGTTCGCGAGGCGCTGCTCGCGTGCGGCGCGCGGGAACTTGCCCTGAAGTGGCCGAATGACCTCGTCACGCCGGTGCCGCCGCCGGGCGTGCCCGGCAAGGTTGGCGGCATCCTCGTAGAACTGCGTGCGGAGGCAGGGGGGGCCGGGCATGTCGTGATCGGCATCGGGCTGAACCTCCGGCTCGATGCCTCGGCCCGGGCGCAGATTGCCCGGCTCGGCGCCGAGGCTGCCGATCTGGCCACTCTGGGTGTCGACGTGGCGGCGCGTAATGCGCTTGCGTCTGCGGTCGTCGGACGCTGCGTCGACGGCCTCGAGATCTTCTCCCGCCTTGGCTTTGCACCCTTCCTCGCCGCTTGGCGGGACGCGGACGTACTGCGCGACCGGCCGGTCCGCATCCATGGCGGCGATGGCGTCCGCGAGGGCATCGCGCGCGGCATCGACACACAGGGCGCGCTGCAGGTCGAGCGGGCCGATGGCATCGTCGAGAGCGTGCTCGCCGGCGAGGTCAGCGTGCGGGGCGCCGCATGAGCAGCGGGCGGATCCTGCTCGTCGATCTGGGCAACACGCGCCTCAAGTGGGCGTGGCTCGATCGTCGCGGCCGCCCGGGTCGCATGCGCGCGACGGTACACGCGGCGGTTTCCGGGTCGGCTGCGACGGCTGCGACGGCCGCGACAGCCGCCGGCCGTGCTGCAGACAAAGAATTCGCGCAGCTGCTGCCGCCGTTGCGCAGGGGCGATCGCGTGATCGCGGTGAGTGTCGCGGCTCCGGAACGGCGCCGGCGTCTGGCGGCTACTGTGCGTCGGCTCGCCGGTTCCGCGCCGCAGTTCATCCGCAGTCGCCGCAGCGAGGGGACACTGCGCAATGGCTATCGCGAGCCGTGGCGTCTCGGCGCCGATCGCTGGGCGGCGCTTGCCGCTGCCCGAGCGCTGCAGCGCGCCGTGCTCGTGGTCGATGCCGGCACGGCGGTTACCATCGACCTGCTGGGCGGCGATGGCCGCCATCACGGCGGCTGGATCCTTCCCGGCGTGCGCATGATGGGCGAGAGCCTGCTGCGCGGAACGGGAGGTATCCGGCGGCGAGCCGCGGCGACTTCCGGCCGAAGAGTTGGTGGCAGGCGCGGTGCCGTGCCGTTCGCACGTTCGACGCTGGAGGCCGTTGAAGCCGGCGCATTGCTGTCGATCAGCGGCGCCATAGAGCGCGCCGCCGACGAGGCGCGGCTGCGGCTCGGCAAGCGGCCGCGGGTGCTGCTGACGGGTGGGGACGCCGACCGGCTCGCCCGCCGCCTGCGTATCCGCCATGAGCTGCGGCCGGCGCTCGTGCTCGAGGGGCTCGCGCAGCTGCACGCCGCGCTATGCTCGCCGTCGCGCCGTAGAGTCACCGTGTGAGGGAGTTTCATAGATGAGCAATCCGCCGACCTACACGCTGCCCAAGGTATGGGTCTGGGAGCGTGGCCACGGAGGCCGTTTCGCCAACATCAACCGGCCGGTCGCCGGCCCGACCCACGACAAGGATCTGCCGCGCGGCAGGCACCCGCTGCAACTCCATTCCCTCGGCACGCCGAACGGCATGAAGGTCACGATCATGCTCGAGGAACTGCTGTTGCTGGGTCACAGCGGCGCGGAGTACGACGCATGGTTCATCGACATCGGTGCCGGCGACCAGTTCGGCAGCGGCTTTGTCGGCGTCAACCCGAACTCGAAGATCCCCGCGCTGCTCGACGTCAGCTTCGAGCCGGCCGTGCGGGTGTTCGAGTCGGGCGCGATCCTCACCTACCTCGCCGAGAAGTTCGGCGCCTTCCTGCCGGCGGCAGGCGCGTCGCGCGCCGAGTGCCTATCGTGGCTCTTCTGGCAGGTGGGCAGCACCCCGTACGTCGGCGGCGGCTTCGGCCACTTCTATGCCTACGCGCCCGACAAGTGGCAGTACCCGATCGACCGCTTTGCCATGGAGACCAAACGCCAGCTCGACGTGCTTGATCGCAATCTGGCGGCGCGTCGCTACGTCACCGGCGACGACTACAGCATTGCCGACATGGCGATCTTCCCGTGGTACGGCGGTCTCGTGCTGCACAACCTGTACTCGGCAGCCGAGTTCCTCGAGGTCGCTTCCTACCGTCACGTCGTCCGCTGGGCGACGGAGGTGGCGGCGCGACCTGCAGTCAAGCGCGGCGTCCGCGTCAACCGCGCGAAAGGCGATGATGCCGTGCGCGAGCGGCACGAGGCAGATGATCTCAACGCTGCAGTTCAGCCATCGACACCGTGACGCCGCGCACCCGGTGTGCGCCGGGGAGCGTCAGCACTTCGAGGTGCAGCACCCGCCTTTCCCAGTCGATCTCGATGAAGCCGAAGTTCTCGCCGGAGTACATGCCGCCGCCGAGACGCTGCGGGTCGATCTCCGGGGTCCGCGGCGCGACGCCGGAGGTGAGTGAACTTGCCGTGAGCTCATACAGCGGATAGGCGGCTTCGGTCGCATTCCGGAACACGGCCGCGCGATGGCGGTCGCCCGAGAGCAGCACCACTCCGTTCGCTGCCGTGCGTTCGATCAGCGCGTACAGGCGCTGCAGCTCCCGCGGCAGATTGCGCCACCGCTCCCAGCCGTGACCCTCGGCGAGCACCTGGATCGAGGAGACGATGAAGCGCAGCTCCGCGGGCTCGCGCAGCTGCTCCTCGAGCCACTGCCACTGTGCCTCGCCGAGCAGGGTCTTGGCCGGATCATCGTCCGGCAGGTAGCGCTGGCGGCCTTGCGCGCCGGGTCGGTCGCTGGGCTTGAGCGGCGAGCGGAACCAGCGCGTATCGAGCAGGATGATCTGCACCCGCCGCCCCGCAGGTCCGAGCACCACGGCGCGATAAGTACCCTCACGAAGCCGCATCGGGTCGTCGGCCGGCACATCGAAGAAATCGGCGAAACGCTGTTTGACCTCGGCCTTGCGCGGATGCAGCGCACCGCCGTCGTCGAGGCCGTAGTCGTGGTCATCCCATACCGCGAGCAGCGGTACCGCCGCGCGCAGGCGGCGGAAGCCGGCTTGCGCAGCGAGCGTGGCATAGGCGGCGTCCATCGCCTCGAGGTCAGGGCCGACGTAGCGCCCGCCCACGGTGTCGGCGTAGACGTTGTCGCCAAGCATCAGGAACACGTCCGGGCGACGGTCGAGGATCGCCTGCCAGTCGGGCGGCGTTTTTTCCTCGTCGAGACAGGAGCCGAGAGCGATGCGTTGCACGAGGCCCTGCGGCGCAAGCCGCGGCAGGTCCGCAGCGGCTGCGGCGGCCGTAGTCAGCACGAGCAGCAGGGCAACCGCTGCGATGGAGGCATATCGGTCCATGCCGGTCAGCCTACGACAGAACTCATTGCGAGCGCGATCGCCAGCGACCTGTTCAGTTCCGGGTGTCGGAGGCGTACACCTCGCGACCGGCAAAAAACGTGGCGTCGACCTGCAGCTCGCGGAAAGCGGGCGTCATCGGTTCGGGTACCTTGCCGCTGAGCACCACGAAATCCGCCCACTTGCCGGCAGTGATCGTGCCGACTTCCGCGACCCACCCGGTGATCGCCGCAGGCGTGCGCGTGTAGGCGAGCAGCGCTTCCTCGAAGGACAGCGCCTGCTCGGGGAACCACGGCTTGCCGCCAGCGAAGCCGAACGGGCTGGTGCGGAACATGGCATCGGCGATCTGCGTGAGCGGCTCCAGCGGCGAGGTCGGGTAGTCGGCGCCGAACACCAGCGGCACGCCGGCGCCGAGCATCGAGCGCCAGACGTACGCGTCGCCCGTCCGCTGGGGCCCAAGCCGGGCCGGCACGTAGCCGATGGCGTTGGTGCAATGGTTCGGCTGCATCGAGGCGACGACCCCCAGCTTGCGGAAACGGCTGACGTCAGCGGGCGTGACCACCTCGATGTGCTCGATGCGGTTCGGCAGCGCGGGTCTCGTGGATGCGGCGGACTCGAAGGCATCTAGGGAGGCGCGCACCGCGGCGTCGCCGATCGAGTGGATAGCCACGGGAAGTCCCGCGGCATTCAGCTGCCGGACCTGCGCGGCGAGCGCCGCGGGGTCGGTGATGTATTCGCCGCGCCAGCCCGCACGGTCGCCGTAGTCGTCGAGCAGCACCGCGGTACGCGCCGAGAGCACACCGTCGTTCATCAACTTCACGTAACCGATCGCCAGCAGCGGACCGAGTTCGGCCGGCTTGCCGGTGGCGGCGACGCGCTGCGCGATGCGCTCACGCTGCTCGAGGATGCGCTGCACGGCCTGCGCGGGGGGCGTATCCGCGCTGCCTTGCCACGACAGGCCGTACCAGATGCGCAGCGACGGCTGGCCGGTCTCGACTACGTCGAGATAGTCCTCGAGGTCACCCATCTGATGTAGCCCGGTGATACCAGCGCTACGGGCGATCTGCAGCATGCGCGCGAGTCCTGTCCGCCGCTGCGCAGTGTCGCGCGGCGGGATGATTCTGCTGACCAGGCTCATTGCGCCCTCGAGCAGCATCCCTGTCGGCTCGCCGGTTGCCGGGTCGAGCACTATCTCGCCGCCCGGCGGCGCCTTCGAGGCAGCCGTCACGCCGGCCATCTCGAGAGCGCGCGTGTTGACCCATGCGTAGTGTCCGTCGATGTGCGTGAGGAAGACCGGGCGATCGGGTACGACCGCGTCGAGCATCGAACGATCTGGATACACGCCGTCCGACAGCGTGTGGTCCCAGTAGCCGCCGGTGAGCCACTCGCCCTTTGGCAGGCGGCGGTCAGCGTCGACGATCCGCCGCAACCACGCCGATTTGTCGACCACGTAGGATAGATCCACGCCGGCGACCTGCGGCGCATTGCCGCCGACGTGCGCGTGCCCGTCGATGAATCCCGGGGTGACCGTGCGGCCGCCAGCGTCGACCGTCCGCGTACCCGGGCCTGCGAGCGCCAGAATGCGCGCGCGTTGGCCGACGGCGACGAAGCGACCACCGCGCACGGCGAACGCGTCCGCCCGCGGCTGCGCGGGGTCGGCGGTGTAGACGTCGGCATTGAGCACGATGAGGTCGGCGGCTGCGCCGGCGGCGGCATCACCGGCAGCGGCATCGCCGGCAGGTTCGCTGGCGAGCGCACCCTGCATGGCGATGGACGACAGGGCCAACACTGCGGTGGCGAGCTTCAGACGGATGCGGGCTATGGTCACGGGAGGAACCTCACTGGTCGACCATCGGGCTGCTGCCGGATGTGTCGGCGGGCCCCGCGAGGGGGATGGCAGATGTCACAGCCCGACGAAAGATATCAGCGTAGCGGTCCGCGACGGCGGAAAGCGTTAAAATCCGTGGTGGGGGCCGGGTTAGCACAGTGGTAGTGCAGCAGTTTTGTAAACTGTTGGTCGGGGGTTCAAATCCCTCACCCGGCACCAATTCCCTGCCGGGAACCGCAGTCCACGCGCGGACCGGCGCTCGCGCCCTACGGTTGGAATGCCATGCTCGCGTGGGTGCTCACGCCGGCGGGCACTCTCTGTCTCGCCTAGGTTTTCGCGCAACCGGCCGCGCAGGCGCGCTGATCCTCGGCTGGACCCTGCGCCGCTGTTCGAATGTTTCGGGATAGCCGAATAGTCCCTCAGTCTTTATCGAATTTTCCGTTGTTTGTACTCCCCCTAACTTGTGGGGCCCGTTGCGACGGGATCGATAACTCAGGGAGGTTTGCATGTCGACCAGCGGAACGTTGCGCCACAGCATCAGGATGATCCTCGCCGCCGGTGCCACCGGCCTTGCACTGCAGGCAGGGCAGGGCGTCGCGCTCGCCGCGCCGGCGCCCGCCGAGGCCGGTAGTCTGCTGGAAGAGATCACCGTCACGGCGCAGCGCCGCGAGGAGGCGGTCCAGTCCGTGCCGCTCGCCGTCAGTGCGTTCACCGACGTGCAGCTCGAGCGGCTCAACATCACGCAGACGCTCGATCTCGTGAAGCTGATCCCAAACATGATCGGCGGCAACAACACCGGCCTCGGCACGGCGAATGTCTACTCGATCCGGGCGCTGAACAATACCGAGTCGATCGCCACTTTCGACCCGCCGGTCGGGTCGTACGTCGATGACGTCTTCATCGCCCGCCAGAACGCCAACAACTTCTCGTTCTTCGACATCGATCGCATCGAGGTGCTGCGTGGCCCGCAGGGCACGCTGTTCGGCCGCAACACCACGGGCGGCGCCGTCAACGTGATCCTGAAGAAGCCTGCCCGCGAGTTCGGCGGCTACGCCGAGGCGGGCGTCGGCGCCTACGGCATGCGCAAGGCGCGCGCCTCCGTCGATCTGCCGCTGTCGGCGACCTTGCTCACCAAGCTTTCCGGGTACTACGTTGCCGATGACGGTTACGTCGGCAATCCGGTCACCGGCGAGAGCGGTCTCAATTCGAAGGACAACTACGGCCTGCGTGCGGCGCTGCGTTGGCTGCCGAGCGAAAATGTGACTTGGGATCTCGCCGCCGATGTGCAGGAGGCGGATCAGATGAACATCGTCCATCTGATCGCCGACGAGATCCCGACCGCCGGATCGGTGCTGCAGTACCGCTGCGGCACCCCGAGCCGGACGCGCTACAGCTGCACCGGCATGCGCACGGACCGTGCGAACCTGCAGGGGCTCGTGGTCGGCGACAAGGGCAACTACCCGCTCGGTAATGTGGTCGAGGGCTACTCGGTCACCTCCAGCCTGAAGTGGACCACGGGGCTCGGCACGGTGGATTTCATCACCGGCTGGCGCGACCTCGAGCAGCGCTTTTCGCTGGATTTCTTCAACGGCATCGCCACCAACGGGCGAGCTACCGGTCCGACGGGCAGTTTTGCGATCGCCAACGACAGCCGTCACCGCCAGTTCAGTCAGGAGATCAAGCTTGCGGGCTCGGTCGGTGAGGCTCTCGACTTCGTTGCCGGCGTCTACTACCTCGACGAGCGCAACCGCACCGACTTCGCGGACGTGTTCACGCTGGCGCCCGCGCCCGGTGTGTCGCTGCCACTGGTGCTCGAGGACCGCGTGCTGCGCAACACCACCAAGGCGCTCGCCGTGTACACGCAGTGGGACTGGCGTGTCACCAGCCGGCTGACGGCGACACTCGGTGCGCGCTGGACCGACGAGGACAAGGACATCGAGTACACGCCGAACGCGAATCCGCGGATCACGACCCCGGCGGCGAACCGCATCTCGACGGCCAACATCCGCGCCCGTGGCGTACCGACCGAGCAGTCGATCAGCCTGGTGACGCCGCGCTTGGCCGTGAAGTACGAGTTCACCGACGATCTCATGGCATTCGCCTCCGCGACCCGCGGCTTCCGCTCGGGTGGCTGGAATGCGCGCGGCACCGCACCGGACACGATCCAGCCGTTCGGACCCGAGAAGGTGTGGTCGTACGAGATCGGCGTGCGCTCGGAGTGGCAGGATGGCCGGCTGCGCGCGAACGTCACCGGCTTCCACTACAACGCGGACGACTTCCAGCTGCCTTCGGCGTTCACTACGGCCACCGGAGCGATCCAGTTCCTCACGCGTAACTTCGCTGCGGTGCGCAACTCCGGCGTCGAGGTGGAGCTGGTCGCGGCGCCGGTGGAGCGTCTCAACCTGTTCGCTTCCATCGGTCTGCAGGACGGCGAGTATCGCGATCTGGCGCCCGGCATCGTCGCCCAGCAGGCGAGCTGTCGTGCCGCCCTCGGAGCGGGCAACGCGCCGATCATTGCGCGCGACTGCGGCGTTGGCATCGTCACCCGCGCGGGCGGCATCGCCGATCCGGTTCGCCTCGCCGACACCTACACGGCCGGTGCCAGCTACGAAATGCCGGTGGGTCAGGGGCTCGTGCTCACGCCTTCCGTCAACGTCCAGGTGGTAGGCGGTCACGCGGTATTCAGCAGCAACACGCCGCTGTCGATGGTCGAGCGCAGCAGCCGCTGGGATGCGGGCATGACGCTCGGCCCCAGCGACCGCTCGTGGTCCGCATCCGTGAACTGCACCAACTGCGCAAACGAGAACGTGATCCGCACGGTGTTCGGCGAGCTGCCCTACTATCAGGAACCGCGCACCTGGAGCGTCACGGCCCGCATCAACTTCTGAGATCGGCCGCGGAGGTCGGAACGATGTACCTGCCCGAGGGCTGCGCGCGTCCGGACAGCGCCGCATTGGCAAAATTCTGGGGAGAAGCGCGTGCGGCGCTGCCGGCGCTCTCCTATGCGGCGGGCTACCAAGTCCGCTGGATCGGGCTGGACGAGCAGAGCACCGAGGATATCCTCAAGCTGATTCGTGCCGGCGACAAGACCGGCACCTTCACGCTGCACTGGATCCCCGAGCTCACCGACCATCCGCGGCCTGCGGTCGGCGACTGTATCGTGCTCATAGACTTTCACGGCCGGCCGGCACTGCTGGTGCGGCTGACCCGCGTGCACTCGACCACCTTCGGCGCCGTCACTGCGCAGGACATCGCGGTGGACGGCTCGCCGGTGCGCTCCCTCGAAGTCTGGAAACCCCTGCACACGCTGTACTGGAACAATCTGCTCGCGCCCTTCGGGCGCAGCGTGAGCGACGACATGGGATTCTGGGTGGAGCGCTTCGAGATCCTCTTCGACGCTGACCGCGCCGCCTGAGGGCGGCCA
>JBILMF010000198.1:0-4179 GCA_044375655.1 Steroidobacteraceae bacterium | reverse complement strand
GCTGGCCGGCGAGGTCAGCACGCGTATGCAGACACTCGGCATGGTCGGCGGCCAGTTCGTCGTCGAGGTTTCTCCGATCAGCTCCCAAGAGGGCGGTACCTCTG
The DNA here is from genome assembly GCA_044375655.1 of Steroidobacteraceae bacterium. GTDB lineage: Bacteria > Pseudomonadota > Gammaproteobacteria > Steroidobacterales > Steroidobacteraceae > UBA964. Next base: position 4,075 of record JBILMF010000198.1, on the reverse strand, counting down.
TCCAAGGCCTCGAGGAGGTCGGCTTCCTCGTCAGCGCCAACGCGGGTCAACCCCCGCGACCGATCGGCAAAGTGGCCTCCGGGGGCGAGCTTTCGCGACTATCGCTGGCCGTGCAGGTCACCCTTGCCGGGCGGCTGCGCAAAGCCCGGGCTGACGCCCCCGGCGGCTCGTGCTGCATGGTCTTTGACGAAGTCGACTCCGGCGTCGGCGGTGCCGTCGCGGAGATCGTCGGCCGCGAACTCGCCACACTCGGCGCCGCAGCGCAGGTTCTTTGCGTGACCCACCTGCCGCAGGTTGCCGCGCTCGGCGACCGGCATCTGCGCGTCAGCAAGTCGAGCGACGGCCAGAGTACGCGCACGCAGATTTCCGCTCTCGAGGCGGAGGCGCGAGTCGAGGAGATCGCCCGCATGCTCGGCGGTGTGTCGATCACCGACAAGGCCCGCGCACACGCCGCGGAGATGCTTGCCGAGGGTCGGCGCCTCAGTCAGCCGACGCCGCCGCCCGATGGGGGCAGTCGGTCTTTCGGCAATGCCCGTAGATCACGAGGGCGTGATCACTGATCGCGAAGCCATGACGGTCGGCCACGGCGGTCTGGCGTTCCTCGATCCCGGCATCCACGAACTCCTCCACGCGCCCGCAGTCGAGACAGAGGATGTGATCATGGTGCGGACCGGCGTTCAATTCGAACACCGCCATGCCGTCCGCGAAATGGTGACGCGTGACGAGCCCCGCCGCCTCGAACTGCGTGAGCACCCGGTAGACGGTGGCGAGGCCGATGTCCTCGCGCAGATCGACGAGCCGGCGATAGATATCCTCCGCGGACAGATGGCGATTACCGCTGTGCTCGAGGATCTCCAAAATCTTCACGCGCGGCAGTGTGACCTTCAGTCCCGCCTTGCGCAGATCGTTGCCTTCCACGTCGGGGATCGTCCTTTCGGTTAAACTCTGCATTATGTTCCAGTCCGCACCGCAGCCTCCAGTCGCCCAAGGGTCCCCGTCGGCGCGCGCCATCCACAACCGCGCCCTCTGGCGGCCGCGCACGCTCGGCGCGTTGCTGCTTGCCTCCTTGGTGCTTTTGTCAGGCTGCGTCTACCGAATGGCTGTCCAGCAGGGCAACTTCCTCGACGCACGCCAGGTGGTGCAACTCAAGGAAGGCATGACCCGTGCGCAGGTCAGGTTCCTGCTCGGCACGCCGATGCTGCCGGACGCCTTCGACCGCGACCGTTGGGACTATCTCTACACGCTCGAACTCGGAACCGGCGCCCCGCCGGTTCGCCAGCGTCTGACGGTGTACTTCACCGACGACAAGGTAAGCCGCATCGACAATCAGGGCGCGCCGACCGAGGTGCCTGCCGACCAGCAGGTGCCCCTCGACGCGCAGACCCAGACTCCCTCAACCTAGCGTCGTCGACTCGGGCGCGGGGTGAGTGGATTGCGGCCTTTACCGGTCTGCTGCTGGAGGGCACGCGCGCGGCGCGCAGCCTTGGGATCCACGGCGAGCGGTCTGTAGAGCTCCAGCCGATCACCATCCTGCAACACCCGATCGCGACCGCAGAGCTCGCCGAAGACGCCGATCGGCGCGTCCCGCCACAGGGGCCCGGCCACCACAAGCCGAGGCAGCCGGGTCGCCGCGACGGCAAGCGCATCAGCCGCCGTCGCGCCGGCTGGCAGTTCGAGCTCGATTTCGCCCTGCCAGTCCGGCAGCGCGGCAGCGAAAGCACAGCGGATCATGCGGACCGTGCGCGGGCGACGAAGGCGTCGACCAGCGACTTCGCCGTTTCCTCGAATATCGGCGCGAACATCACGCCTGCAAGCCGGTTGGCGAATTCGAAGCGCAGGCGCAGACTGACCTCGCAACCGGCCTCGCCAAGAGGACGCACCGTCCAGACTCCCTCAAGCGCCCTGAAGGGCCCGCGTACCAGACGCATGGTCACCGATCGACCGGGATCGAGTTCGTTGCGGGTGGTGAACTCCGCGTCGAGCGCACCGCGGCGCACGCCGAGCGTCGCGACCACCTCGCGTTCGCCGCGCTGTTCGACGCGTGCGAGCGTGCAACCCGGCACGAACTCCGGGTACCTTTCGATGTCGACGATCAACTCGTACAGCCGCTCCGCCGGCAGCGGAACCAGAGCCGATCGGGTCACTTCGCGCATGCCTCGCATTCTACGCGCGCCAATGGGCCCGGCGCGGCGCGCCTCGCAGGCCGTAGAATGGGCAGGCCGAGCCCCCTGACATGAAGAAACCGGAAACCAAGCCAGCGCAGAAGGCGAGTGACGGACCGCGCGTTATCGCGGAGAACCGCCGCGCGCGCTTCGACTATTTCATCGAAGAGCGCTACGAGGCGGGCCTGTCGCTGCTCGGCTGGGAGGTCAAGTCGCTGCGGGCCGGCAAGGCGCAGATCACGGAAGCCTACGTGTTCCTGCGCAACGGCGAAGTGTTTCTCACCGGCGCACACATCTCGCCGCTCAAGACCACCTCGACACACGTCACGGCCGAGCCGACGCGGACTCGCAAGCTGCTGCTCAATCGCCGCGAAATCTCGCATCTGGTCGGCGCAGTCGAGCGCAAGGGATACACCATCGTGCCGCTCGAGCTCTACTGGCAGCGCGGCAAGGCGAAACTGCGGATCGGTCTCGCGAAGGGCAAGCAGCAGCACGACAAGCGCTCCACCGAGAAAGAGCGCGACTGGGCGCGCGACAAAGCGCGGCTGCTGCGGCGGGGATAAGCGACTCGGCCGGCGGATGGCCGCGGTCGACGCTCAGCCGTCCTTGCCCTGTATGGCGAGGTACTCGTCGTAGCTGCCCCGGTGATCGACGATCCCGCCGCCCGGCTGTAGTTCAATGATGCGATTGGCGAGGCCACTCACGAACTCGCGGTCGTGCGAGACGAAAATCAGTGTGCCGGGGTACTTTTCGAGACCGATCTGCAGCGACTCGATGGTCTCCATGTCCATGTGGTTCGTGGGCTCATCCATGAGCATGACGTTTGGCCTGCGCAGCATCAGCTTGCCGTACATCATCCGGCCCTTCTCGCCGCCCGAGAGCACCTTCACGGATTTCTTCGTCTCATCGCCGGAGAACAGCAGCCGGCCGAGGGTGGCGCGCACGATCAGCTCGTCGTCCGCCTTGCCCGTCCACTGCGACATCCAGCCAAGGAGGTCGATCTTTTCCTGGAAATCAGCCTGCGGATCCTGCGGCATGTAGCCGGGCTCGGCGTTCTCCACCCAGGTGATGCTGCCCGTATCGGGGCGCAGTTCGCCGGCGAGAAGCTTCATGAGCGTCGTCTTGCCGATACCGTTCGGACCGATCACGGCGATGCGATCGCCCGCCTCCACGTTGAAGCTGACACGGTCGAGCACCCGCTCCGCGGCACCCGGATAAGCGAAACAAAGCTTGTCGACGTTGACGGCCGAACGGTAGAGCTTCTTGACCTGCTCGAAGCGTATGTACGGGTTCTGGCGCGAGGACGGGCGGATCTCCTCGATCTTGATCTTTTCTATGGCCTTGCGCCGCGAGGTAGCCTGCCTTGCCTTCGAGGCGTTGGCGGAGAACCGGCGCACGAACTCCTGCAGGTCGGAAATGCGCTCCTTCGCCTTGGCATTGGCCGCTTCGACGCGTGCCCGTGCCTGTGTCGAGGCCAGCATGAAGTCGTCGTAGTTGCCCGGGTAGATCTTCAGCTGCTGGAAGTCGAGATCGGCCATGTGCGTGCACACCTGGTTCAGGAAGTGCCGATCGTGGCTGATGATGATCATGGTCGAGTCCGACTCGTTCAGCACCCGCTCGAGCCAGTTGATCGAGTGGATGTCGAGGTTGTTGGTCGGCTCGTCGAGCAGCAATACGTCGGGATTCGAGAACAGCGCCTGCGCGAGCAACACACGCAGTTTCAGGCCGGGCGGCACCTCGCGCATCGGCCCGCGATGCAGCGACTCGCCGATGCCTGCATCGACCAGGATGCTCGCCGCCCGCGCCTCCGCGTCGTAGCCGCCATACTCTGCAAAACGCACCTCAAGTTCGGCTGCACGCATGTAGTCGTCGTCGGTCGCGTCAGGGTTGGCGTAGATCGCGTCGCGCGCGCT
>JBILMF010000066.1:0-15739 GCA_044375655.1 Steroidobacteraceae bacterium | reverse complement strand
CTGACTACCACGCCGTGAACCCCTACTGCTTCGCACCGCCAGTCTCACCGCACATCGCTGCGGCGGAGGCGGGCGTAACACCCGACATCGGGCTGATCACCGAGCTGGCTGAGGCGGCGGCCGCGCGGAATGACTGGCTGGTGGTCGAGGGTGCGGGCGGCTGGCTGGCTCCCATCAGCCCTGAGCACTCCATCGCCGATCTGGCAGCGGCCATCGGGTTGCCCGTGCTGCTGGTGGTCGGGCTGCGGCTCGGCTGCCTGAATCACGCGCAACTGACGGCTCGCGAGATCGCGCGGAGCGGGCTGCCACTGGTCGGCTGGGTGGCCAACGCGATCGATCCGGCGATGCTGCGGCGCGAGGAAAATGTCAGCATGCTGACATCTCGGCTGGGCGGGCCAGCGATCGCCCGCTTCGACTACGACGCCAACGCCGCTGCCCTGGCCGACGAAGCGGGCAGGCTTTTCGACCGCTTGGTGGTCACCTGAGCGCATCTCGCCAGCGCGCAACTTCATGAAAAGCCTGAGGTTTGCCTTCCTTGGGCGATGATCCGCGGGTGATTTCCGAGACGCGGATAGAGATTTCCCCGCATTGCTCCCTGTCGCCGCGGGGGGCACGCTGGTTCTTCGCCAGCGTCTGCGTCGCCTCGCTGTCGGTGGCACTGCCGATTTCGCTGCTTGGCTACTGGCTGGTGCTGCCGTTCGCCGGCCTCGAGATCGGCCTGCTTGCCTGGGCGCTGCGCAGCAGCATGGCGCGGCGCCACCACCGGCAGACCATCGTCATCTCGGAAGCGACGGTTGCCATCGAGGACCTCACGCCGCCGGCACCGCGTCGCGTCGAGTTCCCGCGACACTGGGCGCAAGTTAGAATCCGCGCCGGGGGTTCGCCGCTGCATCCGAGTCGACTGACGGTCGAGTCGCATGGCCGCAGACACGAGATCGGAAGCTTCCTCAACGAGCAGGAGCGACAGGGTCTCGCCAAGCGACTCAGGCGCCTGATCGGCCGCATGGACGAATCACCCCCGTTGACGACCGAAATCGGTCCCGCCTGAGTGGCGCGGCCACAGGTCGTCGACGGTCATCGCAATGTATCGATCAACCGGATAGCCCATGACCAGACATCTCCGTAACGCCCTGTCCGCCGCCGTCGCCATCATCGGTGGCCTCGCGCCGTTCGCCGCACACGCCGAATGGAGCAACCTGAACATGCCGGTGGGCGTGACGGTGCTGTCGCGCGAAATCCACTCTCTGCACATGACCATTTTCTGGTGGTGCGTCGCGATCGGCGTATTCGTGTTCGGCTGGATGATCTGGTCGTTGGTCGCGTTCCGCAAATCGCAGGGTGCCAAGCCTGATACCACCCTGGTCCACAGCACCAAGGCGGAAATCATCTGGACGGTCATCCCGGTCTTCATCCTGGTGGCGATGGCCATTCCCGCCACGCGCACGCTGATCGCGATCGAGGACACCCGCAACACCGAGATCAGCATCAAGGCGACCGGCTATCAGTGGAAGTGGCAGTACGAGTACCTCGGCGAGGACGTGAGCTTCTTCTCGCAGCTGGACCGCGCCAGCGACGAAGCGCGTCAGCTGCATTCCGGCATCGACCCGAACGCCGTTCCCGATTACCTCCTCAACGTCGACAAACCGCTGGTGGTTCCCGAGGACACCAAGGTCCGCATGCTGCTTACCGCGCAGGACGTAATCCACGCCTGGTGGGTCCCCGCCTTCGGCATGAAGAAGGACGCCATTCCCGGCAACATCAACGAACTCTGGTTCAAGGTCGACAAGGGCAAGACCGGCATCTACCGCGGCCAGTGCGCCGAGCTCTGCGGCCGCGATCACGGCTTCATGCCGGTGGTCGTCAAGGTCGTGACCAAGGAAGAGTACCGGGCCTGGCTCGCTGCGCAGAAAGCGGCCGCCAACCCGGCGTCGGCCGCCGAGCCCGCCGCGGAGCCGGCTGCCGAAGCGCCGGCCGTCGCCGCGCTGCCCGCGGCCCCGCGCGGCTGACGCCGCCGCCGACCAGCGCACACGATCGATCCGAAGAATTCATCGCGAGAGAGAACCCGCATCATGGCCAACACCGCAACCCACGAGCACGCGCACGCCGACCACGATCACAAGCCGCACGGGCTCAAGCGCTGGCTGTATGCCACGAACCACAAGGACATCGGCACGATGTACCTGGTTTTCGCCTGCGTGATGTTCTTCCTCGGCGGTGCGATGGCGCTCGTGATCCGCGCGGAACTGTTCCAGCCGGGCCTGCAGTTCGTCGATCCGGGATTCTTCAACTCCATGACCACCATGCACGCGCTGCTGATGATCTTCGGCGCGGTCATGCCGGCGTGGACGGGTCTCGCCAACTGGATGGTGCCGATGCAGGTCGGCGCCCCGGACATGGCGCTGCCCCGCCTCAACAATTTCAGCTTCTGGCTGCTCCCGTTCGCCTTCACGTTGCTGCTGCTGACGCTGGTCGTACCCGGCGGCGCGCCCGCCGGTGGCTGGACGCTCTACCCGCCGCTGTCGCTGCAGGCTGGTGACAGCTTCCCGCTGACCATCTTCGCGATCCACCTGATGGGAATCTCCTCGATCCTCGGTGCCATCAACGTGGTCGTCACCATCCTCAACATGCGGGCTCCCGGCATGGGCCTGCTCAACATGCCGCTGTTCTGCTGGACCTGGCTGATCACCGCCTACCTGCTCATCGCGGTCATGCCGGTGCTCGCCGGTGCGGTGACCATGCTGCTCACCGACTACTTCTTCGGCACCAGCTTCTTCACCGCTGCGGGCGGTGGCGACCCGGTGATGTTCCAGCACATCTTCTGGTTCTTCGGGCATCCCGAGGTGTACATCCTCATCCTGCCCGCCTTCGGCGTGGTCTCCGAGATCATCCCGACGTTCTCGCGCAAGCCGCTGTTCGGCTACGAGTCGATGGTCTACGCATCCGCATCGATCGCTTTCCTCTCGTTCATCGTCTGGGCGCACCACATGTTCACTGTGGGCATGCCGCTCGCCGGTCAGCTGTTCTTCATGCTCTCGACGATGCTCATCGCCGTCCCGACCGGCGTGAAGGTGTTCAACTGGTGCGCGACCATGTGGAAGGGTTCGATCAGCTTCGAGACGCCGATGCTGTTCTCGATCGCGTTCCTCTTCCTGTTCACCATCGGCGGTTTCTCCGGCCTCATGCTTGCGATCGTGCCGGCGGACTTCCAGTACCACGACAGCTACTTCGTGGTCGCCCATTTCCACTACGTGCTGGTGCCGGGCGCAGTGTTCGCGATCATGGCCGGCGTCTACTACTGGCTGCCGAAGTGGTCCGGCCGCATGTACAACGAGAAGGTCGGCAAGCTGCATTTCTGGCTGTCGACGATCGGCGTCAACGTGCTGTTCTTCCCGCAGCACTTCCTCGGCCTCTCCGGCATGCCGCGCCGCATCCCCGACTACTCGACGCAGTTCGCCGACTGGAACATGGTGTCGTCGATCGGCGCCTTCATCTTCGGCTTCTCCCAGCTGCTGTTCGTGTACGTCATCTGGAGCGCGGTGCGCTCCGGCGAGAAGGCTGCTGACCGCCCCTGGGAGGGCGCGCAGGGCCTCGAGTGGGAACTGCCGACCCCGGCTCCGTACCACAGCTGGGAGACCCCACCCTCGCGCGCGGTCATCTCCCACGGCGTGACGCACTGAGAGGGCTCGCACGGAAATCCGGCGCGCCCCATATCCGACCAACTGACCCACAACGGAAACCCTCATGGATCCGAACGGCAACGAGGCTGAGCGAACGCGTCGCGTCAGACGCTCCGCCATCGTGCTTGGTCTGGTGGCTTTCGCGTTCTACGCGGTCTTCATCCTGATGTCGGTAATGGGGTGGCGCCAATGAACGAATCCCGTCGGGACAGCAATCGCCGGCTCACGCTGCGTCTTCTCGGTTTCGCCGCCGGTGCGTTCGCTTTCGGTTTCGCGCTGGTACCGCTTTACGACGTGATCTGCGACATCACCGGAGTCGGCAACCCGCGGGATCTGCTTCGCGCCTCGAACGTGCAGGCCATCGAGCAGGACGAGTCGCGGCTCGTGGCCGTCGAATTCGTCGCCGACCTGCCAAGCGTGGGCAGCTGGGAGTTCCGCCCCGTGATCGCCGAAATGAAGGTGCATCCCGGACGCCTGTACGAGGTCGATTACATCGCCCGCAACCTAACCGGACGTGACACGGTGGCGCAGGCCATTCCCAACGTCGCTCCCGGCAAGGCCACCGGCTACTTCCGCAAAACCGAGTGTTTCTGCTTCGTACCGCAGAACTTCGCCAAGGATGAGGAGCGCGTCATGCCGGTGCGCTTCGTCGTCGACCCGAACCTGCCGAAGAGCGTCGATCGGATCACGCTCTCCTACGTGTTTTACGACAACTCGACGCGGGTCGCCGCGCTGAAGGACTGAAGACCATGGCCAACGCCCACGCCTCCGAACATACCGCCGACAAATACTACGTACCGCACGAGAGCCCCTGGCCGATCTACGGGTCGGCAACGCTGTTCGTGCTGATGATCGGCCTCTGCGGCTGGCTCAATCACTGGTATGGCCCCTGGGTCTTCGCACTCGGCGTACTGATGCTGATCGGGCTGTTCGTAGGCTGGTTCGCCGTTGTCATCGACGAGCACCAGCGCGGCCTCTACAACATGCAGGTCGACAAGTCGTTCCGCATGGGGATGATCTGGTTCATCTTCTCGGAAGTGATGTTCTTCGCGGCATTCTTCGGTGCGCTGTTCTACGCGCGGCAGCTGTCCGTGCCCTGGATCGGCGGCGAAGGCGTGAAGATCTTCAACCAGTTGCTGCTCTGGCAGGACTATGACCCGGCCTGGCCCACCAACGGACCGGCGGCGCTCGGCCCGCGCGAGGACGGCAGCTTCGAAACGATCCCGGCGTTCGGTCTGCCGGCCATCAACACCGCGATCCTGCTGCTGTCAGGCGTCACCATCACGATCGCCCACCATGCGCTCAAGGAAGGCAACCGCCGCATCCTCAACATCTTCCTCGCGCTGACCTTTCTGCTCGGCTTCGCCTTCCTCGGCCTGCAGGTCGAGGAATACATCTACGCCTATACCGAGCTCGGCCTGACGCTGTCGACGGGTATCTACGGCTCGACTTTCTTCATGCTGACCGGCTTCCACGGCCTGCACGTCACGCTCGGCGCGATCATGCTGGTGGTTATCTGGTTCCGCACCATGAAGGGTCACTTCACGCCGCAACGGCACTTCGGCTTCGAAGCCGTCGCCTGGTACTGGCACTTCGTGGACGTGGTGTGGCTCGGCCTGTTCGTGTTCGTCTACTGGGTCTGAGGCGCCGGGCCTGAGGGCCCGGAAGACGTCAGCGACCGGCGCCGAGCGGCTCGATGAGGCCGGCCGCCCAGGCGGCCATCAGCGCCAGAAAGAGTACGACCGAGAGCACAACGCGCACGGTGAGTGCGCGGACCATCTTCTTCGAGTCGCCCTTGTCCGTCATCAGATGGAAAAGGGCGGATCCGAGGCTGAAGATGATGCCGAGCATCACGAGGCCGACGACGAGCCGAAAGACTTCCACACCGGCTATCATACAGACCGTGCCACTCCAAATCGCCGTCGGCCGCAGGGTTTTTTCCCCGTCGTGGCTGATGACCGGGATCACCCTCGTGCTTCTCGTGCTCTTCATCAGCCTCGGCCGCTGGCAGTGGGGCCGCGCGGAGTACAAGCAGCAGCTGGCGCAGGACTTCGCCGCCAACGCCGGGCGCGTGATCGCACTCGATGCGCGACCGGTGGCGGAACTGCCGCGCTATGCGCGGCTCGAGGTACGCGGCCGATGGGACGGTACAAGGCAGTTCCTGCTCGACAATCGCACGCGCGACGGCAGGGCAGGCTACGAAGTGCTGACGCCTCTCGAACTCGACGACGGCCGCTGGCTGCTCGTCAACCGCGGCTGGGTTCCATTCGGCGGCTATCGGGACCGCCTGCCCGATGTCGGTCTCGACGTGCAGTCGGAGCAGACCGTCCGCGGACTGCTCGATGAACTGCCGCAGGCCGGGCTCGCAGCGGGGCGTGCACCGCCGGCGACGGACGGCAGCTGGCCGCGCGTCACGGCTTTCCCGCAGCCTGCGGAACTCGCCCGGGCGCTCGGGGTCGAGGAAGGGCGGCTCGCGGACAGGGTGCTGCTGCTCGACGAATCATCGGCGTATGGCTACGTGCGTGGTTGGCGGCCGTCCGCCAAGGGGCCTGAACAGAACTGGTCCTACGCGATCCAGTGGTGGAGCTTCGCCGTGCTGCTGCTGGTCCTGTACGTAACCTTGAACCTCAGAAAACGGGAAACGGCATGAACACCGGAACAGTCGAGGGACGTTCGCAGACCTCCGGGCGGGGCGCACTGATCGGCCTTGCGGCCCTGTTCTTCGTGCCGCTGGTCGGTGCCTTCTGGCTCTATTACGCCGGCGGCTGGCGACCGGCAGGCAGCACCAACCACGGCGAGCTGATCACGCCGGCACGACCGCTGCCCGCGGCGGAACTGGCGGCAGCCGACGGCGGCAGCGCGCGTGCCGATCTCTTGCGCGGCAAATGGACGCTGCTCTACATCGGCGATGGCCGCTGCGACGAACGCTGTCGGCAGGCGCTGTGGACCATCCGCCAGACCCGCCTGCTGCTCGCCGATGACATGGATCGCGTGCAACGTGTGTTCGTCGCCGAAGCCGGTTGCTGCGATCGCGAGTTCCTCGCCCGCGAGCACCCCGGCCTCGAAACCGTGATTCCCGCCGGCAGCGGCGCGCAGGACTGGCTCGCGCAGTTTCCGCGCGCGCCCGGGGTTGCGCCCGGGCAGTTCATCTACATCATCGACCCCCTCGGCAACCTCATGATGCGCTTCGATGTCGCGCAGAATCCGAAGGGCCTGCTCGAGGACCTCGAGCGGCTGCTCAAGCTCTCCCATATCGGCTGAACCAACATGTCACAGTTGTCCGCTTCCGTCCCGGGAGCCATACCGCCCGGAGCCGTCGCCCTGCGTCGGCTCGCTCTCCTCGGCATGGCCCTCTGCCTGATCGTCATCGTGCTCGGCGCCTGGGTGCGGCTGACCGATGCGGGCCTCGGCTGTCCCGACTGGCCCGGCTGCTACGGGCACGTGACGCCGGCCGGTGCCGAGCGCAACGAGGGCAAGATCGAGTCCTTCTCGCCGGGCTGGGAGTACGACTCCGGCAAGGCTTGGCGCGAGATGATCCACCGCTACGCGGCGACCCTGCTCGGGCTGATCATCGTGCTGATCGCCGCGATCGCCATCGCCTACCGCCGCGAACGTCCGGTCAGCGTGCCGCTCGCGGTCACGCTGCTCGTCGTGGTCGTGCTGCAGGGCATGCTCGGCGCCTTCACCGTCTGGTGGCTGGTCAAGCCGCTGGTCGTGGTGCTGCACCTCGTCGGCGGCCTGACCACACTGTCGCTGCTGATGTGGCTGTGGCTCGACACGCGTCGCAGCTCGCGGGTCGTCGTACCGCCGCCCGGCGCGACGCGCATCGCCGCCCTCGACGGCGCGCGGAAGGCGGCGGTGCTCGCCACGGTGATCGTCTCGCTGCAGATCATGCTCGGCGGCTGGACCAGCAGCAATTACGCGGCGGTGGCCTGCCCCGACCTGCCCGGGTGCCAAGGGCAGCTGTGGCCGAAGGGCATGGATTTCAGCGAAGCCTTCGTGCTCTGGCGCGGGCTCGACATCAACTACACGGGCGGCGTGCTCGAACACCCGGCGCGCGTCGCGATCCACTTCACGCATCGGGTCGGTGCGCTGATCGCCACCCTTGCTGTGCTGTTCGCTGCCTGGCTGGCGATCCGCAATGCGCCGACGGAACTCGTGCGCCGTGGTGGACAATGGGCCATCGCCGCCCTCGCGCTGCAGTTGCTGGTCGCCGTCCTCATGATCCTCAAGGCATTTCCACTCACCCTCGCGGCTGGCCATAACGCCGGCGCAGCGCTGCTGCTGATGTCGCTACTGCTGCTCAACCGCCGGCTGCGCGAGGCCTGAGGGTGTCGACACCAGCCGCCGTCGCGCAAGCGCGCCCGCAATGGAAGCTCTACCTTGAGCTGACCAAGCCGCGGGTGGTGGCGCTGATCGTCTTCACCGCCATCGTCGGCACGCTGCTCGCCAGCCCAGGGCTGCCGCCGCTCGGCGCGCTCGTCTGGGGAAATCTCGGCATCGCGCTGGCCGCAGGCTGCGCGGCGACGATCAATCACGTCCTCGACCGCAAGATCGACGAGCAGATGTCGCGCACCCGCGGGCGGCCGCTGCCAACCGGAACGCTCGGCGCGGTGCAGGCGCTGACGTTTGCCGGCGTGCTTGGCGTGCTGTCGATGCTGGTTCTGTGGTGGCTGGTGAATCCGCTCACTGCCGTGCTCACCTTCGCCTCGCTGATCGGCTACGCGGTCATTTACACCGTGTTTCTCAAGCGCGCGACTTCGCAAAACATCGTGATCGGCGGTGCGGCCGGTGCGGCACCGCCGGTACTCGGCTGGGCGGCGGTCACCAACTCGATCGAACCCGAAGCGCTGCTGCTGTTCCTGATCATCTTCATCTGGACACCGCCGCACTTCTGGGCGCTGGCCATCGCGCGCAAGGACGAGTACGCAAGGGCCGGCATCCCCATGCTGCCCGTCACCCACGGCGTGCCCTACACGCGCCTGCAGGTGCTGCTCTACACCGTGCTGCTGGTGCTGGTGACGCTGCTGCCGTGGGTCACGCACATGAGCGGCCTCATCTACCTCGCGGCGGCGCTCGTGCTCAACGCGCGCTTCCTTTACTACGCTCTGGCGCTCAAGCTCACCGACCGCGCGGAACTGCCTATGAAGGTGTTCCGCTTCTCGATCTCCTACCTGATGTGGATCTTCGCGGCGCTGCTGCTCGACCACTATCTGCCGACGACGCAACTGGCCGGCTGAGTCCGGCCGCGGCCGCGACTCATTGTCCCGGCGCGAACAGCCGATCGGCGACGAAGGGGTTGCTGCGACGCTCCTCGCCCAGCGTCGAGGTCGGCCCATGGCCAGGCAGGAAAGTGACGTCGTCGCCGAGCGCAAACAGCCGCTCGCGTATCGAGCGCAGCAACTGCCCGTGATCGCCGCGCGGGAAATCGGTACGGCCGATCGAACCCGCGAAGATCACGTCGCCGACGATCGCGAACCGCGCAGCCCGCTGGAAGAACACCACATGCCCCGGCGTGTGTCCGGGGCAGTGCAGCACCTCGAACTCCAGTTCGCCCACGGTGACCCGATCGTCCTGTACGAGCCAGCGGTCGGGGGTAAAGCGCTCCGCAGGCGGAAAGCCGAACATCTTTGCCTGTGCGGGCATCTGCTCGATCCAGAAGAGATCGCCCTCGTGCGGTCCCTCGATGGGCAGACCGATACGGCGGGCGAGCTCAGCCGTCGCTCCGGCATGGTCGAGATGCGCATGGGTGACGAGGATCTTCTCGAGCTGCAGCCCGTGGCGCTCCACCACGGCGAGCACCCTTTCGAGATCACCGCCAGGATCGACGACTGCGGCGCGGCGCGTACTCTCGCACCACACCACGGAGCAGTTCTGCTGGAAGGCGGTGACCGGTACGACCTGCAGTTTCATCAGACCGTGATCGCCAGTCCGCGATAGATGCGCGCGCGGTAGCGGCTCTCCTGCGCTTCGACAATCGGTGCGGCGGCCAGCAGCACCGCGTGCGCGTAGCGTAGGTACTCCTCGGCCTGCTCGGCAGCGTCGCGCGGCTCCTCGCTACGCATGCGTCGCGTCAGATTGACCTGGTTCACCGCTACTGCGGTCGGCAGGCGCTCGTTCTCCACCCCGAGCGTGGCGGTGAAGGCATGCAGCGTGGTCTTGACGAAATTCGCCATCGCGAACTGCGCCAGCGTGCCGCCGACCGGCACGTCGGGAGAGGTCAGGATCAGCCGTGTGCCCTTGAACAGCGAGACCTTGCGGGCGACCCGGAAATGATGGGTCAGGTTGGTCTCGATCAGGTCGGAGAACTCGCGCGCGTCGAGGTGGTCCTTGCCCTCGATGCCGAACAGGGCCCGCGGGATCGGCGCGAACGGTGTCGAGATCACCGCTGCGGGTGCGCCGCCGCTCGCGTAGGCGGCATCCATGCCAGCCTCGAGTTCATCGCCGACCGTGAGGTAGGACACGCGGTCGTGCCCCAGCGCCCGACCGAGCAGTTTCCTGATGGCCTCGCCGGCCTCGGCGGTGCGGGTCAACGCAACCACGCTGCCGACGTGGCCTTCGGCAAGGAACAGGCGCGCTACTGCAGCCAGCGGCTCGCTCATGTGTTCGCCGATCAGCCAGACGGTCTCGCCTTCCATGCGCCGCACCCGCTCCGGCTTGGCACGGCCGAACAGTTCGCGCTCGGTGATGGTGCGCTCCTGCTGCAGCCCCCCCGAGGGTTCGAAGGTCTCGCCCGAAATCGCGCGGTCGGCCATGAAGAACACAGTTGCCAGCGCAACGTCCGTCTCCGTGGGCATGCGGTGCAGGTGCAGCATGCCGATGACGCCGGCACGGATCTTCTCGGCCTCGGTGTCGATGCGCGCCGGATCGATGAACGGCTCCGGCGGCACCGGCAGTTCCAGCACCCAGCGCTCGGCGAAGTCCTGCAGCTCGGCATGCGGCAGCAGACAGCCGTTGCGCAACCGCGCCACGAGCCGCATGGCCATCGCGCGCGTCATCAGGAAATGCAGCGACGAGTGCGTCGGTTCCTCGGCTCCGTGAAGTTCGCCCTTGAGCTTCGCGCTCAGCTGGCGCAACGCCTCCGGCGCTTCCGGCGCCTGCAGCAGGCCGATGTCGTTCGGTCGCAGGATGCCGAGCACCGACCGCACGTCCGCCCCGGCGGCCAGCGCCCGCAGTACGGCATCGTGCAGCTGGTTGAGACGCTTGTTCTCGAGGATCAGCTTTGCGCGCCGGTCGAAAAGTCCCGCCTTGCCGTCCTTGCCCTTGAGACGCTGTCCCTCCACGGGTCCCGGCGCGATCGCGTTGATCTGGATCTCGGGTCCCACGAAGCGCGCGAGGTTCTCGACCAGTGCGCGCTGCCCAGCCTTCGAGACGGCGTAGTCGGAGCGGTTCGGATACGGCACGGCGATGTACTTCTCGCCACCGAAGTAGGAACTGACGTTGAGGATGTAGCCGGACCCCTGCTTCTTCATCAGCGGCACGACTTTCTCGATCAGCGAATAGTTGGACACCAGATTGGCGTGCAGCGTGTTGCGCCAGTCGGCCGGCAGCAGATCCACGGCCATCTGCTCGGCACCGGCGACACCCGCGTTGTTGATCAGATAATCGATGCGGCCGAAGGCCTGCAGCGTTGCCGCAACCGACTGCGCGAGCGCCGACTCGTCGGCGACGTCGATGTCGGCGAGGATGCGTACCCGCTCATGCGGGCGGTTGTAGCCGATCTCCTCGAGCTCGCGCACGATACTGTCGCGCAGTTCGACAAGCTGGCTCTCGCGGCGTGCCGTGAGCATCACCCGCGCGCCCGACACGGCCAGCAGCCGACCCAGCTGGCCGCCGATGCCGGCCGAGCCGCCGGTGATCAGCACGCACTTGCCGAGATGCAGCCCCATCAGCGACTCGATCCAGCCGAAGTTCGGCCGCGTCGAGCCGGTCGCATCAACGATTGCGGCAGGCATGTAGAGGTTGACCTGGGTCACGCGTCGTTTCGTGAACAGCAGCCTCGCCGCCTGTGCGCCGGCAAACACCAGACCGTGCTCCTCGGCGTTCGACCAGCGCAGGATCTGGTTGGACCACTCGAGTGCCGCGCGCTCGCCGCCCGCGACCTGAGTCTCGCTCTCATCGCGCCAGACGCGCACCAGCTGCTCGATGCCGGCGCGCAGGATGTCGGCGTAGGTGTTGCCCACCTCGTCGCTGCCGTTCGACATGAAGACGATCCGCGGGCTCACCCCGGCAGGTGCGAGCCTGTGCCAGAGACGGGAGAGCTCGCGCGCGATGCCGATGGCACCGGCGAGCTCGCCCTTGAGGAATGCCTCGACATCCGCATCGCCCGCTTCGGCAAGCGGTGCCTTGAAACGCCAGTTGCCGAACGCCGGCAGCACGATCGCGCCGTGCAGCGACTGTGCGGTGTCGATGCCGGCGAGCGATGCGGCCAGCGTCTCCGGACGATGGCGGTCGAACAGCACCGGTTCGATACGGCGCTCGACATCGCCTTTGCGCAGCGCCGCCCTGGCTGCCTGCA
The DNA here is from genome assembly GCA_044375655.1 of Steroidobacteraceae bacterium. GTDB lineage: Bacteria > Pseudomonadota > Gammaproteobacteria > Steroidobacterales > Steroidobacteraceae > UBA964. The sequence continues at coordinate 3,544 of JBILMF010000066.1, read as the reverse complement.
CCGCTTCCTCGGTGCCGAGGCCGAGCAGCACACGGGCACCGCAGCCCGCCTGGATGCGGGCCAGAGTAAGCGCGTCGGCCACCTGATCACCGGCAGCCACCAGCACGGTGGACCCGGTACCGTCCACGGTGCGCAGTTCCGGCCGCGACACCCAGGTGGAGCGCGACTCCTGCACCACTTGCATGCCGTTGGTGACCTCGAAGCCCTGCGCGCTGAAGGCGATCGACTCGTTGCTGCCGAGGAAGACGATGGTGTTGGCCACATCCTCGACGGTGGGGAAGCTGTGGGTGGTGCCGCTCGCGGCGTCGGCGCGGGCGAGTGCCATGGTGGCCGTGAAATCGTTGGCAGTGGTGCCTTCCGGCATCTTGCGCAACTGGTCCATCGCCTTGAACACCGTGCGGATGCGGTTGCTCTCGATGGGGCCTGGATAGACGGTGTTGACGCGGATGCCGCGCTGGCCGAGCTGCATCGCGAGCTGGCGCGAGAAGGCATTGAGCGCCGCCTTCGGCACCACATAGGCGGCGCGGCCGAAATAGCGGGTGCGCGAGAAAATGGTCGACACGTTGATGACCGAAGAACCCGGCGCGAGGTGCGTCGCAGCGGCGCGCACCATGTTCCAGCTGAGGCCGAGCAGATTGCCGGCGGCGTCCGCAACAGTCTCGGTATCGCTGGAGCCGCCAGCACGCATCGCCTCGAGTTCCTCGCGCGATAGCGGCAACTGTTCGATAGGGGCCTTGGGACCTGCGGAGCCCGCATTGTTGACGAGCACGTCGAGCCGGCCGTAATGGCGGACCGCAAGCTCGACGCCGTGTCGTGCCTGTCCGGCATCCGACGCGTCGAAGGCGAGGGCGAGCGCGCGCTCCGCCGGCGCACCCGTGACTGCCAGCAGCCGCTCACGCGCCGCCTCGAGTTTGGTCTGATTGCGCCCGACCATCACCACGCTCGCGCCTTCCTCGAGATAGCGGCGCACGATGACCTCGCCGATGTTGCCGGCGGCGCCCGAGATCAGCGCCACCTTGTCGAGCAGACGGCCGGGCCGCAGCGCCGCAGCGGACGGAGCAGCCTTGCGGCGCTTGCTGGTTTTCGTGGTCATCGCAGGGCACTCCATTCCTGGAACAGTTCATCGCGCGAGCGCAGGCCGGTCCTTGGCAGCGCATGGTTGACGACGTAATTGGCACCGGCGTGGGTGTTGTCCCACATCGACTGGTGGGCCTCTGGCAGGTCCTGCCACGGCACGACCGTCGGCGGACTCACCTCGAGCTGGCCGGCGGCGATCATGTCGTTCATGCGCGCGACCTCGAAGGCGTTGCACAGGTGGGTACCGGCGATATTCGCCGTCGGCATGAGGATGCGCCGCTGGCGCATCCACACCTGCGGTGCGTAGAACGTGTAGCGCCGGCCCTGCATCGACTCGCAGTACACCACCCGTCCCGTAAACGGCTTGACCAGCGAGGTGGAGGCAGCGAGCGCGTCGTGCCCGGCGCGCTCGATGATCAGATCCGGATAGCCGCGCGGATTGTCCGCCGAACGCAGCCAGCGGCCAATGGCACCGCCGAACGGCTTCATGGTCCGGTCCTGGAAGTGGCGTACCGCCTCCTTGAATCGCTGGGTCTCGCGTTTCGCATCGGGCAGCGCCGGCAGCGCCTCCGGCCAGTCGAAATCGGCGCCCTCCTTGCGACGGATCTCCTCGATAGAGACCACGCCGCGCACCGCATCGCCGTAGCCGAGCGACTGCACGAACTCGCGCTGCGCGTCGGTCGCGGTGGCGACGACCAGCCGGCCGCCCGCCTTGCGCACCGCCTCGATGGCCTCGAGGCCGACCGGGTCGAGCAAGTCGGGACCAGCCACGCCGTAATAGAGGAGCACCGCCTCGCCGGCACGCAGCCGTGCCCGCCGCAGCATCTGCTCGGGGCTGCTCGCACCCGGCTTGCCGACGAACGAGAACCAGTAGCCGCTGGTGGCGCCGTAGAAGGTCAGCGTGCCGTGCTCGGCCAGCATCTGGAAGGAGCGCGGGAAGGACTCCTGCCCGGCGTGCGAGACCACGTAGTCGGCGAGCCGCCCACCGGCCTGTCGCCGCATTTCTTCGAGCAGCGGTTCGCCGCTGTGCTCCCAGGCGGCGATCGCCGCGGCGCCGGACGGCACCACGGTGAAAGCGGCCGCCCAGCGCGGATCACGGCGGTTGATGGCGCCGGCGGCGCCGTGCGCGGCGATGAACGCAGCGCGTTCCGGACTTGAGACGAGACCGACGCTCGCGAGCCCGTTGCGGGCCGCGCTCTTCAATGCCTCGAAGCCGGTGCCGGTGGCGGCACCCTCGACGAACAGCGTCCTGCCCGACTCGATCTGCAGCGTGGTGAACAGCGCCCGTACCACCGTGCCGAGGTTCAGCACGTACGATCCTGCCGCCTCCAGCGTCAGGTCCGGGGGCAGCGGATGCAGTTGCGGGCCCTGCACCAGCAGGAACTGCTGGTGGCTGCCCGTATCGGTCTCGTAGCCCTGTATGGAGAAGCCCGCGTACATCGGGTCACGCGCCGCCAGCGGCGAGAGCAGGTCGGACTGTCCGGAGTACACCGTGACGAGGTCGCCGACCTTGAGGCGGCCCTCGCGCTTGACCTCGCTGCCCACCGCGGCGATCAGCGCGACGCCGCCCGAACCGGTGACCTGATAATCGAGGTCGTGGTTGTCGAAAGGCGAGACCGGGATGCCGGTGATCGCCCAGATGTCGTTGAAATTGACCTCCGAGGCGAGCACATACACCAGCGCCTCGTTCGGCCCCGGGCGCGGCACCGGCACGAGGATCTCGCGCTCGGCATCGCGCGGCAGACCGTGGGCCGGTGCACCACTGCGCGGATCCTTCACCACCGCATGCCCGTACTGCCACTGTGGCAGCGGCGTGAGACCGGGGAAGAACGGCGCGCCCACCGGCAGCAGCTCGCCGCGCCTGAGGAGCGCAGGACGCAGGGCGGCGTCGGGCGTCGTGTCGCGGCGCGTCGGCAGTGGCGCGCTCTGCTTGTCAAAGAATGCGCGGATGCCGGCCTTGCCGCCCTGCGGGTCGACGATCGCCTCGGCGAACAGTTGCGCCTCACGCGCAAGTCCGGCGACAACGCCCTCCCGCCAGCCGGTGCCGACGGCATCGAGGATGCGCGCGGCGGTGCGCTCGCGCCCGACCGCCGCCGCCTGCGCGAGCAAGCGCCGCACTTCGGCGTCGGCGAGCGCCGCCTCGAAATCATCGCGACCGGCTACCAGCCACGCCTGATTGGCGGCGCGTCTCGCCGCATAGGCCTTGGCCACCAGATTGCGGCCGGTGGGCGCCGCCGCGTACTCGGTGGCGAGCCGCGTCGCGAGCGTCAGCACGTCCTCGGCGTCATCCGCAAGCGCATGCAACAACCCGTCAGCGTGCGCCTCGGCGGCATCGAGGGTGCGTCCGCCCATGACGATCTCGAGGCTGCGAACGAGCGGCGCCGGATGTCCGGCCTGCTCGAGCAGCCGCGGCAGGCGCTGCGTGCCGCCGTAGCCAGGCAGCAGGTTGAGCCGCACTTCGGGCTGG
>JBILMF010000233.1:0-4218 GCA_044375655.1 Steroidobacteraceae bacterium | reverse complement strand
CGGATCGTGCGGCAAACGCAAGTGCATCACGCAGGTGTGCCGTCGCCTGTGCTACCGATTCCTTCACCTGCGTTGAAAGGGACATTTGCGATTCCGTTGGTTGTTTCGTCAGTATAAATGTTGTTGTCATGGGCCTGCTTTGATAGCAATAAACTTTCCAAAAGTTTGTTGTGGTTTGCGACTAGGGCTTGGCCCTCTTGTATCGCTTGGATGTATTCTGGCATTTTTTCCATGGGTTACAAATACGGAGAACCTGAATAAACAGTACGGTTTGCCTTAGTTTCCTAAGTGGGTTAGAAGAATATTGTAAAGCCCAATCTTGTCATAACCGCGCTCTACAAACTCATAGCAGATATTTGTGGTATCGCAGTCCCAGGAATTGGTGAATGGGTTAACGCCGGAGAACCGTGCGCCCTCCGCAAATGGTTTAACGCGATACACGCAGAAACAATTAAAGGTTGATGCTACACCAAGGCGGGGCGGCATCTCAAAGATGCGTGGGCCTTTAAAGATGTCATCCTCTGGATTGATGCGGGTTGCCCAGCTGTCGTAGATCCAGCGGTGACTTTGTACATTCAAAGGATGCACGCTATAAGGCGACGCAATATCGTCATCCACCCAAAAAAGTTGACTAACTTGTTTCGGGTCGTAATCAACGTCGGGTTCAATAAAAACAACCTTGTTGTAATACTGAAGACCAACTTCTTGCTCAGCTTTTTCCAAGCATTCGTTGCGTGCCGTGGCCAGGTAATTTACCCGATCCTCGGCTCGAATTGAGCCGAAGTAAGGCCAATCCTTTTTGCAGGTTTGAATCCAGACCTTGTTCAGTTCCTCTTTAAACTCGGGTTCAACCTCTTGTAGGTACTCAACCGTTCCATCGGTAGAGTCATTCTCAAAGACGGAAAGATCAAAGGTAATACCTGGGTTCTCGTCCTTAAGACATAAAATTTGATCCTTCCATCCAAACAGGAACGGCTCCCTGTTTCGGATAATGCTGCAAATCAGTATCCGCATTTGTCAAGCACCTTGGAAAGATTCTTGATATCAACTTCTTTAATGAAGTGGTTATTGCCAATGTAGAAAGAATTGGTATGCATCCGTTCACTATTGGGAAGAGGAATGACAGATTCATAGTCCTCCATGAAGGGCTGCCGGAGTAGATTGCCAACCAAGAACGGGCGCGTCTCAATACCGATCAACTGGAGAAACTTCTTGACTTCAGTGGCAATTGTTTCATCTGTGCAATGGAACGGTAGGGTCATGGCACTGTTGCCCTTTGCCTTCGGTAGGGTTTCAAACCAAGGACGCTTTAACATTTCCTTGCGGAACAACGCATAGTTCTTGGCACGCTGCTCGTTCCAGGTATCGAGCTTTTTCAGCTGAATGCGTCCCAGGACAGCGCCAGTTTCTACGTTGCGGAAGTTGTATCCCTTAGTTGGGAACAGGAAGGTTGGATCAACATCGGGGTATCGATCTTGAAGCTTAATTCGGTAGGACGGGATCATCTCCCGTGATAAACCGTGAGATCGCTTGGCACGCAATAGGTTGTAGAGCCCTTCATTCTTAACACACACCATGCCACCTTCAACGGTTGTCATGTGGTGACCAAAGTAGAAAGAAAAGGTTGAGCCAACGCCTGTGGTACCGACTTTGACTCCGCTCTTGATGTCACGCGCACCGTGGGATTCACAACAATCTTCGATGATCATTGCATTGGGCCATAGTTCTTTGACCCTTTGCATGTCATTGGAAATGCCAAGGACGTGCGTCAAGTAAACAACGTCTGGCTCCAGGCCTTTGGCAGAGAGTTGATTGGCCGATTCAACGGTGGGGCTGTAGGTTTCGTAATCGATGTCGTAGAAATAAACGTTGTGGTGCTGCTGGCAGAAGGTTGAGATGTTGGTTGCCCAGTTGATGGCTGGTGCAAAAATGGTCAGCTGTTCCTTCTCTGGGAAGTAGTATTCATGTACTGCATCAAGCAATAGGAAGTTGGCAACGGATCCGTTGGCTACATACAGAGAATGTGGTACGCCTTGCCATTGGCTCCATTCTTCTTCGAATTGACGGCACTCAGGACCGTTGGTGAATCGATCAGAGGTAAGAATAAATTTTGTCAGTGCCAGGCGCTCCTTCCAGCCAATCGTATTTTTCTGGAGGGGCCAATCAAATACCGCCGTATGCGACATGACTCAGTGATCTTTTTAATGGTTATACTTTAACCACGCAGATATTGCAAATGAAAAGAGCACTGATCACTGGAATCACTGGCCAAGATGGTTCCTATCTGGCGCGTAACCTGATCGATAATGGCTACAAAGTTTGTGGCGTCGTAAGAAACCACACCCAACCCAACCATCTTGAAAAAATTAAATGGGTTTTTGGTGGGCAAATCCCCAGGGATGTGACGGTTGAATATTCGGATCTAACTGATGCGCCTTCTTTGACCAGGGTTATTCAGGACTTTGCTCCTGATGAGGTATACAATTTGGCTGCCCAAAGCCATGTTGGCGTCAGCTTTAAGTCTCCCGTTAGTACTGCATCGGCTAACGCAATCGGTGTGATGAATGTCTTAGAGGCATGTCGTGCTGTAACCAAGTCGCCGAAGTTTTATCAGGCGTCAACCTCCGAGATGTTCGGGAAGGTGCAGTCGTTTCCTCAAAATGAAGAGACGGGTTTCTATCCCAGGAGTCCGTATGGGGTGGCCAAACTGTTTGGCTATTGGTTGACCGTTAATTATCGCGAGAGCTACGACCTGTTTGCCGCCAACGGGATCCTCTTTAACCATGAGAGCCCAATCCGGGGTGATAATTTTGTAACTAAGAAGATCACCAAGGGATTAGTTGGTGTCATGCGCCACAAAATCCCGGTGCTTGAGTTGGGAAATCTAGAGGCCAAACGAGACTGGGGCCACGCCAAAGACTATGTGGATGCCATGCGCCTAATCCTGCAGCAAGAAACGCCTAAGGATTATGTGATCGCAACGGGCATGCAGCATAGCGTTCGGCAATTCTGTGAGATTGCTGCGGACTATTTAAACCTTGGATTGGAATGGCGTGGTGAAGGCGTTGAGGAAACTGGTTTTAGTAAGACGCTAGATAAAACGATTATCAGTATTAACCCACAGTTCTATCGTCCGGCTGAAGTCGATACCCTCTTGGGTGATTGCACCAAGGCTTATGGGGAGTTGGGTTGGGAGCCTCACATCTCCTTTGAAGACATGGTCAAAGAGATGATCACCTACGATCTGGCAACCGTCTAAAGGTCAACACGCAGGTAAGGCTCCTGTTCTTCCAGGAGCTTTGCCTCAAAAGCATCCGCCTCTACAGTTTCAATATCGTCAAAGGCGACACCGTTTCTGCTGTTCTCTTCCAGGCGAATGAACGTTTTTACGTCAATGTCAGGACTACAGTAATAAAAACGGCTAATGTTACACACCATGCCACGATCCAAAACCAGTTCACCTTAATGCAGTTCCACAGAATCTGCATCAATACACTCATGCAGGACCACCAACCCTGGATGAAAAGCCGTGTTTTGGTTAACGGATCCAATGGGGGACCAGCTCAATCAGTGCTGTAATCAGCATAGCGAACAAAATCGTCATTACTACGAGCTTGAAATCTTCCATTCTTAGTTTTTAATCTGCTAAATTATAGGTAATATACAAAACCTGTTAATGGTTGCTAAACTAAATAACGAGGATCCTTGGATTAAAGCCAAGGATGAGCAACCAGAAGTTATGCGGTCGATCAATCGGACCGCAGCCAGGATAACACTTAACGGAAGGCGCCACTATACAACTCCGTTACCAACTGGACCTGCACCGTCCGTAACCACAATCATCAGCGAAACAGCTTCCGAAGCAAATAAACGGAAGCTTGAAATGTGGTCGAAAAATAATCCAGGTGTCAAAGAAGCTGCAGCAGAACGCGGTACGGCCATCCACTATGGAATGGAACAGTACCTTAAAGGAAATAAAAATCCAGAAATCAAAGAAGAATATGCGGACTTTTGGGCGGGGATGCCAAAGATCTTGGATCAGTTCCAGGAAGTTCTCTGGGCAGAGTCCCCTGTTCTGGATAAATTTGATTTTACTATTGGCGCTGATGACGTTGCTCGCGTCTGGGGTTGCGATGACGAAGGGCGTGCTTGGGCTGGTGCTCCTGATATTATTGCTGTTGCCAATAACAAACTAACGCTGGCCGACTTAAAGACCAG
>JBILMF010000065.1:0-15799 GCA_044375655.1 Steroidobacteraceae bacterium | reverse complement strand
CTGGCTTGAAACGAAACTCGTCGCGCAGCTCTGACGGCACGCGGAACGCGAGCCGGAAGGCATCGGTCGCGATCGCATCGCGGCTGAGAAGTTGCAGCGGGTGGAACTGCGGCACCAGGGCTTACCGTTCGCTTACAGGCATTTGAAGTAGTCGAACGGCTCGAGGCATGCCGTGCAACGGTGCAGCGCCTTGCACGGTGTCGAGCCGAACTCGCTGAGCTGTTCGGTCGCTTCAGAGCCGCAGCGGGGACAGGCGATCGCGAGAGCAGTCGCGGCGAGGGCGCGCGGCGAAGCAGCCGAACGGCCGGGTGGCGCAATGCCATATGAGCGCAATTTTTCCCGTCCCTCGTCCGTGATCCAGTCGCTCGTCCAGGGCGGCGACAACTCGTCGTGCGCGACGACGTCGCGGAAGCCTGCGGCCTGCAGGGCCTCGACCAGACTGCGGCGGATCACGGCTGTGGCAGGGCATCCGGAGTATGTCGGTGCGACGCCTAGCCGAACTGCGCCGTTGTCGAAGACTTCGAGTCGGCGCACGAGGCCGAGGTCGACGACCGACAGCACCGGAATCTCGGGATCGGGAACATTCGCCACCGTCGCCCAGGCCAGCGCCAAACTCGCCGAGGGCGCGGACGACATCACCAGCGCGCCCCGGGATGCGCGCGATGGAGCGATTGCATCTCCGTCAGCAGATACCCGAAAGCCTCGCCATGCTGGCCGCGCTTGCCGTAGTGGATGGGGCGCGTATCGCGCGGCCGGGTCAGCGTGGCTTCCCGGAGCACGGGGTCGACCTGCGCGAGCCACGCTGGCCTGAGGGCGGGGAGATCAGGGCCGACGCCGCAGGCATGCATCTGCATGTCCACCGCGTCGGCGTCGAACAGTTCGGTCGTGTAGGGCCACAAAGCCTCGAGCGCGGCCTGCATGCGTCGATGGCTCTCCGCCGTGCCGTCACCGAGGCGGACGACCCAGCCACTGCTGTAGCGGTAGTGGTAAAGGGTTTCCTTCAGCGCCTTGGCGGCAATTTGCGCGATGCGCGTGTCCGCGGACTCGGACAGAACGCCGTACATCCCGCACTGCCAGGCGTCGAGCAGGAACTGGCGCAGGATGGTGTGACCGAAGTCGCCGTTGGGCTGCTCGGCGAGACTGAGGTTGAGGAACTCGTGTCCTTCGCGCAGGAACGCCAGCGCGTCCTCGTCCTGTCCCTCGCCCCGCAGCTCTGCCGCGTAGGTCAGAAGCAGTCGCGCCTGACCGAGCAGATCGAGAGCGGTATTGGCGAGCCCGAGATCTTCCTCGATCGCCGGGGCGTGCCCGACCCATTCTCCGAGGCGCTGCGCGAGGATCAGGCTGGTATCGGCAAGCCGCAGCACGTAGGTCACGCGTGCAGACGTGCCAGCGTCGACTGCGCAGGCGCCGGCGACACTCACAACGTCTCCACCTCGTCGGGGATGTCGTAGAAGGTCGGGTGGCGATAGACCTTGTCGCGTGCCGGCTCGAACAGCGGATCGGCATCGTCGGGGTCGGACGCCGTGATGTCTGCGGACCTCACGACCCAGATGCTCACGCCCTCCAGCCGACGTGTGTAGAGATCGCGCGCATGTTCGAGCGCCATGCGCGCATCGACGGCGTGAACACTGCCGACGTGCTTGTGGTCGAGTCCGCCACGGGCGCGGATGAAGACCTCGTAGAGGGGCCAGTTGTCGGTCGCGCCGTGGTCGCTCATGTGTCAGCTCTCCGGGATCGCCGCGCTCAAGCCGCCAGCGAAGCCGATTTCGCGCGCTGCTTGGCGGCATGGGCGGCTGCGGCCTCGCGCACCCAGCGGCCGTCATCGTGGGCGGCACGTCGTGCCGCGAGCCGCTCGCGGTTGCAGGGACCGTTGCCCTTTAGCACCTGCTGGAACTCGTTCCAGTCGATCGCGCCGAAGCGCCAGTGTCCCGAACCCTCGTCCCAGCGCAGCTGCGGATCAGGGATCGTCAGTCCGAGGAAATGGGCCTGGGGGACGGTGAAGTCGACGAACTTCTGGCGCAGCTCGTCGTTGGTGAATCGCTTGATCTTCCAGCGGACGGACTGCGCCGTGTGCAGCGAGTCTGCATCCGGAGGGCCGAACATCATCAATGATGGCCACCACCAACGGTCCAGTGCGTCCTGCGCCATCGCCTTCTGGCGCTCCGTGCCGCGCGCAAGCGTGAGCATCAGCTCGTAGCCCTGACGCTGGTGGAAGCTTTCCTCGCGGCAGATACGGGTCATCGCCCGCGCGTAGGGCCCATAGGAGCAGCGGCACAGCGGAATCTGATTCATGATCGCGGCGCCGTCGACAAGCCACCCGATCGCACCGACGTCCGCCCAGGTGAGCGTCGGGTAGTTGAAAATGCTCGAGTATTTCGCCTTGCCTTCGAGCAGCTGATCGATCAGCGCTTCGCGCGAGACGCCGAGCGTCTCAGCGGCGCTGTAGAGGTAGGCGCCGTGGCCGCCCTCGTCCTGGACCTTGGCGATGAGGATGCACTTGCGCAGCAATGACGGCGCCCGGGTGATCCAGTTGCCCTCGGGCAGCATGCCGACGATCTCGGAGTGGGCGTGCTGCGCGATCTGCCGGATCAGCGTCTGCCGATAGGCGTCCGGCATCCAGTTCTTCGGTTCGATCTTCTCCTCGGCGTCGATCCGGGCCTGAAAGCGTTGCTCGAGCTCGGCGGGCGAGGCGTCCGCTGCGCTGCCGTCCGGCGCGGCGCTGTCAAGCGACTGCGTGTACATGAGAGCCTCCGGTGTCAGGAAAAAATCGTGACACAGAAAAACACTTATCGCAAGGATTTATGGGTCAGTTATGGGTTGACGGTAGAATCCCCGATGCCATGCCGACCCACCCACCACCGCCAGCCCTGACGCGGCTGCTAGCGCGGTTCCGAAGACAACGACCTCTTCGCGCCGGCTCCTTGCTGATCACGATCTTCGGCGACTCCATCGCGCCTCGCGGTGGTGCCGTCTCGCTCGCGAGCCTGATCCGGCTGACAGCGCCGTTCGGCGTTTCAGAGCGTCTGGTGCGAACGTCGGTAGGCCGCCTTGCCCTGGACGGACGGTTGACCTGCCGGCGCGTGGGCCGGCAGTCCGAGTACGCGCTCGCCGAGGATGGCGCAGCCGTGTTTGCGGCGGCGGCGGCGCGCATCTACGCGAGCGGCCCGCCGCGGTGGGACGGTGCATGGACGATGGTTGTCTTTCCCCGGTGGCCGAAGTCCTCGCGCGACGCGCTCCGCCATGAGTTGCGGTTCGCCGGCTTCGGCGAGCCCATTGCGGGGTTGTTCCTGCATCCTTTCGTATCGCTTCCGCAGGCCGCCACGCTGGTGGGCAAGCTCGATCCCGAGGGCTGCGCCACGCTGCTGCGGACCGACCCGGGCGTCGCCTCGGCGGGCGCCGGTCTTGCTGCAGATGGATGGGATCTTGGCGGCCTCGACCGCCGCTACCGCGAATTCATCAGGCGATTCGAGCCGCTGGAACGCATCGATGGACTCGACCCGCCGTCCGCATTCCAGTTGCGGACCCTGCTCATCCACGAATACAGGCGGATCCATCTGCTTGACCCCGATCTGCCTGCCGACCTGCTTCCAAACGGCTGGGCAGGTGCCAAGGCGCGGACGCTTTGCGGCGGGATCTACCGGCAGGTTTTTGAGTCCGCCGAGTCCCATCTCGTGGCGACCGCAGCGCGCGTGGGCGATCCGCTGCCGCCGCCGAAACCTGAGACGCGACGGCGTTTCGGCGGTCTCGAGGGTGGGCGGTCGCGCCCATAGCGACAACCGATGCGGCCCGAGCCAGTGCCCGGGGTCGCTGTGCCGTCACCTCCAGGCGGCCGACACCTGCGCTGCCGCGAACTCGCGCTCGAGTCTGTCGACCAGGTCGCCCACGGTGGGAATGTCCGTGATCACCCCGACGCCGTGACCGGCGCTCCATATGTCACGCCACGCACGCGACTCGGACTCCTTGCTGATCTCCAGCGACCGGCCCTGCGCCTGGCCGAGGCGATCGGCATCGAGTCCGGCACGCTGGATGCTCTCGCGCAAGAAGTTCCCGCTCACGCCGCTGAAGTAGGGCGTGTACACGATGTCGTCCGACGAAGCACGCACGATCATTTCCTTGAACTCCAGAGAAGCTTCCGCCTCCGCAGTCGCGATGAACCGTGTGCCCATGTACGCGAGATCGGCACCTGCCGCGCGCGCCGCCAGCACGTCGCCACCGGTCGACAGCGCTCCGCCGAGAACCAGCAGCCCGTCGGTGAGGGCGCGCAGCTCCCTCACCAGCGCGAACGGGCTCCGCGTACCCGCGTGGCCGCCGGCGCCCGCGGCGACGGCGATCAACCCGTCAACGCCCTGTTGTATCGCCTTGCGCGCGTGGCGCACCGTAGTGACGTCGTGCAGTACGAGGCCGCCGTATGCATGCACGCGCGCCACGACCCGTTCCGGCGGTTGCAGGCTGGTGATGATGATGGGGACACGGTGATTCGCACAGACCGCGAGGTCCGCCTCGAGCCGCGGATTACTTTCGTGGACGACCAGATTCACGGCGAACGGCGTGCGCGTATGCGCCGTGGCCGAAGCCGCCGTAGCGATCGTTGCGAGCCACTCATCGAGGATGGCGGTGGTGCGGGCGTTGAGCGCCGGGAACGAACCGATCAAGCCGGCCCTGCATTCAGCGACGACAAGATGCGGCGAAGACAGCAGGAACATGGGTGCCGCGATGATCGGCAGGCGAAGCCTTGCCGCGCCCGGGAGACGATCCGCCAGTCTTGATGGGTCGAGGGGCGCGCGCTGCTTGTCGTTCATGTCATGCCGCCGTGCCATGAGCGGCATCCTGCCGGCCCTTTGCGTTGGAGACGGTGAATATCGGATAAACCGACCGGTTGGTCAAATCATGAAAAACTCGCGACCGACTTTGGTGTCACCGCTCAGGCACGCCAAGACTCCGGCAGCGCCGCGCGCGTAGCGTGCAGGTCCTGATTGGTCGCGAAACCCGCCAGCAGCGCATCGACCGTGACGCGCACGCGCGGCGCCAAGTACTGCCGGTGCGGGTAGTGCAGCACGATCTCGCGGTTGCCGGCGTCGTGCCAGTCGGTGAGCACGGCCTTCAGCCGCCCGGTGCGCAGCAAGGGCATCGCGTGGTGCAGTCCCACTTGCGCGATGCCGGCGTGCTCCAGCGCCAGATCGATCAGCGCCTCGGGGTCGGACAGCCACAGGCGCGCCGGCACCGGCAGCGACGTGGTGCCGCGGCCGCTGGCGCGGCGAAAGCGCCACGTGATTTCAGCGCCGCTGGGCAGCCGTACGCCCAGCAGGTCGTGCTGCGCCAGGTCGGCGACCTGCCGGGGCGCGCCGTGGGCCCGCAGGTAGCCGGGCGAGGCCACCAGCACAAGCGGCAGGCGCGCGATCCGGCGTGCCACCAGGCTCGACTCTTCGATGACGCCGCCGCGCACCCCGATGTCGTAGCCCTCCGCCAGCAGGTCCACCGCGCGATTCTCCAGGCTCACCTCGACCTGTAGCTCGCGGTAGCGGGCAGCCAGCGCCGGCAGCAACGGCAGCAGGTAGCGGCGGCCGAACGACACGCCGACCGAGATGCGCACTCGCCCGACCGCGGCGTCGCGCGCATGGCCGATCTCGGCTACTGCCTCGTCGAGCGCGCGCAGGGCGGCGGTGGCGCGCCCCCGGAACGCCTCGCCTTCGGCGGTCAGCTGCAGCTGGCGCGTCGATCGATTGAAAAGGCGCACGCCGAGCTGCTGTTCCAGCCGCGCGACGTTCTTGCTGACGGCGGCGGGCGTCAGGTCGAGCTTGGCGGCGGCGGCCGTGAAGCTGCCGGCCGCGGCCGACTCGGTGAACGACACCAGTACAGGCAGGTTAATCATTCAATTAAAAGTTGAAAATTTTCTTACATTCTATGTCTTTTAGTTGGGGTTACGCATGCCTACATTGCGCGCCATCGCAACCCCGCTTGAGAGGACAGCAGAAATGACGAACCACATCCTGGTCACCGGCTCCACCGGCAACATTGGCCGCGAACTGGTCAAGCAACTGCAGACGCGCGGCGCCGACTTCGCCGTCATGACTAGCCAGCCAGGCCGGGTGCCGGCCGGCGCGCGCGCAGTGCACGGCGACTTCACGCAGCCGGCCAGCCTGGCGGCGGCGTTTGCCGGTACCGACACCCTGTTCCTGCTGTTCCCGCTGGTGCCGGGCATGCTCGACATGGCGCGCAATGCCGTGGCGGCGGCACAGGCGGCGGGAGTTCGGCACATCGTGCGCTCGTCGGGCGCCGGCGCCGACGCCGGCAGCCCGGCCTCCATCGCCCGCGTGCACGGTCAGATCGACGACCTCATCGCCGGCAGCGGCATCGCGTACACGCTTCTGCGTCCCACCAGCTTCATGCAGAACGCCATCAACTTCTCCGCCGGGTCGATCAAGGGCGCCGGTGCCATCTACGCGCCGCACGGCAACAGCGCCGTGAGCGTGATCGATGTGCGCGATATCGCCGAGGCCGCGGCAGTTGTGCTGACCGCGCCTGCTGCGCACGCCGGCGTCGCCTACACCTTGACCGGCGGCGAAGCCTTGACCGATGCGCAGATGGCGGCCGACATCGGCCGGGCCATCGGTCGCGAGGTCGCGTATGTCGATGTGCCCGAGCAGGCCGCCGTCGACGCGATGACACAGACGGGCTTTCCGCTACAGCTGATCGACTGGCTGATGAGCCTGAATCACGTGATCAAGCAGGGCTGGGCCGCGGGACTGACCGACGATGTACGACGGCTCACCGGCCACCCGCCGCGTCGCTTTGCAGACTTTGTACGCGAGCACGCCGACGCCTGGCGCTGAGCGCCTGCGGCGCTGCTCCGAGATCACCTACTCAACCGTCGGCATTTCCCCCTGAAACTGGACGAAACATGCAGATTTGCATGGTGCGTCGCAGCTCCTCGCTCCGTAGGGTGGGTGCTGTCTATCTACTAAAACTCGCGAGTTTCATGAACTGCCCTCCGGCGAACCCAGCGCTACGGTCGCGCGGATTTCCCCGGAGGCGATATGTCACTCGCTACTTCGCTGTACGACGCTCTCACCCATATCAACATCCCCAAGGATCAGGCCCGTGAAGTCGTCGAAGCCCTTGAGACCAAGATGACCGCAGAGTTCGCCACGAAATCGGACATCGCCTTGGTCCGGGGTGACCTCGCCATGGTGCGCACGGAGCTGAAGTCCGACATCGACAAGTTGCGCACGGAGCTGAAGTCGGACATCGATAAGTTGCGCACGGAGACTAAGGCGGACATCGACCAGTTGCGCAGCGAGCTCGCTACGGTACGCCGGGATATGGCGGCCGAGTTCGTCGCAGTACGCCGCGAAATGGCGGCTGAGTTCGTCGCAGTGCGCCGCGAAATGGCGGCTGAGTTCGCCGCAGTACGCCGCGAAATGGCGGCTGAGTTCGCCGCAGTACGCAGCGAAATGAAAGCCCTCGAGAATCGCTTGCTCATCAAGCTCGGGGCTTTGATCGTGGTATTGCTGGGCGTCCTGCCCGAGGTCCGCGCCTGGCTGGGCGGTTGACGTCGAGCTCGGCTACCCAGCATCAATATCCAAAGCATCAGTGCCATGAAGTCGTCGAGGCCCTTGAAACAAAGAAGAGCCCTACTGCGGCATAAACTTGCTGACGAGTCGCGCCCCGGCGGTGGCGATCTCCTCGTCCTGTTGTGGTGTTCCGCCGGAGACGCCGATGGCACCCACGCAGTCGCCTCCCATCATCAGCGGCACGCCGCCGCCGATGGGCGTGAGTCCAAGGGTGAGGAGCCCCGGCATGGTCTGCACGCGCTCGACGAGCGCAGAGGTCAGGTTGCGGGCGAGGGCAGCGGTGTGTGCCTTGCCGATGGCCGGCTCCAGAGTCGACGCCCGCGCATCGAGACGCTCGAGCCGGAGCATATGTCCGCCGTCGTCGCTGATCACGATCGTCACGGGGATGCCAAGGTAATTCGCCGCGGCGCGGCAGGCTGCGGCAATCTCGGCTACCTCGTCGGCTGTGAGACAGGGCTTGTGTCGCATTCGTTTCTCCCGCTTGCTTGATACGCCAGCCGATTCGGATCAACTCGGCATGCATCTGGACCACGATATGCAGCCGAGAGATGAGTCGGTAATCACTTGATGTCTTGGAGGTTACCCGCGAGATTCCCGACTCCCGACGGCCCCTCGGTGCGGCGCAGCAAAAGTCCTCGGGTATGCTTCGGTCGGACCGTTTCGTGCCGGGTGGTCCCGGCGGATCGCCCCTGGAGGATGGACTCGACAATGCGAAGTCTGCCGTGATGACGCCGATTGCCGGATTCTCACCCGATCTGTTCGCTGCCAAGCGCGTCGTGGTCACCGGCGCGGCGGGTGGCATCGGCGGCGCGATCTGCCAAGCCTTCGCGACGGCGGGCGCCGAGGTGATCGGCATCGATCGGGACGACGCTCCGGGCATGCTGCGCTGCGACCTCGCCGATCGCGCGTCGCTGCAGGCCGCGGCCGAGACGCTCTTGTTTCGCGGTCCGATCGCAGCCCTCGTGAATTGTGCCGGGAGTTTCCGCCGTGTGCGGCTGCCTGATGCCGCGGCTGGCGATGAACTGGACGCCACTCTCGCACTGCAAGTAGTCGCCCCCTTTCTGCTGATGCGCGCACTGCTGCCGGCGTTGCGCGGCGGGGCCGTCGTCAATATCACCTCGACCAGTGCCGAGCGCAGCAGTCGGGACGCCTCGGCCTACTGCATCGGCAAGGCGGGTTTGAAGATGCTGACGAGCTCCCTGGCCGCAGAGCTCGCCGCCGAGAACGTGCGTGTGAACGCCGTGGCGCCGGGGGAAGTGCGGACCGGGCTGACGGAGGGCGACCCTCTCGTCGAGGCACTCGTCGCGCGTATTCCGCTCGGACGGCGTGCCGACCCCGCGGAGATCGCAGCGGCGGCGGTGTTCCTGGCTTCGCCTCTCGCGTCGTACATCACCGGGACGACACTGGTGGTCGATGGGGGCTATCTGGCCGCGTAAGTCCGGGGAGCTCAGCCGCGAGGAGCGCTCCGCCAACGCCGCCACAGGACACGCAAGAACACCCCGGCGAGGGGCACGACGGTGAGCAGCAGAATGACCCACGCGACCGTGCCGTAACCCTGAGCGATCAGGGCGATCAGCCCGAGCCGTTCCCCGAGGTAGACCGACACCACGACGAGCACCACCGGCACCACGGCGCGCAGCCACCTTTCCGGAAACCGCTGGACGACGCCCTCGGTCTGTAAGAGCCGCTCGACGAGGCCGCCGATGATGCCGAAGCCCGTCTGTACGAGCGTGCCAAAGATCACGCAGCTCACCATGAGCGTCAACCACGGCAGCTCGAGTCCCGTCAGCACGACCGTCACTGGCACCGGCGCGCCCACGATCTCCGGGTACTGGGTCAGCAGCGCCGTGATCAGCAGCATGCCCGGGATGATGGCAAGCGGGCCGCAAAGGAGACCCGAGACCACCGCCTCCCGCGTCGTCGTGAAGTGGCGTGCGAAGGGCAGTACGGATGCGATCACCGCGAGGTTGTAGCCGGCGTAGGCGAGACCTTTCATGACCCACTCGTTCCCGGGCTGCGCGGGCGTCGCGAGTGCCGTTCCGATCGTCCCCGGCCACTGGGTGATCGCGAGCCAGGCCAGGACCCCGAAAACCGGATAAATCAGCGGTCCCCAGACGGAGAAAGCGAGCTCCACCACCCTCAGTCCCAGGGCGCACACGACGGCGACCAGCAGGGCGAAGACGGCGGTACCCACCGCGGGCGTCACGCCGAGGAACTGGCTGCCGATCTCGCCTGCGGCCGCGCCGAGCACGGCGAGCACGAGCACCATGAGCGCGATGTAGGCGATCTCGTAGAGCACCCAGCCGCGGCCGAGCAGCGATCGATAGAAAGTCCGGTAGTCATAGGTGCGAGCCGCGTGCGCATGGGCGAATGCCGCTGCGCAGATCACGCTCCAGATGGCCGCGACGAGCAGCAGACCGGTGAACGCCGCCGCCGGGCGCGACGCGAGGAAGTACTCGACCAGCTCGCGCCCCGTCGCGTATCCGCCGCCGATCAGCACCGACTGGAACACCACACCGGCGAGGAAGTACCGGCGCCAGAACGAAGCTCGGGGAGTCATGGCAGACCTCTCGTTGACCGACGCCTTGGCTCGCGCAGGGTGTTGCGCGGCGACGACGCGCAGTCTACACGCCGTAGACAATGCCGACGTACGCTGCACACAGCATGCCGCAGACCGGCTCCCAGCGGCCACCGCGCCGGGCTTGACCCACGCCACCTCCTGCGTATACCGTCCACATACAAGTTGTCGGCAAACTCGGCCGGGCCTTAAACGCCCGTTTCCGTGCCGGACGTGGCCGCGGGCAGGTCTGCAGCAATCAACCGGGGGATGGGACTACCATGAAGAAGATGGCTTTCACTGTGGCCGCGACCGTGGCGGCGCTGACTTGGGCCAGTGCGCAGGCCCAGACTCCGAGGGACGAGAGCGATCTCGAAGAGGTCACGGTCACCGGCAGCCGGATTTCGCGGCAGGACTTCGTCGCGCCGACGCCCGTCACCTCGCTGTCCGCCGCTGACCTCGAGTCCCGCGGCATCACCAACATCAACGTCGCGCTGCGCGAGTTGCCGTCGACGAACTCCGTGAACCCGCTCGCTGGGCAGGGAGCCTCCGGAGTGGGACTGGGCGGCGTCAATCTTCGCGGTCTCGGTCTTAATCGAACTCTGGTGCTCGTTAATGGGCGGCGTCAGGTTCCGTCGACCGATCAGGGCATCGTGGACACGAACACCATCCCCAGCGTCGCCATCAGCCAACTGGAACTCGTCACGGGCGGAGCGTCGGCGGCGTGGGGTTCCGATGCCGTCGCCGGCGTCGTCAATCTCATCTACGACACCAAGTTCGAAGGTTTGAAGATGGAAGCCCAGGTGGGCGCCTCGGGTGAAGGCGACGGCCGAGAAATGCGTGCGGCCGTCACGAGTGGCACAACGTTCGCCGACGACCGCGGCCATGTCGTTGCGGCAGTCGAGTGGAACAAGATCGACGACCTCGTGGTGCAGGCGGATCGCGACTGGGGCCGACAGAACTACGGGATCATCCGCAATGTCGCCGACACGGGTCCGACCGACGGCCGCCCGCGGCTGCTCATCGCCCCCGATATCCGCCTCTCGGGCGCGACCTTGGGCGGCGTCATCACCAGCCCCGGCCCGCTCGCCAACATCGCCTTCGGCCCGGGCGGGGCGCTGCTCCCGTTCGCGCCCGGTGCAAATACCGCAGCGCCCATTACGATCGGCGGTACGAACACGGACTCGGCGGTGAATGGCGTGCTTACGGCGCCCTATGACCGCAAATCCCTGCTGCTTTCTGCGGAGTACGAACTCTCGGAGAGCACCTCCATCTTTGCTGAAGGCCAATACTCCACCTCCCGCTCCACGCTGCCGATCGCCTATGGCTGGAACTTCGGCAATCTCCCTATCGCCAACGACAATGCCTTCATCTCCCCGGCGCTGCGCGCACGCATGGTTGCCGCGAACGTCACTTCCTTCAACCTCGGTCGGCTCAACTCCGAATGGGGCTACTACACGGCGAACAACACGCGCTCCGTGCTGTCGGTCGCGGTGGGGGTTCGCGGCCAACTCGGTGAGCGGTTCAACTGGGACGCCTACGCGCAGCATGGCGAGGCGCGCTTCGACAGCTATCAGACGGGAAATCGCCTCCTCCCGGCGCTCAACTACGCTGTTGATGCCGTCATCAGCCCGCGTACCGGACAGCCCGTTTGCCGCGTCACGCTGAACCTCGCCACCGTGCCGGCGGCGTTGCAGCCGCTCGCAGCGGGTTGCGTGCCGCTGAATCTTTTCGGCCAGGGATCTCCGAGCAGGGAAGCCGTTGCCTACGTAGATGCCGTGAGTTTCTTCGACCGTCAGCAGGATCAGGATGTTCTTGCCGCGAACATCTCGGGTGACGCCTTCGATCTTTGGGCAGGCCCGTTGTCCGTTGCAGCGGGCGTTGAGCGACGTAAGGAGACCGTGGCACAGCAGATCGATACAGGCTCCCAAGCGTCACTGTTGTCGTTTTCGAACGGCCGCCCGGCCAATGGCGGCTTCGACGTGACCGACTTTTACGCAGAGGTCGCGCTGCCCCTGCTTAAGGACCTGCCGCTTGCGCGCACGCTGGGTCTCAATGCGGCGTACCGGCACTCCGACTACAGCTCCGTAGGCGGGGTCGACACATGGAAAGCCGGACTCACCTGGCAGCCATTCGACAGCTTGTTGCTGCGCGCCTCGCTCTCCAGCGACGTGCGTGCGCCGAACGCCGCGGAGATCTTCTCTCCCGGCATTGCCACGACGTTCGTGCCGCAGGACCCCTGTCGGACCGCCTCGCAAGCGGCGAATCCGACCATTCGCGCAAACTGCGCAGCGCAGGGGATTCCTGCAGTGTTCGATGCCACGCTCGGCAGCATCCTTGCAATCCAGATCGGGAACCCTGATCTTGACGCTGAGGAGGCGGAGACGCGGTCCATCGGCCTCGTATTCAAGCCCGGATTCGTGTCCGGCCTCGAGGCATCTCTCGACTGGTTCCAGATCGATCTCGCAGGTGCGATCGGCGTGCTTCCGGGGCAAACCTTGCTCGAGAGCTGCTACCGAACAGGGTCCGCATCGGCCTGCGGCACCATCTCGCGAGATCCCGTGACCCGCGCAATCTCACAGATCGACCGCAAGTTCATCAACATCGGCAAGGTCGAGCTCAGCGGCGTCGACTTCCAGGTCGGTTATCGCACCGACCTGTCTTCGGGTTGGTTCGGGGGCGGTGGTCTCGGGGTGCGTCTCATCGGCAGCTACCTCTACGACAAGAAAGAGTCGGTCGACGGCTTCACGACCTTCCAGATCGCCGGTCAGGTGGACCCCACGGTACAGGCCATCAGCGCCGGTGTGCCGAAACTCAAGCTCAATCTTGCGCTCGACTACGAAGTAGGCCAGCTTGGCCTGCGGCCGCGTGTCCGTTATCTGGGCTCCGCAAAGTTCAACAACGCGTACGGCGCGGAAGACATCAATGACAACACCGTCAAGTCGGTGATGTATGTCGATCTGACCGTCGACTACAAGCTCGAGGCGGGAGGCAAGAGCTACACGGGGTACGTCGGTATCAACAACATCGGCGACGTCGACCCGCCGCCCGCGCCGGGTGGTGTCCCGTTCGCGCCGGTGCATTCGAACTACAGCGTGTACGACATCATCGGTCGGTCGGTTTTCGCCGGCGTACGCGTGAAGTTTTGATCAGTGACGTGAGGCTGACAATCCGCGTCTTTGTCCAGCTTTCGTATGGTGGGACCCGGAGGGGACACCGAGGCTGAACTGGAGGGCGTCGATGCTGTCTGGATTCCGCCGTTTTCGCAGTGTTCGCGTTGCAGCGGGCATCATTGGCGCGGTGGTCGCGCTCGGGGCCGCGGCTGGTCCGCCTAGGAACGCAGCCCAAGCGACCGCCGCGCCTGAACTGCGTCCCTGGCCGGCCACGCCACCATTGAAGGTCCGCCAGATGCTGGGCGTACGCACGCCTATGCGTGATGGCGTGCACCTCGTCTCCGACATCTGGCTGCCGCCGGGCGAGGGGCGCTACCCGGTCGTCCTCATCCGCACGCCGTACGAGCGCAGCGGGGACTTCTACGTTCCCGACCGCATCCTGAAGCTCGCCCAAGCTTGGGTTGCCCACGGCATCGGCGTCGTCAACCAGGACGTGCGCGGTCGCGGCGATTCCGAGGGCGAGTTCGCGTTCTTCTTCAACGAGGCGAAGGACGGGTACGACACGATCGAGTGGATCGCGCGTCAGCCGTGGTCAAACGGCCAGGTGGCGATGACCGACGGATCCTACAAGGGGACCGTCCAGTGGCTTGCGGCGCGCGAACGCCCGCCGCATCTGACGTGCCTGTTCTCGCAGGCCGCTTGGGCCGACCCCTTCTACGAGCTTCCGTTCATGGGTGGCGCGTTCCAGCCAGGCTTCGCCGACTGGGTCGTACGCACGTCCGGTCGAACGTCCCACAACGTTGTCGCCGACTCGAGGATGGATCTGGAGGCGACGCTCCGCCACCGTCCGCTGATGACTGCGGACGTCGTCCGATTCGGTCGCGAGCTGCCGATGGTGCGCGACATCCTTCGGCATCCGACACTGGACAACTGGTGGCGGCCGATCACCTTCATGCCGGCGGATTTCCGCACCATCGATGTACCCGCTTTCCACGTGACCGGCTGGTACGACGACGATCAGGTCGGAGCCATGGTCTACTGGCAGGGCATGCAGGAACAGTCGCCGGCGGCCCGTAAGCAGTTTCTGGTCATCGGTCCATGGACGCATGGCGAGACCCGCACAGGGGGAAGCAGGTTCCTGGAGCAGCTCGATCGCGGAGAGCATTCCGTGATGGACATCGACGGGCTCTCTCTGGAGTGGTTCAAGCGCTGCTTCGCCGGCACCACCGAAAGTTTTGACTGGCCACGCGCGCGCGTTTTCCTGACCGGCACGAACCAGTGGTTGGACCTCGAGGAGTATCCACTGCGCAGCGCCGTGGTCCGCAAGCTGTACTTGCGCAGCGACGGTCAGGCCAACGCTTCGAAAGGCGGGCTGGGCGGATTGGACTGGACGGCGCCGCGTCGTGAACCATTCGACGCATACGCATTCGATCCAACGCAGGTGGCCTTCATGCCCGACCCGGCCAACCTCGACCTGCGCCTCGGTCGATATCGGGACCCGAGCGCCCTCGCCCCACGAGATGACATGCTCGTATACACATCGGCTCCAATGGTCGATGCCCTCAGCGTGCTCGGACCCGTGAAGCTGGTGCTGTACGCCTCTACGTCGGCGCGCGACACGGACTTCGTGGCCGATCTGTATGACGTTGGGCCGGACGGTCGCGATATCCGCGTCGTCTACCGAACTGCCATCCTGAGAACCCGCTACCGGGAAGGCTACGACCGGCAAGTACCGATGCAGCCCGACGTTTCGGAACGTCTCGAACTCAAGTTCTTCCATGTCGGTCACGTCTTCAGACCCGGGCACCGCATCCGCATCGAAATCAGCAGCAGTGCGCCCGGCATCAGCCCGAACCAGAATACGGGCAATGACGTCGGCACCGATACGCAGTGGACGGTGGCGCGGCAGCGGATTTTCCACGACGCGACGCGACCTTCGCACCTCGAACTCCCGACAGTAGACGCCACGTCCCTGCGGCCAACTGCCACGCTCAATGAAGCACCCGAGGCTCGCCGCTGAGCGCTGTCGATCAGCGCGCAGATCTCGGCGTGCGGATGGAGTCGTCCTCCGGTAAGGCCCGGCGGCAATCCAGACGAGGGCACTGGCTAGTCTCGGTCATGGCCGCGCGTCGATGGTTGACCCCTCGTACACACTCTGGATACTATCTGTCGACTTTTGCTTCGATACGCGCGCCGAAGGTGTAGTCAACGCAGCATGTCCGCCGCAGCGGCGCAGCCCTACCAGAGGTATCTTTGATGAGCAGTGTCGAATCAACCCGATCAGGGGTTTGCAAGGTTGCCTCCGTGCTAGTTGGCATCATGATCGGCGCGCTGACAGCGCTCGGCGCCGTAGCGGCGCAGCCGGCCAAGTCCGCTGCAGCCACCGCCGCGCCCGAACTGCGTCCCTGGCCGGCCACGCCACCATTGAAGATCCGCCAGATGCTGGGCGTACGCACGCCTATGCGTGATGGCGTGCACCTCGTCTCCGACATCTGGCTGCCGCCGGGCGAGGGGCGCTACCCGGTCGTCCTCATCCGCACGCCGTACGAGCGCAGCGG
>JBILMF010000064.1:0-15895 GCA_044375655.1 Steroidobacteraceae bacterium | reverse complement strand
CGCCACGGCCGAGGGGAGTGACGCGCGCTCCTCCAACCAATCGTTCAGCGACGCCAATTCGCGCAAACCGCTCGATCTCGAGTTGGCCTATGGCGAGTGGTCGCCAAACGACCGAATGAGGATCACCGCGGGCAAGATGCGCTACCCCTGGGCGCGCACCTCGAGCTTTTTCTTCGACAACGATCTCAACCCGGAGGGCGTTGCGGTGGCGTGGCAGCAGGCGGCGAATGGATTCTTTGGCAGCGCGTTCGTCACCGAGCTTGCCGAGCGCGCCGCGGCCGCAGACACTCTGATGCTCGGCGCGCAGATCGGCTGGCGCAGTGCGCGTTCGGATGGCAGCCGCATGCTCGTTGCCGGTGCCTACTACGACCATCAGGCTGCCCGCGGCTACAACCCCTTCCAGGGGGCGAGTGCCGGTTCGGCGGGTTTCGGCAGCTTCGGCAACTCGACCACCACCAGCAGCGCGGTCTGCCGCCGGGCGGTGGCTCCGGGCGCAGCCTGTCTCGCCAACGACTACGACATCGTGGAACTGCTTGGCGAGTACCAGTTCACCTTCGCTGAGCGGCCGTTGCTGCTGTACGGCAACGTCGCGCGCAACCTCGCGGCGGACCATGGGGTTCCCGGCACTACCCCGGCGACATCCATCCCGGCCGGTCTCGATACGGCGTGGGCCGTGGGCTTCAACTACGGGCGGGCGGACGCCGTGATTCCCGGCAGCTGGGAGATCGGCTATCTCTATCAGGTCATCGAGAAGGACGCGCTCTTCGGGCAGTGGATCGACTCGGACTTCGCGGCTGGCAACACCGACGGCGGAGGCGGCGCGCTGCGCGCCGCGTGGCAGATGTCGCGCAACGTGCGCTTCAATGTGACGTACATGTTGAATGACACCAACCTCGACATCCCCGCCGCCGTGACGCTGCCGAGCACCCGTCTTCTGACCGATCGCGACTACCAGCGGTTGCAGGTCGACGTCACATGGGCGTACTGAGCGGCATGGGCTCCGGGGCTGCCGCCCGGTCTCGGGCTTGACGGGCAGATGAATTTTGGATGACGGTCGTCGCCCCGACATGCGGAGGCGATAGAATACGCGGCCCCCGCGGGTCCCCTTCCTCCACAGGTCTTACGGCTTAATGAGTCCTCCGATTCTTTTGGTGCTGGTGGTGGCGCTGTCGGTGCTGGCCTTTCAGGTCGGCAAGGCGCGGTCCATTGCCGTGGTGGGAGGGCTGCGCGGTGTGCGCGAGCTGCACTCTCTGCCCGGTCACTACGGACTGTTGACCGCGATCTGGTGCGGGCTGCCCGCACTCGTCATCCTCGGCGTCTGGATTGCGCTGCAGGACACGGTGATCACCCGGCTGGTGCTCGCGCAGCTGCCTGCCGAGCTGCAGTCGATGCCTGCGCAAAAGCTCTCGCTGCTGCTCAACGACCTGCGCAACGTGGTGGCTGGAAACGTGCCGCCTGAGATGGTCGCGGAACACACGCGAATTGCGGCCGCCCAGTACCTCGAGCTGCGGGATATCGCGCAGCTTGCGCTCACGGTCGTCGTGTTCGCCGCCGGAATCACCGGACTGCTGGTGGTCCGCGCGCGCATCCGGCCCGACCTGCGGGCCCGCAACGCCTACGAGCGGGTGATCGAGTGGGGACTGTTCGGCTGTTCAGCCGTTGCCGTATTCACGACGGTGGGCATCGTGCTGTCGATCGTCTTCGAGGCCTCGCGCTTCTTCGGCATCGTACCGATCACAGAGTTCGTCTTCGGGACGAACTGGAGTCCGCAGATGGCGATCCGCGCCGATCAGGTCGGCTCCTCCGGCGCGTTCGGTGCGGTGCCGCTGTTCGCCGGCACCATGCTGATCTCCTTCATTGCCATGGTGGTCGCGGTGCCCATAGGGCTGTTCTCGGCCATTTATCTGGCGGAGTACGCGCCGTTGCGGGTGCGCAAGGTGGTCAAGCCGCTCCTCGAAGTGCTCGCCGGCGTACCGACGGTGGTCTATGGTTTCTTCGCCGTCACCACCGTGGGGCCGGCGCTGCGCGTGGCTGGCGAGGCGCTCGGTCTGCCGGTCGCCGGCGAAAGCGCGCTCGCCGCCGGTCTCGTGATGGGCATCATGATCATCCCGTTCGTGTCTTCGTTGTCCGACGACATGATCACCGCGGTACCGCAGAGCCTGCGGGACGGTGCGTACGCGCTCGGTGCGACCCGCTCCGAAACCATCCGCCAGGTCGTGCTGCGCGCCGCCCTGCCGGGCATCGTTGGCGGCGTGCTGCTCGCCATCTCCCGCGCCATCGGCGAGACCATGATCGTGGTCATGGCCGCCGGCCTCTCGGCGAATCTGACCGCGAATCCGCTGGAGGCCGTCACCACGGTCACCGTGCAAATCGTCACGCTGCTGGTCGGCGACCAGGAGTTCGACAGTCCGAAGACGCTCGCGGCCTTTGCGCTGGGTCTCGTGCTGTTCCTGGTCACGCTGCTGCTCAACGTGATCGCCCTCTATGTCGTGAGGAAGTATCGTGAGCAGTACGAGTAGCGGCATCCCGAAAACCGCGGTGGAGACGCAGGCGCTGGTACGTCGCAGCCTGGCGCGCCGCTACCGCGCGGAGCAGCGCTTCCGCGCCTATGGTCTGGCCGCGGTGCTCGCCGGCATCGGCTTCGTGGTGTTCCTCTTCGGCACGATTTTCGCCCAGGGCGCTTCGGTATTCCGCCAGACCTACATCCAGCTGCCCATCGTCTATGACGCCGAGGTGATCGACCCGGCGGGGCTGCGCAACCCGGACGAGCTCCTGGTCGCCGACTATCAGGCGCTGGTGCGTGCCGCACTGCGCGAGCGGTTCCCCGAGGTGGAGGGCAGGGCGAACCTGCGCCAGCTGTACGGCATCGTATCGAGCGCGGCTTCGATCGAACTGCAGCGGCGGGTGGTCGACGACCCCTCGATCATCGGCCAGCGCGAGACGCTCTGGCTGCTTGCCGACGATACGGTGGACATGCTGTTGAAGGGCAAAGTGTCCCGCACAGCCATCGAGGAGGAGCGAAGACTCTCCGACCAGCAGGTCGCATGGATCGACAAGCTGACGCGGGACGAGGTGCTCAAGCTGCGATTCAACGCGGCTTTCCTCGCGAACGGCGATTCGCGCGATCCCGAGCAGGCGGGGGTGCGTGGCGCCCTCATCGGCTCCGCGCTGACGCTGCTGATCACCCTGTTGCTGTCGTTCCCGATTGGGGTTGGCGCGGCGGTCTACCTCGAGGAGTTTGCGCCGCGCAACCGCATCACCGACGTCATCGAGGTCAACATCAACAATCTCGCTGCAGTGCCATCGATCGTGTTCGGTTTGCTCGGCCTCGCGATGTTCATCGGGTTCTTCGGGCTGCCGCGCTCGGCGCCGCTCGTAGGCGGGCTGGTGCTCACACTGCTTACGCTGCCCACCATCATCATCGCCTCGCGTGCTGCGCTTAAGGCCGTGCCGCCGTCGATCCGCGAGGCGGCGCTCG
Source organism: Steroidobacteraceae bacterium (assembly GCA_044375655.1). Taxonomy (GTDB): domain Bacteria; phylum Pseudomonadota; class Gammaproteobacteria; order Steroidobacterales; family Steroidobacteraceae; genus UBA964. Next base: position 12,417 of record JBILMF010000064.1, on the reverse strand, counting down.
GCATGGGCGCCTCGCGTCTGCAGATGGTGGCACACCACGTGCTGCCGCTCGCCATTCCGGGCATGCTCACCGGCGCGATCATCGGCATGGCACGCGCGCTCGGTGAGTCGGCGCCGCTGCTGATGATCGGCATGGTGGCGTTCATCGTTGACGTGCCGACCGGGGTGGTCGATCCGGCCACGGCGCTGCCGGTGCAGGTCTTCCTCTGGTCCGATCTGCCGGAGCGCGGCTTCATCGAGCGGACCTCCGGAGCGATCATCGTACTGCTGCTGTTTCTGGTGGTGATGAACGCGACCGCGGTCATCCTGCGCAACAAGTTCGAGAAACGCTGGTGAGCGACATGAACGATTCGCCCAAGATCCTGCCGGTGCCGCCGGGAACCAAAACCATCGGCAACGTGACCGTACCGGAGCCGGTGTTCTCCTGCCGCGATGTCGACGTCTTCTACGGCGACAAGCACGCCATCAAGAAGGTGAACATAGATATCGGCCGGCAGCAGGTGCTGGCGATGATCGGGCCCTCCGGCTGCGGCAAGTCGACCTTCCTGCGCTGTCTCAACCGCATGAACGACACCATCGTCGGCGCCCGCGTCGAGGGCTCGATCCGCCTCGATGGTCAGGACATCCACGACAAGCGGCAGGACGTGGTGCAGCTTCGCGCGCGGGTCGGCATGGTGTTCCAGAAGCCGAATCCCTTCCCCAAGTCGATCTACGAGAACGTTGCCTACGGCCCGCGCATCCACGGACTCGCGGCCGATCGCGCGGAACTCGACGAAATCGTCAACATCAGCCTGCGGCGAGCGGGGCTCTGGGAAGAGGTCAAGGACCGGTTGAGTCATCCGGGTACCAGTCTTTCGGGCGGCCAGCAGCAGCGTCTTTGCATTGCGCGCACCATCGCCGTGAATCCGGAGGTGATCCTAATGGACGAGCCCTGTTCGGCGCTCGACCCGATCGCCACCGCGCGTATCGAGGACCTGATCGACGAGCTGCGCGAGAGCTACGCGATCTGCATCGTCACGCACTCCATGCAGCAGGCGGCGCGCGTGTCGCAGCGCACGGCCTACTTCCACCTCGGTGATCTGATCGAAGTGGGCGAGACGAACAAGATCTTCACCAATCCGCAGGCCAAGCTGACCGAGGACTACATCACGGGCCGGTTCGGCTGAGCAACTTGCGCTTCAATCGTGTGCTGCCTCGCGTAGCCACTTCGTGGCTACCCACTTTTCGCCCGCGCGGACCGGCATGCCGCCGTGCAGCGTCTTCGTCGAAGGGTGCGGCCGCTCGTAGCTGAAGAACACGGCATCCCCCTTGGTGGCAGCGACCTCCAGACCGATGTCCGGGAAACTGGTGGCACCGCCTGCAACCGGTGAATTGAGATACATCACCAGCGAGGCCACGCGCTGACCGCCGCGGGCGAGGAAGGGTGCAGCTCCCGGCTGCGCAGGGTCGACGTAGTCGTAGTGCGGTTTGTACTCCTGCCCAACCTCGTAGCGCAGGATCTGCAGCGCCTCGCCGTTCTCGAGCGGCCACTTGAGCAACGCGGCGATGCGCCGCTCGATGCGGGCGATCAGTGGGGTGGCGCCGCGGGCGAACGCCATGCCGCTGCTGGTACGGCCGGCATCGCGATGCTCGCCTCCCTGCTGCATGTCGATCACGTTCGAGACGGTGAGATGCCGGCGGGCGTCGGCTATCAGCGCGTCGCATTCCCGACCGGAGAGCAAACCGCCGAAGAGCACGATCCGCGGGTGCGCGAGGCTGAAGAGCACGCGCACATCGCGATCGAGGGCGCGCACGCATGCAGGCCAGTCATGCGGCAGCGGTTGCGGTACGTGCAGCGGCGTTGGTCTGTGCAGCGGCGTTGGTTCGTGCACCGGCGCCGCGGTTTGAGCCGCGGTGTTCCGCGGTTCCTCACCCGCCGCGCTCCCAACCCGAGCGGCGGCGAGCCGGGCCTCGAGCGCTGCAGTCATGACGTCCACCGCCCGTTCCGCGTCGAATCCACGGCCGATCAATTCATTTAGGATGCGGTCAGGAACCGCCCCTGCGGAGATCTCGCGCACGATCCACTGCCGAAGCTCCGGCGTGTCGCGATCATCGCTGCGCACATCTGCTTTCTCCATGACGCGGCAGTGTAGCGTCAGGGCGGGCCCCCTCGCAGTGCCGGTCAGACCGACGGCCACAGAGATGTCATGGAAGCGTCATCCGAATGTCACACGCGCTGCCTAAAGTCTCGGCGGCCGGAGACACTCGGGCGCGTGCAGCGCGTCGGGCGGTTCACCGGTCCCCTACTTCCCCCCGCGGCGGCGATTCGATCGTACGGAGCTGTTACCCCATGAACATCCTCGACAAGCACAAGAATCTTCTCTTTCTCGCTGCCTCCGTGGCGGTTCTCGCCGGTTGCGGCTCCGAGGAGATCGCCTCGCCTGGTAGCGGTGGCAACGTGACCGTGAACGTCACCACGCCGCCGCCCCCGCCGCCCCCGCCGCCGCCGGCCTCGACCCTGGTGACGCCGGCCGCCGGCTGTCCGACCATCGACGCCACGCCGGGTCTGCGCGATGCCGGAACGATCACCGGTGCCACGGGCACCTATCGCGTGTGCGAGCTTCCCGCGCGCGTCACGCGTAGCTCGACGCTGCCGCGTCTGCCTGGCCTCCTGTACTCACTCGGTGGTCGAGTCGACGTCGGCGATGATTGCGGCGCCGCCGGCACGCCGGCGGGTCTCGCCTGCGGGGTGACGCTCACCATCCAGCCGGGCGTGGTCGTTTACGGCTCGACTGGCACATCCTGGCTGCACGTCAATCGAGGCAACCGCATCAGCGCCGTGGGCACGGCGACTCAGCCGATCATTTTCACGAGCCGCGACAACGTGCTCGGCCTGACCACCGACGACTCCCAGGGGCAGTGGGGCGGTGTGGTGATTTCCGGGCGGGCACCGATCACCGACTGCCGCATTCCGAGCGCGCCTCCGGGTACGGCTGAGTGTGATCGTCAGGTCGAAGGCGCGGTTGACTCCGCGCTCTACGGCGGCGCCACCGCCAACGACAACAGCGGCACGCTGCGTTTCGTCCAGATCCGGTTCTCCGGGTTCGTGCTTTCCGGCAACTCAGAGCTGCAGGCACTCACCACCGGGGGCGTCGGCAGCGGCACGTCGATCAGCTTCGTGCAACTGCACAACAGCTCGGACGACGGTCTCGAATTCTTCGGCGGCACGCACAACGCAACGCGCTTCGTGATCACCGGCGCGGATGATGACAGCATCGACGTCGACATGGGCTATCGCGGCCTGATCCAGCACGTGATTGCCGTGCAGAAGACCTCGGGCGGTGCAGACTCGCTGATCGAGCTCGACACGGCGAACGCCCTGGAGAATCAGCAGCCGCGCACTTTCCTCAAGCTCGCGAACTTCACCTTCGTGCACCGCAACAACGCGGCCGGCAACGGTGCCGCGATGCGCTTCCGCGGTGGCGCGGATGCCGCGCTCGTCAACGGCGTGGTGACCGCCGGCCTGCCCTGCCTGCGTCTCGACGGCAGCAACATGCTGACGGCCAATGCCGCGATCGGCAAGGTGGGCCCGCCGACCTTCAATTCGGTGGCGATGCAGTGTGGTACGCCTGCGATCCGCGCCGGAGACGGCGGGGTCACTGCCGACCAGGCCGCTGCGGTGTTCAATGTCGCCGGCAACAACAGCACGGCGGCGTTCACGGCCTCGTTGACGGGTGGGTTCATCAACGGTGCCAACGAGACCGGGAGAACCGCTACCGATCCGAAGACGGTTGACGCCGGATTCGAAACCACCACCTGGATCGGCGCGGTGCGTAACGCAGAGGACACCTGGTACGCCGGATGGACCTGTAACTCGGCGACCGCGAACTTCGGTACCGCCGGTACGGCCTGCACCAGCCTGCCGCGGATCACGCCGTAAGACCCCGCAGACGGACCTTACGCGGCGTGGGGCGACGACGGGCGTCGTCGTCCCAGGCCGACACCGCAGGGCGCAGATCCAGAGGACGAGGAATGGACAAGTCATACGCAGGGTCCCGCACCGTGCTGCTGCTGGCTGCCGCGATGATGCCGATCGTGGCGCTGGGGCAGACTCCTTCGGCCGCCGTGCAGACGGTCCCGGTCGGGTCACCGCCTGCGGACGCACCGCCTGCGGAGGAAGTCTCTGCGGAGGAAGTCGTTGAGGAAGTCGTCGACGTCGATACAGTGGGCGAGATTGTGATCGTCGGCCGCCGTGACCGTAACCTGCAGCAGGCGACCAACGTGGTGCTCTCGGTGCTATCGGCCGAGGATATCGCGCGCACCGGCGAAGGGGATGTGGCCGGTGCGCTGTCCCGCGTGACGGGCCTGAGCGTCGCCAATAACGGCTTCGTCTACGTCCGTGGCCTTGGTGACCGCTACTCGCAGGCGACGCTGAACGGCTCGCCGCTGCCGAGCCCCGAGCCGCTGCGCCGTGCGGTGCCGCTCGATATCTTCCCGACCGATGTCATCTCGTCCTCGCTGGTACAAAAGAGCTACTCGGCAAATCTGCCCGGCGAGTTCGGCGGCGGGCTCATCAACCTCACGACGCTCGCCGTGCCCAAGGCCCCCTTCCTCAAATTCGGGGCGGGTATCAGCGGCGACACCGAGACCAGCGGGCAAGTCGGCTACACCCACTTCGGCAGCAAATACGACGCGCTCGGCATGGATCGTGGCATCCGCAACATTCCGCCGGCGATGGCCGCGTTCCTGGCCAGCGGCGAAAAACTCAGTTCGGGAAAGATCGACACCGGCGACATAGCCAAGCAGTTTCTGAACACGCGTACGGGAGTGGTGCAGTTCAACGACAAGATGCCGGTCAACGGCTCGGCATCGCTCACCGGTGGCACCTCCCGCATCATCGGTGACGGCGAACTCGGCATCGTCGCCACCGCCGGTTACAGCAACTCGTGGAGCACCAAGGACAACACCGAGCAGACTGCGGCAGACGCAGCGCTTGCCGTGATAGACAAGGACTACCGCGAGGTCGCGACCGAGAACCGGATCGTGGTCAACGGACTGTTCGGGCTCGGTTACGAGTTTGGCGAGGGCAATCGGGTCCGTTGGACCAACCTCATCGTACGCGACACCATCAAGCGAACGGCGCTGGCCGAGGGCCGCCAGAACAGCCAGAAGACCGGATTCGACTTCCTCGAACAGAACACAGGCTGGTACGAGCGCGAGGTCTGGAGCTCGCAGCTGAGTGGCGGACTAAACTTTGAACCCCTCAAGGTGGACGCGCGCGTTGCGGTGGCAAACTCGCGTCGTGAGGCGCCCTTCGAGCTGGCAGTGGGTTACTCGCGCTCCAATATCGCGGCGAGTCCCTATGGCAGCTACTTCATCAACCGCCTCGACAACGGCCAGACCGGCTTCGCGGAGATCGCCTTCTCGGATCTCGACGAGTCTTTGGTCTCTGGCGGCATCGACTTTGCCTACGAGATTTCGCCGCAGTTCGTGCTGTCCGCGGGTTTCGAGAGCAGCCGTACCGAGCGCGACTCGGAGCGCCGTGAGTTCCTCTTCCTCGCGCCCTCCGACTTCGAGTCGGCGGTGGGCATGCTGCGCCCCGATTTGCTGCTCGGCGGTGCGATCATCGAGTACTACCGCATAGGTCTGATCGAGTCGACCGAGTCCGACCCCGCCTTCTCGGCGGAGCTCGAGACCCGCGGCGCCTACCTGCAGGCCCAGTCCGAGATCGTGGAGGGCCTCGAACTGAACATCGGCGTGCGCCATGAGCAGGGCGAGCAGAACGTGCGGCCGCTGCAAGTGTTTTCGACCCCGAGCAATTCCGGCGCGCGGACGAGTCTGGACAACTCCTATGTTCTGCCGGCAGCGACGCTGACCTGGAAGTTCGCCGACGACATGCAGGCGCGGTTCAACGTGTCGAAGACCATCGCCCGCCCGCAGTTCCGCGAGCTCATGCTGCAGGCTTACTACGACCCCGAGAGCAACCGCGCGTACATCGGCAACCCGCTACTCGTCGACAGCGAGTTCCTCAATGCCGAGGCGCGCTGGGAGTGGTACTTTCCGCCGAACCAGCGCGTGGCGGTGGCCGGGTTCTGGAAACAGATCGACAAGCCGATCGAAGCCTTCACCAGCTTCAGCGACAACAATCCGCTCACCAGCTACGCGAACGCACCGTCGGCATCGCTGTACGGTGTCGAATTCGAGTCGCAGCTCTACTTCGACATGGATGCCTTCTCGGACGCCGCTTTCCTTGCAAACCGGCGAGCAGTGGTGATCGGCAACTACACGTGGTCCGACTCGCAGATCGAGATCAAGCCCGGGGATACCGCGGCACTCTTCGGTTCGGCGATCCAGGCGGCGAGCAACTTCTTCAACGATGGTGCGCCGCTGACCGGCCAGTCGCAGCACCTCGCCAACCTGCAGCTCGGTCTCGAGGACTCCGCGTCGCTGTCGCAGCAGACGTTGCTCATCTCCTACGCGAGCGATCGGGTGACCGGTCGTGGCGCGGGCGGGCTGCCTGATGTGATCGAGTCGCCCGGGGTGAGTGTCGACTTCGTCGCCCGCCAGGGGCTCGAACTCTTCGGTCGGGAAGTCGAGTTCAAGTTCGAGGCGCGCAACCTGCTGCGCAGCGAGTACCGTGAATTCCAGCGGCGCGGCGGCAACCGCGTGTTCTTCAACCGCTACGATTCGGGCGCGAAGTTCTCGTTCTCGGTATCGACGAGCTTCTGAGCCACTCAGTCGGTCGCGCGCAGTAACTCGTTGATCGAGGTCTTGGCGCGGGTCTGGGCATCGACCCGCTTGACGATCACGGCGGCGTAGAGCGAGTGCGAGCCGTCCTTCGCGGGCAGGCTGCCGGGAACGACCACCGCACCCGCGGGCACGCGGCCATGACTGATCCGGCCGGATTCGCGGTCGTAGATGCGCGTGCTCTGGCCGATGTAGACGCCCATGGAGATCACCGCGCCCTCCTCGACGACGACGCCCTCGACGATTTCGGAGCGGGCGCCGATGAAGCAGTTGTCCTCGATGATGGTGGGGGCCGCCTGCAGCGGCTCAAGCACGCCACCGATGCCGACACCGCCCGAGAGGTGCACGTTGCGGCCGATCTGCGCGCAGGAACCGACGGTCGCCCAGGTGTCGACCATCGTTCCCTGGTCGACCCAGGCGCCGATGTTGACGAACGAGGGCATGAGCACCACGTTCGGACCGATGTAGGCGCCCTTGCGCACCACCGCGTCCGGCACAACGCGAGCGCCGCCCGCGCGCAGCGTCGCCTCATCCATGGCGGCGTACTTGAGCGGAACCTTGTCGAAGAACCGTGTGTGCCCGCCCTCGATAAGGCGGTTGTCCCAGGCGCGGAAGTAGAGCAGCACGGCCTTCTTCAGCCAGTCGTTGACCATCCAGCGGCCGTCCTGCTTCTCGGCGACACGGACCCGGCCGGCATCGAGAAGGTCGAGCGCCTCGTCGAGCGCTACTTTGAGTTCGCGCGAGACGTTGCGTGGGTTGATCTCGGCGCGCTCTTCGAACGCGGCCTCGATGATCGCCTTGAGTGCGGGGTGCTCGTGGCTCGAGTGGGTACTCATGCTGCTCGTTCCTCCATGAAGCGGACGATGCGCCGTGCGGCCTCGACGCATTCGTCGAGGCCGGCAACCAGCGAGATGCGCACGCGGCCTGCGCCTGGGTTTACCCCCGCGACGGTGCGCGCCAGATAGCTTCCCGGCAGGACGGTGACGTTCTGCCGGGCGTACAGATCGCGGGTCCAGGCCTGATCGTCGCCGCCGACGTCCGCCCAGAGGTAGAAACCGCCCTGCGGCGGCCGGAAGCGCAGGTGCGGCGCCAGAAGCGGCATCACCCGCGCGAACTTCTCGCGGTAGAGGCGGCGGTTGTCGCGCACGTGCGCCTCGTCGTTCCATGCCGCGGCACTGGCGGCCTGCGTGGGTAGCGGCATCGCGCAGCCATGGTAGGTGCGATAGAGGAGGAAACGTTCAAGGAGCCGCGCATCGCCGGCCACGAAACCCGAGCGCAGACCGGGAAGGCTGGAGCGTTTTGAAAGGCTGTGGAACACCATGCAGCGCTCGAAGGCGGTTCTTCCGGCCGCCACCGCGGCGTTGAGCAGCGACGGCGGGGGTGCACCCTCGTCAGCGTACAGTTCGGCGTAGCACTCATCGGCGGCGATCACGAAGTCATGACGCTCGGCGAGCGCGAGCGCCTGCCGCCAGCCCTCGACGTCCAGCACTGCCCCGCCGGGATTGCCCGGGCTGCAAAGATAGAGGAGTTGCACACGATCCCAGATCGCGGCCGGAATCGCCGCGAGATCGGGCAGGAAGCCGTTCGACTCCGGCGTGTCGATGAAGCAAGGCTCCGCGCCGGCGAGCAGCGCCGCACCCTCATAGATCTGGTAGAACGGATTGGGCATCGCGACGAGCGGGCGGGTGTCGGTGCCGCGATCGCCTGCGCCCGACGCGCCGCGATCGCTTGCGCCCGACGCGCCGCGGTCGACGACCGCCTGCGCGATCGCGAACAGCGCCTCGCGGGTACCGTTGACCGGCAGCACGTTCGCGCTGCCCACGCTGCCTGCGCCGAGACCGAACCGCCGCTCCAGCCAGCGCGCACAGGCCGAGCGCAGCTCGGCAGTGCCGGCAGTCGCCGGGTAGGCGCCGAGCCCGGCGAGCGAGTTGCGCAGCGTATCGAGTACAAACGGCGGCGGCGGATGCTTCGGTTCGCCGATCGAGAGTGCGATGTGCGGGAGTCCGGCCGGCGGGTTGACACCAGCCTTGAGCGCGGCGAGACGCTCGAACGGGTAGGCCTGCAGCAGATCGAGATCCGGGTTCATGCCGGACGACTCAGGCCGCGCGCCGCTGCTCGAGGGCCTCGGTCATGCGCGCGACCAGCCGCTGCGCGCGCTCCTCCGAGAGCGGGCCATGCCCGGTGTCGCTGACATGAAAGACATCTTCCGCGCGCTCGCCCACGGTCATGATCTTTGCACCGAGCAGATCTATGCGCTCTTCCATCATGACCTTGCCGATGTCGCAGAGGAGGCCCGGGCGGTCCGCAGCGATGATCTCGAGCACCGATCGCCGGTTGCGTTCGTCCGCAGTGACCGCGATCTGCGTACGCGTGTTGAACAGCCTGACCTGACGCGGCGCACGCCGTGACACGCTCATGGCCGAGTCCCGCGGCGCGGCGAGCGAGCGCCGCAGCGCGCGTTCGATTTCTTCGTGGCGTTCGGCGTCGGCGATCGGCGTGCCGTCGTCCTCGAGCACGTGGTAGAGGTCGATGCTGTTGCCGTCGCCGGTGGGCGTGATGCGTGCATCGACGATGTTGAACCCGAGTTGGTCGAGCACTGCCGTGGTGCGGGCAAAGCCGTGCTGGCGGTGCGGCGCGTACGTCATGATGGAGGTGGTGCCGCGCTCGCTTTCGGCCTGAACCGAGACCACCGGCTCGTCGGTGTCCGGGTCGCGCTCGGCGAGCACGCGCGTATGCCAGGCAATCTCCTGCGGCGTATGGCGCAGGAAGTAGTCGTCGGCGAGCATCGTCCACACGGCATCCACCGCCGCGTCGGCCACGCCGATGGCGGCGAGCAGCTCGCGCGCCTGCGTCTGATGTTCCTGCTTCAGTTCTTCCTGGTCGATGGGACTCTCGAGACCGCGGCGCAGCGCCCGCTTCACGCGGTCGTGGAACTCGCTGAAGAGCGAGGCCTTCCACGAGTTCCACAGCCGCGGGTTGGTCGCGCGCACGTCCGCGACGGTCAGCACGTAGAGGTGGTCGAGGTGGATCTCGTCGCCGACGAGGCGCGCGAAGTCGTTGATGACGCGCGGATCGGAGATGTCCTGCTTCTGGGCGGTGAGCGAGAGCTGCAGGTGGTTGCGCACCAGCCAGGCGACGAGCCGCGCGTCGTAGCGTGACAGGCCCTGCTCGAGACAGAAGGACTCGGCGTCGACTGCGCCGAGATCAGAGTGGTCACCTCCGCGACCCTTGGCAATGTCATGGAAGAGGGCTGCGAGATAGGCGACCTCGGGTCTCGGCAGCGACTGCATGATCTGCGAAAGACTGGGCAGCTCGTGGTTGAAGCGCGGCAGGGCAAGACGGCGCAGGTTGCTCACCACGAACAGCGTGTGCGCATCGACGGTGTACGCGTGGAAGAGGTCGTACTGCATGCGGCCCACGATCCGGCCGAAGGAGGGAATGTAGCGGCCGAGCACACCGTAGGTGTTCATGCGCCGCAACTCGTTGGTGACCCCGGCCGGGGCGCGCAGGATCTCGAGAAAGAGCCGGTGGTTGCGCGGGTTCTGGCGAAACTCCTCGTCGATCAGCCACAGGTTCTGCACGATGGCGCGGATGGTGTGCGCGCGCACGCCGCGGATCTCCGCGTTCTGCTGCAGCAGCGCGAACACCTCGAGCAGCGTGGAGGGCTGGCGCACGAAGACGTCGTCGTGCAGCGCCTCGAGGTAGCCGTTGGTCACCTGGAAGCGCGGGTTGAGCGGCTGCGGTGGCGCGCTCTCGTCGAGGATCGCCTCGCGGAAGAGCTGCAGCAGCAGTTCGTTGAGCAGGCTGACGTCGAGCACCGTCCGGTAGTAGCGCTGCATCAGCTGCTCTACTGCCAGCGTGAAGGTCGCATCTTCGTAGCCGAACAGGCGCGCGATCTTCATCTGGTGGTCGAACAGCAGCCGATCCTCGCGCCTTCCCGTCAGGGTGTGCAGCGCAAAGCGCACCTTCCACAGGAACGACTGCGCCGCCTGCAGGCGGCGCGCCTCCGCTGCCGTGAGAAACCCCTGCGTGGCGAGTTCTTCGAGCGTCTCGACGCCGAAGTGGCGCTTGGCGACCCAGGCGATGGTCTGGATGTCGCGCAGTCCGCCCGGACCGGTCTTGACGTTCGGCTCGAGGTTGTAGGCCGTATCGTTGGCTTTGATGTGCCGGTCGGCCTGCTCGCGCACCTTGGCTTCGAAAAACTCCTTCACGGGCCAGAGGTGCGACGGAGCCAGCGCCTCGAGCATCGAGCCGACGAGCGTGGCCGAGCCCGCGAGGCGTCGTGCCTCGATGAGGGTGGTCATCACGCTGACGTCGCCGGCGGCCTCGCTGCGGCACTCCTCGACCGTACGCACGCTGTGGCCGATCTCGATGCCTATGTCCCAAAGAAATGTGACGAAGCGCTCCAGGGCTGCACGGCCGGCTTCGTCGAGTGGCGCGGGTACCAGCGTCAGGATGTCGACATCGGAGCAGGGGTGCAGCTCGCCGCGCCCATAGCCGCCGACCGCGACCAATGCCCAGTCGGCGTCGTGCTCCGGCAGGCGGGTTCGCCAGATCTCGCGCAGCACCGCGTCGAGAAGCTGCGCGCGCGCGTGCACGAGCGTCTCCACGGGCTCCTCGGCTTCGAAGCGCTGCCTGAGTTCGGCCTGCCCGTCGCGCAGTACCTGCGCGTAGGCTTCGGCGGTGTGGGCGGCGGCGGCTAGTCTTGCCGGTAGCGCCTCGAGCAGCGCGTTGGCCGGCATCAGGCCGCGCCCTCGAGCGCGCCGGGGGCGCGCGACAGAGCGCCCATGGTGAGTACCTCGAAACCGTCATCGGTGACGAGCACGGTGTGTTCCCATTGCGCCGACAGCGAATGGTCCTTGGTGACCACGGTCCAGCCGTCGGGCAGCAGCTTCACGTGGCGCTTGCCGGCGTTGACCATCGGCTCGATGGTGAAAGTCATTCCCGGCTGCAGCCGGAGGCCCGTACCCGGCTCGCCGTAGTGCAGAACCTGCGGATCCTCATGGTAGATGCGGCCGATGCCGTGACCGCAGTACTCGCGGACCACCGAGAAGCCGCTGGCCTCGACGAAGGTCTGGATCGAATGGCCGATGTCGCCGAGCGTGGCGCCAGGCTGCACCCGCTGAATGCCGCGCCACATGCCCTCGAAGCAGGTCTCGACCAGCCTTTGCGCCTGTACGCTGGGCTTGCCTACGTAGTACATGCGGCTGGTGTCGCCGTGGAAGCCGTCGCGGATGACGGTGACGTCGATGTTGATGATGTCGCCGTCGCGGAGCTTCCGTTCCCCGGGGATGCCGTGGCAGACGACGTGGTTCACCGAGGCGCAGATGGTCTTGGGGAAACCGCGGTAGTTGAGGTTCGCCGGGATCGCGCGCTGCACCGTTATGATGTGGTCGTGGCAGAGCCGGTCGAGTTCGTCGGTGGTGACGCCGGGGCGCACGTGCTCGCCGATCATGTCGAGCACCTCGGCCGCGAGTCGGCCGGCCTCGCGCATCTTCTGTTGTTCCTGCGGGCTCTTGAGGGTGACGGGCATGGGCGGGTGGCAACGGGACCGTGCGGTGGGGGCGCGAGAATCTGGGCGGCCGTAAAGCGTTGTTTTTACGGGAGGTGCATGGTATAAAGCGCCGCCTTTTTTGGCAACGTAAACAACCCCACACGCACATCGTTGCATCGGTTGCTGGGTGTCCCGCAG
>JBILMF010000236.1:0-4278 GCA_044375655.1 Steroidobacteraceae bacterium | reverse complement strand
GATCAGCCGCCGATCCATTTCCGGCAACCAGGCGACGACGGCGGCGAGCCGATCCGGCTCGGAAAGACGACCGCCGTCTGGAACAAGGGCTCGACCGCCACGATCCAACTCTGGGAGGGCGGGACGCCCGGCTCGGAGACCCAAAGCGGAGAACTGGCGGGAGTGGTCAACCGGTTCGCGACGGTCCAGTCGGGCCGCTGGGTCGCGGTGGCCCGCGGCCCGCTGAATGCCTGGTACCTGATCTCGGCGGAGTGCTGACGAATGGTCCTGCTGCCCTGCTCGTCCTGCTGCTGCAAGATCCCGGCGCCGCCCGACGAGATCGAGGTCGAGATCTCCAGCAGCACATCGCATTTCGGCACCGTGACGCTCGGCCGCTACGCCTCGGCCGGGTGCGAAGGCCCGGTCGCCGAAGCGTCGATGTCGGTCCTCTTCACGGCCCCCGTCGGGGTGTTCACGCTGACCCGGGCCGGAGGGGCCGGCGGGGCCGGCGTTTACGGTTACGCCGAGGACTACGGCTCGGCCGGCACCGTTCACCAGATTCTCGCGAACGTTGGGTCGGACCTCTCCGATGTCTCGCTCCAGGTCTCGCTCGTGCGACGCGTGTGGGTTCTCGGCGGGACGCCCGCCACGCGAGCGTCGCTCGAGCCTCTGACCTGGGGGGAGGGCCGGCTCGGCGAATCCTTTACCGGGCTGTCGCGAGACTCTCCGTCGTTCAACGCCGGCGGCATTCCCGACACGTTCAGCCTGGCGAAGGCGACGATCAACGGCTTCCCGCAACTGATCGTTCGGGACGCGACGGCGTCCCCTTCCTGCCGAACGATCGAGATCAGGCAGCAAGACAGCGACACTTTCAACGGGCGATTGTGCGGCGCGGCTGGCTGCGCGGCGCCGTTCGATGCGAGGATCGACGTCAACCTGCTCGCCGGGCTCGTGGATTTCCCCCGACTGGGAGCGTACACGGCGACCAACTGGGCTGTCTCTGGATGCCCCGTGGCCGGCACCGCCTACCAGCGGGGCGTCCTGTCGTCTACGGGGGTCATGTCGCCCTGGCCTCCGGCTTCTGCGGCGGCCCAAACGATGGAGGTCACGTTCCGCGTGTCGCGGATCACGCTGATCTATGGCGGGCAACCGTCCGCGCCTCAGTTCGAGCCGCGAGGGACTTCCCGCTGCACCCTGCCCGCCAACTATGACGTCGCAAACTGCCCATGAATTGCAAGTTCGACAACCTCCGCTGTATCCGCTGCGGCGCGACCGCGCGGTCGCCGGCCGCGCGGCGCAACTGTGACGCCGCCCCGCGGCCGGGCCTCGGCGATCACCTGGAGCGGGTCCTCTCGGCGGTCGGGGTCACGAAGGAACGCGCGGACGCCGTCGCGGTCGCCGTCGGCTTCGACGGCTGCGGCTGCGATGAGCGGCAAGAGGCCCTCAACGAGGCTGGGCTAAAGATCGGGATCGGGCACTGACCGTGAGGGGCAAACGATGCCACGGCTGGAAACGAGCCTCGACGAGACCGACGACGACGACACGCCGGACGGCATCGGCGACGACATCCACTGGCTGAGAAAACCAAAGGCAAAGGAGGGCCGAGAGAATGGCAGGCGATCCGATGACAGCGGTCGTAAAACGGCTCGTGGCCGAGAATCCAAACCACTCCGCGCGCGGGCTGGCAAGGCTACTCGTCGCCGAAAGTAGGGGCGCTCTCGGCCTCGAGGCGGCGAGGACTCGCATTCGGGCGCAGTTCGGCCAGAGCGGCCGCAAGAACGACAAGAAATACGCCACGGCCCCGCGGCCGGCCCGCCAGCCTGGACACCGGTTCGCGATGCCGCCGTCGAAGGTCGAGCCGTGGACAACGCACGACCTGGGCGTCGTCGGGAAGGTCGGGATCCTCTCTGACATTCACGTTCCCTATCACGATCCGGTCGCGCTCGAGGCCGCGGTCGATCACCTGGGCGAGACCGGGATCGACGCGCTCGTCCTGAATGGCGACATCGCGGACTTCTACACGATCAGCCGCTGGATCAAGGATCCGAGAAAGCGCGACCTCCCCGGCGAGCTGGCGCAGATCCGCGAAATGCTCGGCTGGCTGCGGCAGTCGTTCCAAAAGATCCCGATCGTATTCAAGACCGGGAACCACGAGGAGCGCTGGAAACACTGGCTCTGGCAACACGCCCCCGAGGTCTCGGCCGAGCCGGAGATGGGCCTCGGTGCCTGGCTCCACATCGAGCGGCACGGGATGACACTCGTCGAGGACAAGCGGCCGATCATGCTCGGGAAACTGCCGGTCCTCCACGGTCACGAGAAGGGGAAAGGGATCAGCTCGCCGGTCAACCAGGCCCGCGGTGCATTCCTCCGGCTCCATCACACGGTCCTCGAGGGGCACGGCCACCGGACCAGCGCACACTGCGAGCCCGACATGTGGGGGAGCGAGGTCTTCTGTTGGAGTACCGGCTGCCTCTGCGATCTCCGGCCGGAATACTCGCGTTTCTCGAAATACAACCACGGGTTCGCGGTGGTCACGGTTCACGCCGACCAGCAGTTCGACGTCGAGAACCTGCGGATCACGGCCGGCGGGAGGGTCCGCTCCTCGTGACCGGGTACATCCTCACCGACGCGGACCTCGACGAGGCCGAGCGGCTGGCCCGGCGGTTCCAAGGGGCCTGGACTGGCACCTCGGGGACGTTAGCGTCCTGGCTGTTTCACGCCGTGACCACGATCAGAAGGGAGCGAAGGATGAAGGACCCGAATCACCCGGGCTACGGGGCCGAGCCGCTGACGAAGGCGGAGGAACTGCTCGACACGGCGACGCGGACGGTGCGCCAGCGGCGATCGACCTACGGCCCGCCGGCGGAACACTTCGCGAAGACCGTCGCGGCCGTGAATGCGATCTTCGGGCACAAACTGCTCGCGCCGCTGACGATCGCCGACTGGGCGCAGATCATGATCCTAGACAAGCTCGCCCGGCACCAGGGCAAGGCGAAATCCTCCGACACGCCGGTCGACCTCGCGGGATACGCGGCATGTCTGGCCGAAGTCGAGGCCATACCGTGAGCCCATTCCTGATCGCCGTCACGGGCGTGATCTACATCGTCGTCGCGGCCGACCTCGTCTACCACGGGAAGACGGGCCTCGCGATCGCCTACCTGGGCTACGCGTTCGCGAACGCGGGGCTCTACCTGGCGGCCCGCTGACTGGAGTCGTGCCTTGATTCTGCTCTACGCCCTCTCCGCGTGGCTCGCCGCCGACTTCGCGGCGGGCGTCGTTCACTGGTGGGAGGACCGATACGGCGACCCGGCGTGGCCGATCCTGGGCACGCATGTCGTCGCGCCGAACATCCGGCACCACTCCGAGCCCCGGGCGTTCCTCGCCGGCGACTACTGGCGGCGCAACTGGACGACGATCTTGCCCGCTGCCGCGGTCGCGATCGTCGCCCTGGCGGCTGGGCAGAACTGGCTCGCCCTGGCGGCGGCGTTCGCGACCCAGGCGAACGAGGTTCACGGCTGGGCGCACCAGAGATGCTCACGCCCAATACGGGGGCTCCAGTTGATCGGCCTGCTGTCGTCGCCAGACGGGCACGCCGCCCATCATCAATCGCCGTTCGCTACGAATTTTTGCGTGATGTCGGACTGGCTCAACCCGCTGCTTGCGGTGGTGGGGTTCTGGCCTCGGCTCGAGCAATTCGTGGGGCTGGCGGGCGTGCATCCGCGCAGGGAGCGGGAGACCGCGTGACCGGCCGTCGGGCGAGGGCCTCGACGAGCAGCTCGCGGGGAGCCGGGGTCGCCCGGCCGATGATCGCCTGGCTCCCGTAGTGGCGGTCGAAGACGGCCCGGGTGTTCCCGAGATGGAGATGACCGGCGCCGCCCCTCTGGACCTCGACGTCGGTCCCCGAGCCCCGGCGGATGAATTTCCAGGTCCCCGCCCGGATCCCGGCCTTCTTGACGAGCCGGCGAACCTGGGCGAGGAATGTCTCGTGGCTGGCCGGCCACGGGCAGACGATCGCCCTGGGGCAGGCCGCCAGGCTGGCCCGCAGGGCCTCCATCGTCCCCGGCGCGAGGCGGAACACGGCCGGCCGGCCGGTTTTGCTCTGGACGACCGAGGCCGTCCCGTCGGGCCGGATCGCGGCGACCGGCAGGGCGACCAGGTCTCCCCATCGGAGGCCCGAATCCCAGGCGACACGGATCGCCAGGTCGAACCAGGCCGACCGCCGGAGGCCGCAGGGGTGGCGGCGGGGGAGCCGGGCCGCGGCCTCGAGGAGCAGCTCGACCTCCGACCGCTCCCAGGCCT
>JBILMF010000063.1:0-16126 GCA_044375655.1 Steroidobacteraceae bacterium | reverse complement strand
CCGGCAGGAACCCGAATACGCTGCCGACACGGTTAGGCCCCTTGCGCAACTGCATCCAACCGATGATCTTGCGCTCCCAAAGCGTGGTGAACGCCACCGAGAGGATCACCGCGACGGTGACCACGAGGATCCACGCGGTCGAGCGCAGATAGTCCGGCAGTCCGCTCCAGAGCTGCAACAACGGATCCATCAGCGATCACTCCCCGCGACAGCGACGGCGGACCTCGCGATCAAGGTCTGCTGCAGGGCAGGACTGCGCCGAAGTACCGCATCGATCGAGTACATAGGCACGTCGAGCATCTCGAGCTCGAAGTCGGCCGCAGCGCTTACCGCCGCGATCGCCGGCAGGTGCCGGGTAACAAGCGCGGCGGGCACGGCCCCCCCCTCGTTGGCGGCAACCAGCGCCGCCAGCTCGTCGCGGACTTCCTCGGAGCCCTGATAGGCAAATCCTTGCAGCTCGAGGGTATTGCCGAGCACCCGCAAGATCTTCCAGCCGGGCCGTGCCTCGCCTTGCGGCTTGGCCATCCCGCCCTGACTCTGCCATCGACCTTCGAGATTGACGTAGGTGCCTGAGGTCTCTGCAAAACACGCCATAGGCAGCAGCACATGGGCGAACTGCCGCAACTCTTCGGTCACGTAGGGAGTCACCGCCACCACGCAGGCCGCCGAACCAAGCGCCCGATACGCGAGTGCGGGCTCAGCCATGTCCGCTGCGGGCTCGATGGCCCCGACCAGCAGGTACGCGCGTTGTGCGCTCTCGAGCATGCTGCGCAGATCGAGGCCAGTCCCATCGCCCGGAAGTGCCAAGCCACCGGCGGCGCGATGCGGTACCACACCGGCAAGCCATGCTCCGGCGGCATTCGCCCCCTCGGCAAGCATGCCGAGCGTAGCCCCGGCAAGCCGTGCGATTTCCCCGGCAAGCGCCCGCAGATCGACTGCCGCCGGATGGCGCAGAGTCATTGCTCCGAGCCAGACCGCGCGGGCGCTGCCACGGCACAGCGCCGCCGCCGCCGCCTGCTGTCGCGCATCGGGAACGACTCCCCGCAGCAGCCCGGCAAAGGATTCACCCGGATGCACACCCGTCAAGTCGCGCACTGCGGCGAGTATCGCTGCAAGCTCGTGGACCCACTCCGCGGCCGGTCGGGCGATGCTGGCGGCTACCGGGAAGCGGTACTCGCGAACGCGCGAATCGAGGAACGCGACCTGCGCACCCGCGCGCAGCACGGCCTTGCGCAACCGGTGTGCGAGCAGGGGCAGCTCGGCGCGCAGGTTGGAGCCCACAACCAGCACGCCGGAGAGCGAATCGACCGAGGCAAGGCTCATGCCGAGGGACGGCTGTCGGGGATCAGCGGCCGAATCGCGGAAGTCGCGTCCGCGCAGACGATGATCGATGTGCGCCGATCCCAGCCCGCGCGTGAGGCGCGCTGCCAGATGCATTTCTTCGAGCGTGCACGACGGATGGACGATCGTGCCGAGTGCTGTACCTGCGGCCTTGAGGCCACGTGCCGCAGCGTCCAGCGCCTCCTCCCAGCTCGCAGTACGCCACTCACCGTCGATGCGCAGCATCGGCGCGAGCAGCCGGTCGGCGGCATGCACGCCTTCGTAACTGAAGCGGTCACGATCGGCGATCCAGGTCTCGTTGATGTCGTCGTTCGGGCGCGGCACGACACGCTTGAGTCTGCCGCGCAGCACGTGACCAAAGACGTTGGACCCGAAGCCGTCATGCGGCGCCACGAAAGGCAGCTGGGTCATTTCCCAGGAGCGTCCTTGGTAGCGGAAAGGCTTGGAGTTGAGCGCACCCACCGGACAGAGGTCGATGATGTTGCCGGACAGCTCATGGTCGACGCTGCGTTCGATCCACGTGCCGATCTCCATGTTCTCGCCTCGGCCCGTAGTGCCGAGTTCCGGAATGCCTGCGATATCCTGGCCGAACCGCACGCAGCGGGTGCAGTGGATGCAGCGCGTCATGTCGGTGGATACGAGAGGACCAAGGTTCTTGTCCTTGACGACGCGCTTGCGCTCACTGAAACGCGCGATGTCACGACCGAAACCGAGGGCGAGATCCTGCAGCTCGCACTCTCCGCCCTGATCGCAGATCGGGCAGTCGAGCGGATGGTTGATGAGAAGGAATTCCATCGTCGCCTTTTGCGCACCGATGGCCGCCTTGGAGCGGGTGAAAATCTTCATGCCCTCGACAACGGGGGTCGCGCAGGCGGGAAGCGGCTTCGGCGCCTTCTCGACCTCGACGAGACACATTCGGCAATTGGCTGCCACCGGCAGTTTGTCGTGGTAGCAGAAGCGCGGCACATAGGCGCCCTGCTGGTCGGTCACGTGGATGATCATCGCGCCCTTGCGGGCCTTGGCAGGCTTGCCGTCTATCTCTACGTTGACCAGATCGTCCTGCGGATTTGCTGCCATCGCTAGCGCACGCGGCTCACGCCGCCTCCTTCTGGCCGTCGACGAGACTGCGACCGCCGTGCTGGATCATGTACTCGAACTCGTGACGGAAACGCTGCACAAAGCTCTGCACCGGCCAGGCGGCTGCATCGCCAAGCGCGCAGATCGTGTGGCCCTCGATGCGGTTGGCGACATCCACGAGCAGTTGCAGGTCGTCCATGCGTCCCTGGCCCGCGAGGATCCGCTTGAGCACGCGATTGAGCCAGCCCGTTCCCTCGCGGCAGGGCGTGCACTGCCCGCAGGACTCGGATTTGTAGAAGCGGGAGATGCGTTCCAGCGTACGCACCATGCAGGTCGTCTCGTCCATGACGATGACTGCCGCCGAGCCGACCGACGAGCCGACCGCACGCAGAGAATCGTAGTCCATGTTGACGCCCATCATGGTCTCGCCGGGAACGACCTTGACAGACGAGCCGCCAGGGATGACGGCCTTGAGCTTTCGACCGCCGCGCATACCGCCGGCAATCTCGAGCAGATCCTTGAACGGAATGCCGAGCGGCAGCTCGTAGTTGCCGGGCTTGGCAACGTGGCCGGACACCGAGAAGATCACCGTGCCGCCAGCGTTGGTGGTGCCGAGTTTGAGGAACCAGTCCGACCCCTTGCGCAGGATGGTCGGTACCGACGCGTAGCTCTGCGTATTGTTGATGGTGGTCGGCTGCCCGTAGAGCCCGAACGCCGCGGGGAAAGGCGGCTTGAACCGCGGCTTGCCCTGCTTCCCCTCAAGCGATTCGAGCAGCGCCGTCTCCTCGCCGCAGATGTATGCGCCCGCACCGACGAAGGTATAGAGGTCGAAGTCGATACCCGAGCCCTGCACGTTCCTGCCGAGCAAACCGGCGTCGTACGCTTCCTTCACCGCCGCCTCGAACCGCGGGACCGGCTCGCCGAGGAACTCGCCGCGGATGTAGTTGTATCCGACGGTCGCTCCCATCGCGTAACCGCCGATCGCCATGCCTTCGATGAGCGCATGCGGGTTGAAGCGCAAGATGTCGCGATCGTGACAGGTGCCTGGTTCACTCTCGTCGGAGTTGCAAACCACGTACTTCTGCATGGGCGCGTTCCGCGGCATGAAGCTCCACTTCGTACCCGTGGGGAATCCGGCCCCGCCACGGCCGCGCAAACCGCTCGCCTTGACCGCCTCGATGACCTGCTCGCGAGTCATCTCGCCGGCAAGTATTTTTTTCCACGACGAGTAACCGCCGATCTTGAGGTAGCTGTCGAGCGTCCACGGTTTTTCCATGGACAGCGGCTCGAACACCACGAGGTTCATGCGGTCGCGCCAGGTTTCGAGTGCGTTGCTCATGCCGCGGGACTCACTTGAGTTCGTCGAGAATCTTGTCGACCTTCTCGGGGGTCAGGTATTCGTGGAACACGTGGTCGACCATCATCATCGGGGCTCCCGTGCAGGCGGCGAGACACTCTTCCTCCTGCTTGAGGAAGATCCGCTTGTCGGCAGTGCTCTCGCCGACCTTGATGCCCAGCCTGCGCTCGCAATGAGCGAGGATGTCCTCGGCGCCGTTCAGCCAGCAGCTGATGTTGGTGCAGACGCTGACATGGTGGCGCCCACAGTCGTGCGTCTCGAACATCGAGTAGAAGCTCGCGACTTCGTACACCTGTATGGGCGGTAGCCGCAGGTACTCGGCGACGGCATCCATGATCGCCGTGCTGAGGTGGCCGTCGTTCTGCTCCTGCGCGAAGCGCAGCGCGGAGAGCGTCGCCGAGCGCTGCCGGCCCGCGGGGAAACGGGCGATCCACCCGTTTATCTCGTGGCGCGTGTGCTCGGTGAGCAGCGCGACATTGGGCCCGTCGCCAGGCACGAAAAACTGGCCATCGCTGGTGCGGACCCCGTCCGCGGGTTGCATGGTCCCGCTCACCGGTCGATCTCCCCAAAGACGATGTCCTGCGTCCCGATCACGGCGACCACATCCGCGAGCATGTGTCCGGTCACCATCTCCTCGAGTGCGGCGAGGTGCGAGAACCCAGGCGCACGGCACTTGAGGCGATAGGGTTTGTTGGCGCCGTCAGACACCAGGTAGATGCCGAACTCGCCCTTCGGCGCCTCGACCGCGGCGTAGGTCTCGCCCTCCGGCACGCAGTAGCCCTCGGTCATCAGCTTGAAGTGGTGGATCAACGATTCCATGTCGCCTTTCATGTTCTCGCGCCGCGGCGGGCGCACCTTGGCGTCGGCGACCATTACGGGACCCGGATTGCGACGCAACCACTCGATGCACTGGGCGACGATGCGGTTCGACTGACGCAGCTCCTCGATGCGCACCAGGTAGCGGTCGTAGCAGTCCCCGTTGACGCCTACCGGGATATCGAAGTCGAGCTGCGGATAGACCTCGTACGGCTGTTTCTTGCGCAGATCCCAGGCGATTCCGGAGCCGCGCAGCATGGGTCCGGAAAAGCCGAGCTGCAGCGCGCGCTCCGGACTCACCACGCCGATATTGACGGTGCGTTGCTTCCAGATACGGTTATCGGTGAGCAGCGTTTCGTACTCGTCGATGGCCTTCGGGAAGCGTCGAGTAAAGTCGGCAATGAACTCGAGCAGCCCCGCGGCACGTGCCTCGTTGAGCCGGTCGGCATCCTGTTGCGAACGCCAGCGCGAAGCCTGATAAAGCGGCATCTCGCGCGGCAGGTCGCGATGCACGCCACCCGGGCGATAGTAGGTGGCGTGCATGCGGGTGCCGGACACCGCCTCGTAGCAGTCCATGAGGTCCTCGCGCTCCTTGAAGGCGAGCAGGAAAACCGTCATCGCGCCGATGTCGAGACCGTGTGCCCCGAGCCACATCAGATGATTGAGGATGCGCGTGATCTCGTCGAACATCACGCGGATGTACTGGGCACGCAACGGCGGCGTGACGCCGAGCAGCCGCTCGATCGCCATCACGTAGGCGTGCTCGTTGCACATCATGGAGACGTAGTCGAGCCGATCCATGTAGCCGATCGACTGGTTGAAGGGCTTCGATTCGGCGAGTTTCTCGGTGGCGCGGTGCAGAAGCCCGATGTGGGGATCGGCCTTCTGCACGACCTCGCCGTCGAGTTCAAGCACGAGCCGCAGCACGCCGTGAGCCGCCGGATGCTGCGGCCCGAAATTCATGGTGTAGGACTGGATCTCGGCCATGGTTCAGTTCGCCGTGCCGGGGCCAACGGGACGCTCGACGAGCGCCGGGTCGTAGCGATTGTCGTGGCGGATGACGCGCGGCACGAGGACACGGGGCTCGATACTGACCGGCTCGTAGACCACGCGCCGCTTCTGCGGGTCGTAGCGCACTTCCACGTTGCCGATGAGCGGGAAGTCCTTGCGGAACGGATGACCGATGAACCCGTAGTCCGTAAGGATGCGCCGCAGGTCAGGATGACCACGGAACAGTATGCCGAACAGGTCGAACGCCTCGCGCTCGAACCAGTTCGCCGACGCCCAGACGCCGACGAGGGAGTCGATCATCGGCTCGTCGTCGTCATCACAGAACACGCGCAGCCGCAACCGACGGTTGCTCCGCACCGACAGCAGATGCGACACGACTGCGTAGCGCTTGCGAGCGACCGCGCCGGCACCCTCCGCGCGCGGGTCTCGATTGACGCCGCGCGAGAATCCCGAACCCGTGGCACCCGCGGTCTTCCATTCCGACTTGCCGTAGTCGAGATAGTCGACGCCCGCGAGATCGACGAGCATGTCGAAGTTGAGTTCAGGATGATCGCGCAGGGTCCTGGCGACCTCGAGCAGCACCGCTGACTCGCACTCGATCGCGAATTCGCCGGGCAGCGCCGGCACGCTGCGCGCCCGCCCCCCGAGCACCGCCTCGATGGTCGCCACGTTCATGGTCGCGCCACCGTGCTCGTGCGCGCGATCTTTTTCTGCAGCTGGATGATGCCGTAGAGCAAGGCCTCCGCCGTGGGCGGGCAGCCGGGCACGTAGACGTCCACGGGGACGATACGGTCGCAGCCGCGGACTACGGCATAGGAGTAGTGGTAGTACCCACCGCCGTTTGCGCACGACCCCATCGAGATCACCCACCGCGGCTCCGGCATCTGGTCGTAGACCTTGCGCAGCGCCGGCGCCATCTTGTTGACCAGAGTGCCGGCCACGATCATGACGTCTGATTGCCGGGGGCTCGGGCGGAACACCACGCCAAAGCGGTCGAGATCGTAGCGAGACGCTCCCGCGTGCATCATTTCCACCGCACAGCAAGCGAGCCCGAAGGTCATCGGCCAAAGCGACCCGGTGCGAGCCCAGTTGACGAGGTTGTCAACCTGCGTGGTGACAAACCCGCGCTGCGCGAACTCGTGCGCGGCGCCCTCTTCGCTCAATCCCACTCGAGAGCCCCCTTCTTCCACTCGTAGATAAAGCCCACGATCAGGATGCCGAGGAAGATACCCATCGACACCAGACCGAACGCGCCGATCGAGTCGAGGGCCACCGCCCATGGAAAGAGGAAGGCGATCTCAAGGTCGAAGACGATGAAAAGGATAGCGACGAGGTAGTAACGCACGTCGAACTTCATGCGAGTGTCTTCGAAGGCCTCGAAGCCGCACTCGTACGGCGAAAGCTTCTGTGGGTCGTGCGGAGCTCGGGAAAAATAGCGCCCGAAGCTGGTACCAACGAGCAGCAGGACCGCCGCCAGACCGGTGGCGACGCCGAGAAAAATCAAGGCAGGAAGATAATTCGTCAACATTCCGCTATGCCCTGGCACGAACGCGGCCGATGGCCGCGCAACCCCCGTGCGCGAAGCGGCGCGAATTGTAGCAGGATGTTTGTCGAGTTTGGTGCGGACGGGGAGACTCGAACTCCCATACCTTGCGGCGCTAGCCCCTCAAGCTAGTGTGTCTACCAATTCCACCACGTCCGCTCAACTGTTTTTCCGGCTGTGCGCTTACGAATGCCCTCAGGGCGCCGGTGCAGGCGCTGCAGGCACCGGAGTCGGAGGCACACCACCTGCGCCAGGCACAGGAATAGAAGGCGCAGGAGCGACCTCGGTCGCAGCTTCGCCCAGCAAACCCTCGGCGGTGGTGTCGGCCGGCCGAGTGCCGAGCCAGGCCAGCGCGAGGCTGTTGATCATGAAGACCGCGGCAAGCACGGCGGTCGCACGTGACAGGCCAGTGGTTGCCCCGCGTGCACCGAAGACGCTGCCCGATGCACCTGCGCCGAAGCCCGCGCCGGCGTCGGCACCACGACCACGCTGCAGCAGCACGAGGGCGACGATCGCCAAGGAGGCAAACACCTGGATGATGGTCAGCGCCGTAAGCAACATGTGTCGATTCCGATTTCCCGGCCCCGAGGCCAGTCCTTCACCCGGCCGCCGCCGCGACGATCGCGACGAAATCCTCGGCCTTGAGTGAGGCACCCCCGATGAGGCCCCCGTCCACGTCGGGCATGCCAAACAGCTCTCGGGCATTGCCCGGCTTGACGCTGCCGCCGTAGAGGACCCTCAACGAGCCGGCGATTGTAGCATCCCTCGCGGCAACTCGCCCACGGATGAAGGCGTGAACGTCCTGAGCCTGCTCTGGTGTGGCCGTCCGACCGGTCCCGATGGCCCACACGGGCTCGTAGGCGATAACGCAGCCGCCAAGTCCCGCAAGGCCGGCCGCCGTCCCCCGCACTGCCTCGATGATCGCCTCGAGCTGGCGCCCGACCACCTCATGCGTCCGGCCTGCGTCGCGCTCATCGAGCAGTTCGCCGACGCAGGCGACCGGTACGAGTCCCGCAGTCAGAGCAGTGACTACCTTTCGGGCCACTAGCTCGTCGGTCTCGCCGTAGAGGGAACGCCGCTCGGAGTGCCCGACGATCACGTGGCTACACCCCACATCGCGCAACATCGCCGCCCCCACCTCACCCGTGTAGGCACCCTGCCCCGGCTCGGCGCACAGATTCTGCGCACCGAGCTGCAGCGCACTGCCGGCAAGCCGTGCCCCCACCTCGGCGAGATACACATGCGGCGGGCAGACGACCACCTGCGCGGCGGGCTGCGAACCTGCGCCTTGCAGCACGCCAGCGAGCAGCGTCTCGTTGGCGGCCCGCGAGCCGTGCATCTTCCAGTTGCCCGCCACCATCGGTTGTCGGCTCATGGGAGTCACTCCTGCGGCGGGGCTGCCCCGCGCACGACGTCAGCCAGTTCGGTGGCGAGCGCCCGCGATTCCGCGGCGTCCTCCGCCTCAATCATCACCCGGATCAATGGCTCGGTGCCGGACGCGCGCAACACCACACGCCCGCGCCCGGCAAGCCGGGCTTCGATGTCGGTCAGCGCGTTGCGCACTCCGTCCACCTGCAGCGGATCAAAGCGGCGGGCTACCCGAACATTGACCATGGTCTGCGGCAGCAATGTCAGTTCCGCGGTCAACTCGGCGAGGGTCTGTCCCGTGTCACGCATGATCGCCAACACCTGGAGTGCGACGATCATGGCGTCGCCAGTGGTCGTGTGATCGAGCGTCAGCAGATGACCAGAGGTCTCGCCGCCGAGTACGCCCCCGGTCTCGCGCAGCTTGGCGAGCACATAGCGATCCCCAACCTGCGCACGGTGGAAGCCGATGCCCCGTTCGGCGAACGCGCGCTCGAGACCATAGTTCGTCATCAAAGTGCCTACCACCGGGCCCTGCAGGCGACCGCTGGCATGCCGATGGGTAGCGATCACGTACAGCAACTGGTCGCCGTCGACCTTGCGGCCCAGGTGATCGACCATCACCAGCCGATCACCATCGCCATCGAGCGCAATACCGACCTGCGCGCGCACGCCGGGGACCGTGAGCTGCAGCAAATCGGGCGCCATCGCGCCACAGGCCTGATTGATGTTGCGGCCGTTCGGCGAGCAGCCGAGCGGCACGATCTCCGCGCCAAGGTCGGCGAGGATGCGCGGCGCAACCTTGTAGCCGGCGCCATGCGCGCAGTCGATGACGATCTTCATGCCCTCCAGCGAGCTGCCGGCGGGCATCGTCGAGATGCAGAAGTCCTGGTACGCCTTGCGCGACTTGTCGACCCGCGAAGCGCGGCCCAGCTCGCGCGACGCGCGGGTGATCGGATCCCGGGCGATCTCGGCCTCGATGCGCTCCTCTTCCGCATCGGAGAGCTTGCCGCCGCCGGCGTCGAAGAACTTGATGCCATTGTCGTGGTAGGGGTTGTGCGAAGCGCTGATTACCACGCCGAAACTGCAGCCGAAATGTCGCGTCATGTAGGCGATCCCGGGCGTCGGCAGCGGCCCGATCAGCATGACGTCCACGCCAGCGGCCACGAATCCCGCCTCCAACGCGGCCTCGAACATGTACCCCGAAAGACGCGTGTCCTTGCCGATCAGCACGCTGCCACCCTGCGGCGCGAGCACACGCGCCGCCGCGCTCGCGAGTCGCAACACGAAATCGACGGTGAGCGGTGGCTCGCCGACCGTGCCGCGCACGCCATCGGTGCCAAAGTACTGTCTCGTCAAACCGGGCCTCCGCGACGGCGCAGCGCCGCCCAAACTTTTACGACATCGCAGGTCTCGGCGACGTCGTGACAGCGAATGATACGCGCTCCGCCATCGAGCGCCGCCCACGCGAGCGCGAGGCTACCCGCGAGTCGCGAATCGATGTCGCGACCCGTGAGGGCGGCGAGCATGGACTTTCGCGATAGCCCCGCAAGCAGTGGCAGATCCGTACCCGCCGCCTCCGCAAGGGCCGGCAGTCCGCGCAGCAGATCGAGGTTATGCTCGAGCGTCTTGCCGAAACCGAAGCCCGGGTCGATCACGAGCCGCTTTCGATCGATGCCGGCCGCCTCGCAGTCGCGCACCCGCGCCGCGAGGAATGCGCCGACCTCGGCGAGCACATCGCCATAGCCGGGAGAGCGTTGCATGCTGCGCGGCTCGCCCTGCATGTGCATCAGACATACGGCGGCGCTTCCCGCCGCAGCAGCCTCGAGCGCACCGGGGCGGCGCAAGGCGTAGACGTCGTTGACCATGTGAACGCCCGCCTCCGCAGCGGCTCGGATCACCTCGGGCTTGCTGGTATCGACCGACACTAATGCCCCGCGGGCGAGGAGCCCGGAGACCACCGGCAGAACCCGCTCGAGTTCCTCGTCGGGAGGCACGGGATCGGCGCCCGGACGGGTGGACTCACCACCGACGTCGATAACGGTCGCGCCCTCATCGAGCATCCGCAGGCCGCGGGCCAGCGCGACCTCCGGGCCCGCATAGCGGCCGCCGTCGGAGAACGAGTCTGGGGTGACGTTGAGCACGCCCATCACGACGGGCGTGCGCAGATCGAGCGTGCGACCAGCGCAGTGCAGCAGCACGCCGGGCAGGACGTCAGTGGAGCCGCAAGGCCTGCAGGTGCGAACGCATCAGCCTGCGCTGCCCTCGCCGGCCGGGGAGCCGATGCCGCCGGGCTGTGCCGCAGGACGCGGTGCACCGCCCTGCGGGCCGCTCGGTACCGAGTCGTCCCAGCCTGTCGGCGGGCTCGGCGGGCGACCCGCCATGATGTCCTTGATCTGCGTCTCGTCGATGGTCTCGTACTTTATGAGCGCGTCGGCCATCGCGTGCAATTTGTCCAAGTTGGTTTGCAGGATATCGCGCGCGCGCTGGTAGTTGCTCTCGATGACCCGCCGAACTTCCTGGTCGATGGCGTGCGCGGTCTCGTCGGAGACCTGCTTGGTCTGGGTGACTGAGCGACCGAGAAACACCTCGCCCGACTCCTCAGAGTAGGTGAGCGGTCCGAGCCGGTCGGAGAGTCCCCACTTGGTCACCATGCTGCGCGCGAGATCCGTCGCCCGCTCGATGTCGTTTGAGGCACCCGTAGTGACCGCATCGGCCCCGTAGATGAGTTCCTCCGCGATGCGACCGCCGAACAGCGTGGCGATGCCGCTCTCGATGCGGCGCTTGCTCATCGAGTACCGGTCCTGCTCGGGAAGGAACTGCGTGACGCCAAGGGCGCGGCCCCGAGGAATGATGGTGACCTTGTACACGGGGTCGTGTTCCGGAACCGAGATGCCGACGATGGCGTGTCCCGCCTCGTGGTACGCGGTCATGCGCTTTTCTTGTTCGGTCATGACCATGGAGCGCCGCTCGGCACCCATCATGATCTTGTCCTTGGCGCGCTCGAACTCTTCCATGCCCACGATGCGCCGGTTGGCGCGGGCGGCGAACAAGGCCGCTTCGTTGACGAGGTTCGCGAGGTCGGCGCCGGAGAAGCCCGGCGTCCCGCGCGCGATGAGCGCCGGTTTGACGTCGTCGGCCAGCGGCACCTTACGCATGTGGACCTTGAGGATCTGCTCGCGGCCACGCACGTCGGGCAGCGGGACCACGACCTGACGGTCGAAGCGGCCGGGACGCAGCAGCGCAGGGTCGAGCACATCGGGGCGGTTGGTGGCGGCAATGACGATGATGCCCTCGTTGCCCTCGAACCCGTCCATCTCGACGAGGAGCTGGTTGAGCGTCTGTTCGCGCTCGTCGTGGCCGCCGCCGAGGCCGGCGCCGCGATGACGCCCGACCGCGTCGATCTCGTCGATGAAGATGATGCACGGCGCGTGCTTCTTGGCCTGCTCGAACATGTCGCGAACGCGCGATGCACCGACGCCGACGAACATCTCGACGAAGTCCGAACCGGAGATAGTGAAGAACGGTACCTTGGCCTCACCCGCGATGGCCCGAGCGAGCAAAGTCTTGCCGGTGCCCGGGCTGCCCACCATGAGCACGCCCTTGGGGATCTTGCCGCCGAGTTTCTGGAACTTCGAGGGGTCCTTGAGGAAGTCGACGATCTCGCCGACCTCCTGCTTGGCCTCATCGACCCCGGCCACGTCCGCGAAAGTGACGGCAACCTGGTCCTCGCTCAGCAACCGCGCACGGCTCTTGCCGAAGGACATTGCGCCCCGACCGTTGCCGCCACCCTGCATCTGCCGCAGCATCCAGGCGAACACGAGGATCAGCAGCAGCGCCGGCGCGAGTTGCAGAACGAGCTGGGAGAGGAAGTTCGGCTGTTTGGGAGCCCTGCCGACGATCGAGACCTCGGCCTTGGTGAGGGTACCGATCAGCGCGGTGTTGTCTGTCTCAGGGTTGTAGAGCTCGAAAGTGGTCTTGTCCCTACGGGTGCCGCTGATGGTGTCGCCCTGCAACACCACGCTCTCGATGCGACCGTTGCGGACTTCATCGAGGAACGTGCTGTAGCTCAGCTCGGATACCGGCGCGGACCGCGGTACGAACTGGCTGAACAGCACCAGCACGGCCACCGCGATCAGCGCCCAGACGACGAAGTTCTTCATCAGGTCGTTCATGTCTTTTCCTCAGCGGGCGCAATCCCTTGCGCCAAACGGGCAACGTACACCATTGGCTGCACCCTAACCAGTCTTTCGACCGCGCGGCGGCGGCCGAGTTCAGGGGCCGGTCAGCCGCCCCCCGCAACCGGGCTCCCGGATATGCAGCGGAGGTCGGTCGAGCGCCCGGCGGCGTACAATCGGCGGATGAAGCTCAACGAGAGACAGCGCCGCCACTTGCGCGGCCTCGCCCACCCCCTCAAGCCGGTCATCCTCATCGGCAATGCCGGCGTCAGCGAGGGCGTCGTGGCCGAGACCCGGCGCGCGCTCGCCGACCACGAACTCATCAAGGTGCGCATGACGGGTGCCGAACGGGAGGCCCGCGACGCGGCCCTGGACGATTTGGCGCGGCGCACCGACAGCGCGCTCGTCGGGCGGATCGGCCATGTAGCCACGCTTTATCGGCGTCGGGCGGAGCTGCCGAAAATCCTGCTTCCAGACTGAGGGGTCGGTTGCAACCGAGACCCGGCTACTCGTAGCGGACCGCCACGACCTCGTAACTGCGGGTGCCGCCGGGCGCGGCGACGTCCACGACATCGCCCTGCGATTTGCCGATCAGCGCGCGCGCGATCGGCGAGGTGACGGCAATGCGGGCGGCGCGAATATCGGCCTCGTCCTCGCCCACGATGGTGTAGGTCACCCGCTTGCCGTCCTCCTCGGCCTCCAGCTCCACTGTGGCGCCGAAGACCACCTTGCCGGTGGCGGCCAGCTGCGACACGTCGATGATGTCGGCGGTCGAGAGCTTGGCTTCGATCTCGCTGATGCGACCCTCGATGAATCCCTGCTGTTCGCGGGCCGCGTGGTACTCGGCGTTCTCCGAGAGGTCGCCGTGGCTGCGTGCTTCGGCGATTGCCTTGATGACGTTGGGACGATCCTCGGACTTCAACCGTTTGAGCTCTGCACGCAGCATCTCGGCGCCGCGCATGGTCATGGGATTGCGCTTCACGGGGAGTTCTCCTTCATGCGAGGACCTCGCGATGCAGGTCCTGCAGCCGGTTCACGTCGACCTGGTCGAGCGAGTCCAGAGCCTCGCAGGTCGCAAGCGCGGCGGCAAGGGTCGTGTAGTAGGTGACGCGTCGCTGCACGGCCTCGCGCCTGATGGAATGTGACTCGCGCACCGCCTGCTTGCCTTCGGTGGTGTTGACGATCAGCACGATCTCGCGGTTTTTGATCATGTCGACGCAGTGGGGGCGACCTTCGCGCACCTTGTTGACGCTGAGCACCGGCAGCCCGGCCGCGGCGATCGCCCGCGCCGTGCCTTCGGTGGCCACGAGTTCGAAGCCGCGGGCGAGCAGCTGCCTGGCAAGGTGCACCACGCCGGCCTTGTCGCGCTCGCGCACGCTGAGGAAGCAGCGGCCGGAGCGCGGCAGCACGACGCCCGAGGCGGCCTGCGCCTTGGCGTAGGCCTCGCCGAAGCTGCGGCCGGTGCCCATCACCTCGCCGGTCGACTTCATCTCGGGACCCAGCATCGGGTCCGCCTCGGGGAACTTCACGAACGGGAAGACGGCTTCCTTCACCGAGAAATAGCCGGGTCGGCGCTCGCGGGTGGCGCCGAGCGCCTCGAGCGAGCGCCCCGTCATCACGCGGGCCCCGATCTTGGCCAGGGGCAGGCCGATCGCCTTGGAAACGAATGGCGCGGTGCGCGAGGCCCGCGGGTTGACTTCGAGCACGAACACCACGCCGTTCTGGATGGCGAACTGGATGTTCATCAGGCCGACCACGTTCAGCGCGAGCGCCAGTCGGCGCGTCTGCTCCCGCAGTTCATCCTGCAGCGACTGCGACAGGCTGTTGGGCGGCAACGAACACCCGGAGTCGCCCGAGTGCACACCCGCCTGTTCGACGTGCTCCATGATGCCGCCGATCAGTACCTGCTTGCCGTCGCACACCGCATCCACGTCAACCTCAACGGCATCGTCAAGGAAACGATCGAGCAGTACGGGGCTCTCGTTCGAGACCCTCACCGCATCGGTCATGTAGGTGCGCAGGTCGTCCTCGTTGAAGACGATCTCCATGGCCCGACCGCCCAGCACGTACGACGGTCGAACGACCAGCGGAAAGCCCACCTCACGGGCGAGCGCGAGCGCCCGCTCCTCGGTGCGCGCGGTGGCGTTGGCCGGCTGGCGCAGCCCGAGCGCCTGCACCAGCTTCTGAAATCGTTCGCGGTCCTCGGCGACATCGATGGAGTCCGGTGAGGTGCCGATGATTGGTGCCCCCTCCCGTTCGAGCGCCCGGCACAGCTTGAGCGGGGTCTGCCCGCCGTACTGCACGATCACCCCTTCGGGCTTCTCGCGATCGATGACCTCCAGCACGTCCTCGAGTGTCAGCGGCTCGAAGTACAACCGGTCGGAGGTGTCGTAGTCGGTCGACACCGTCTCGGGGTTGCAGTTGATCATGATCGTCTCGAAGCCGTCCTCGCGCAGGGCGAGCGCCGCGTGTACGCAGCAGTAGTCGAACTCGATGCCCTGGCCGATACGGTTCGGACCGCCGCCGAGAATGACGATCTTGCGCCGCGTCGTGGGCGCAGCTTCGCACTCCTCCTCGTAAGTCGAGTACAGGTAGGCCGTCGAGGTGGCGAACTCGGCGGCGCAGGTGTCGACACGCTTGAACACCGGTCGGATGCCGAGACGCCGCCGCATCGCCCGCAGGTCGCCCTCGCTGCGTCCCACCAGGCGCGCCAGCCGGCTGTCGGAGAATCCCTTGCGCTTGAGCGCGCGCAGACGCTCTGCGGAGAGGGCGGCATGGCCTCCACGCTGGAGCTCTACCTCCAGCGCGACCAGCTCGCTGATCTGCTCGAGGAACCACGGGTCGATACGGCTCAGTTCGTGGATGCGCGCGAACGACCAGCCAACGCGAAAGGCGTCGGCCACTTGCAGCAGCCGATCCGGACCGGGCAGGCGCAGGTTCTGCGCGAGCGCCGTCGCGGCGTCCTCGTCGAGAGGCAGCCGGGTCACCGGAGTGAGTCCGTCGAGCCCCGTCTCGAGGCCGCGCAACGCCTTCTGCAACGACTCCTGGAAACTGCGACCGATGGCCATGACCTCGCCCACAGACTTCATTTGCGTGGTCAGCCGGTCGTTGGCCCCGCGGAACTTCTCGAAGGTAAAGCGCGGAATCTTGGTGACCACGTAGTCGATGGTCGGCTCGAAGGACGCGGGGGTCGCGCCGCCGGTAATGTCGTTGCGCAGCTCATCGAGGGTGTAGCCGATGGCGAGCTTGGCGGCGATCTTGGCAATTGGGAACCCGGTGGCCTTGGAGGCCAGCGCCGAGGAGCGCGACACGCGCGGGTTCATCTCGATCACGATCAGCCGTCCGTCCTCCGGGTTGACCGCGAACTGCACGTTCGAGCCGCCCGTGTCGACGCCGATCTTGCGCAGCACGGCGATCGAGGCATCGCGCATGCGCTGG
>JBILMF010000197.1:0-4332 GCA_044375655.1 Steroidobacteraceae bacterium | reverse complement strand
GGCCTCGGCACAACGAAGATCACGTGCGCGCCCGCTTCGGCAGCAAGCCGCCCGTAACGGCAAAACTGCAGCGTGTCGCCAATGCCCTGCTCGTGGGCGAGCACGAGACGCGCCCCGCGGATTGGCTCACTGCCGAACCACAGACCGTGATCCGGACTGCGGAACGCTGTGGCGTTGAGACCGACGACCTTCCAGCGCCATTCGAACTCCGGCCAGCCCCGCTCGTAATCGCCTACGTTCAGCCACAGGTGAGCGCGGTTCACATGGGCGCCAACGAGGTCGGGTTGAAGACGGATCGCCATGTCGAGATGCGTCAGCGCCTCGTCCGTACGCAGCAACTGCATCAGCGCATTGCTGCGATTGACGTGCGCCTCGGCGTAGCCCGGCCGCGATTCGAGCACTGTGTCGTACACGGCTATCGCTTCTTCGAAGCGACGCTGCTCGAGCAGCACATTGCCGCGATTGATCATGGCCTCGACGTAGCCGGGGCGGGCGCGCAGCGCGGCCTCGAAACTCTCCATGGCTTCCTCGAGGCGCAGCAACTGCAGCAGCGAGTTGCCTCGACTGTTGAGGGCGTCCGCATGGTCCGGCCGCAGCCGGATCGCGGCATTGAAGTCCTCGATCGCCTCCAGAGGACGTCGCAGCTCCTGCAGTGCCCGACCCCGGTTGTTGTAGAGATCGGGGTGGGGACCCCGCAAGCGCAGCACGGCGTCGAAGTCGGCAATCGCCTCTGCATGCCGACCGAGTTCGAACAGCGTGACCCCGCGGTTGTTGAGGGCGTCCGGATAGTCGCCGCGCACCTTCAAGGCGGCGTCGAAACTGGCTAGGGCCTGCTGTCGATCGCCGAGCAGCTTCAGCGCCACTCCGCGGAACTGCAGAGCCTCGGCGTGCGCCGGTCGGAGTCGCGCCGCAGTGCCGAAAGACTCGGCAGCTGCGGCGAACTCGGACATGCTGAGCATCGCCCTGCCCCGGTTGAAGTGCGCATCGACGAAGTCGCGCTGCAGCCGCAGGGCTTTATCGAAGGCGGCGACGGCTTCTTTCGTCCGCCGCAGTTCAAGCATGGCAACGCCCAAGTTGCTGAGGGTCGCCGGTACGCCGGGGTTCACCTCGATCGCCTTCGTCAACAGCTGCGCGCCGCCGTCCCAGTTCTCGAGCTGCAGGCTCGCCAGACCGGCCATGTTCAGGCTGTCGAAGTGCCGCGGAACCGACTCGAGCACCTGCAGGTAAAGGCCCAGTGCCTCCCGGATACGCCCGGCCTGATGGGCGGCGAAAGCGCGCGAAAAGAGGTTGTGGAGGGCGGGGGGAAGGGGCTTTGGCGCCCGACCCGAAACACTGTTCCGGAATCCTTTCGACATTTGGCCGAAGGGTATCCAATAGGCCCGCCCCTGTCATGGCCGATTGGCAGCCAACGGCAGCCCGCTGATCTACAATCTCTAGGGTCAAGGAGGTCGGGATGAGCACATTTTCCGCAGCACTGCAGGCGCATATCGAAACATTCGGACGCCTCGCGGGCCTGCAGCCGAAGCTGGCGGCGGCAAGCCAGAGGATCGCCGACTCGCTGCGCCGCGGCGGCAAGTTGCTGCTGTGTGGCAACGGCGGCTCGGCGGCGGATTGTCAGCACATCGCCGCCGAACTGACCGGACGTCTGCACGCCGAGCGGGAGCCGCTGGCTGCGGTGGCTCTGACCACGGACACCTCGGCGCTGACTTGCATCGGCAACGACTATGGCTACGAACAGGTCTTCGCGCGCCAGGTCCGCGCGCTCGGCCGAGCCGGCGACTGTCTGATCGCCATCTCGACCTCGGGAAACTCGCCCAACATGCTGACGGCCCTGCAAGCCGCCGCGGAACTGGGCGTGACGCGAATCGGTCTGCTCGGCCGCGATGGCGGCAAGATGCTGCCACTCTGCGACCTCGCGATCGTCGTGCCGTCGAACGACACTGCGCGCATTCAGGAATCGCATATCTTCCTCGCGCACACGCTGTGCGCCGACATCGAGATCGAGCTCGGTCTCGTCCCCTCGCCCGCATCCCGATGAGCAACCTCGCGAAACTCGACTTCTCCGCGGCGCGGGTGCTCGTCGCCGGCGATGTCATGGCCGACACCTACTGGGTGGGGAGCACTTCGCGCATCTCGCCCGAGGCGCCCGTGCCGGTGGTGCTGGTCGATTTCGAAGAGACCCGACCCGGTGGCGCCGCCAACGTCGCGCTGAACGCCGTGGCGCTCGGCTGTCAGGCCACGCTGGTCGGTCTCATAGGCGATGACTCAGCCGGTGCCGAGCTTGCCCGCTTGCTCGAACAGCAAAGCGTCAGCCACGGACTCATCAAGGTCGCGGGTGGGCAGACCATCCGCAAGCTGCGGGTAATGTCGCGTCGGCAGCAGCTGGTGCGCCTCGATTTCGAGCAAGCCACCGCCGGCCTGTCCGCCGACGCCAAGATCGACGGCGTGCGCAACCGTCTCGAGAATGCCGACGTACTGGTGCTCTCCGACTACGCCAAGGGCTTCCTCGGTCCGGAGACCTCACAGATGGTCGCGGTGGCCCGCGCTGCCGGCAAACCGGTCATCGTTGACCCCAAGGGCACGGATTTCACGCGCTACGCCGGCGCGACCGTCATCACGCCGAATCTCGCCGAGTTCGAGGCGGTGGTCGGCCGCTGTAGCGACGAGCGGAGCATCGTCGAGCGCGGCGTCAATCTCCGCGAACGTCTCGGACTCGATGCGCTGCTCGTCACCCGCGGCGAACATGGCATGACCTTGCTCGAACGGAACTGCGAACCCGTACACCTGCCGAGCCGGGCCCGAGAGGTGTTCGATGTCACCGGTGCCGGCGATACCGTCGTGGCGACGCTCGCCGCCGGCCTCGGCAGCGGACTGCCGCTGCGGGAGGCCATGGAGTGGGCGAACATCGCGGCCGGACTCGTTGTTGCGAAGTCCGGGACGGCGACCACCACGGTCGGCGAAATCCTCCATGCCCGGAACGCCGCGCCCTCGTCAGACCTGCTGCGCAAGGTCGTGGATGCGCAAAGCTTGGCCGAGATCGTCGCCGCCGCGAGAAAGTCGGGCAAGGTTCCCGTCATGACCAACGGCTGCTTCGACGTGCTGCACGCGGGCCATGTCGACCTGCTGCGGCGCGCTCGGGCGCTGGGCGACATGCTCATCGTGGCCGTCAACGACGACGCCTCGGTACGGCGACTGAAGGGCCCAACGCGCCCGGTCAACCCCCTCGAACATCGCCTTACCGTGCTCGGCATGCTCGAGTGCGTCGATTACCTGGTGCCGTTCGCCGAAGACACCCCGGAGCGGCTCTACTGCGAGGTGCTGCCGCAGATCCTCGTCAAGGGTGGGGACTACATCGCCGGCGAGGTTGCTGGCGGCGCCTGCGTCACCGCGGCTGGCGGCCAAATCGCCATCCTCGACCTCGTCCCCGACCTGTCGACCACGCGCATCCTCGCCAGGCTGGGCGAGCCGCCCAACTGATCCGCTCAAATGCCGGGCAGTCGGAAAGCGGCCTTCCTTGACCGCGATGGCGTCATCAACATCGATACAGGTTATGTCGGCCGCTGGGAGGACTTCCGGTTCGCGCCGGGTGCGATCGGCCTGCTGCAACGCCTTGCCGGCGAGGGTTATCTGCTCATCGTCATCACCAACCAGTCGGGTATCGCCCGCGGCCTCTACTCAGAGGGCGACTACCACAGGCTTACACAGCGTTACCGCGACGAGCTGGCGCTGCACGGTGTGCACTTGGCTGCGGTGTACCACTGCCCTCACCATCCCGACGGTGTCGTCGAGGAGTTCGCAAAAGTCTGCGACTGCCGCAAACCCGCGCCCGGGATGATCCTGCGCGCGATCCGCGAGCTCGATGTCGACCCGGCGGCCTCGATCCTCATCGGCGACAGCGACCGCGATCTCGAGGCCGGTCGGGCGGCAGGGGTCGGGCAGTTGCTGCGCGTCGAGACGGCACGCTGAACGGCCCCTGACGGACCCCCGTAACCTGCCGACGGCCGGCGACAGCGAGGCGGAGCGGCGCAGCCGATGGCGATCTGAGCGCGGCGCTGCGCCGTATCGCGTGGGTCGTCAGCGGACGGGATGATCCTTCGACCACTTCGAGAGATCCCCTGCCACCCTCTCGAGCACCGGCCGCCAGTCGCGATCGGCGCCCTGCCGGTACAGCCTCACCGATCCGTACCACGGGCTGTCCTCTCGCCCCAGCAACCACCTCCAGCAGGTGTCGTACCGGTTCAAAATCCACACCGGCTTGCCCAGCGCAGCCGCCAAATGCGCCGTCGACGTGTCCACGCTGATCACCAAATCAAGGTGCGCAATCAGCCCCGC
>JBILMF010000008.1:0-50702 GCA_044375655.1 Steroidobacteraceae bacterium | reverse complement strand
ATCCTCGCGGGAAACGGCCGGCGGCGCATGCTAGTTGCGCCCCTGCCTAAGGTCAAAGGGCCGCAGCACATTGTCCGACCGCGCCGGATCGGCGACCGGAGTGGCCAGAACGCCGGCGGCGGGCAGAGCGCTGGCGACGGGCGCCCGGTTCTCGGCGCCAACGCTGGACAGGGGCACAAGTCGACCGTCGACCCGCGCGCCCAGAGTCATCTCGATGACACCGTAGGTCACATCGCCCTTAATGCGGGCCTTGGCGCCAAGCACCAGCCGTTGCGCGGCGCGCACGTTGCCCACGACCTCGCCGTTGATCACTGCGATCGTAACCTCGACGTTGCCGCGGACCGCACCCGACTCGCCGACCCACAGTGTGGACGGGACCGCGCCCTCGCTGCCGCGCACATCGCCGTGCTGCGCGCCATCGATATGCAGGCCGCCGCCGAACTCGATCTCGCCACGCAGGGTAGTGCCACGACCGATCAGGGTGTCGATGCGTCCCGGCAGTCGCGGTGCCTTGCGTCGTCCGAACATGGGTGATGCCTCGTCTGTCGCCTGCCGGGTTGGGGAGCGCGGACCACTCAGGGCGGCCACAGCACCGATTGAACCACGGGGCGACCGGCCCTGCCAGCGGGCCGGATCTCAACCAGCAGACGCTCGGGAGTGACGCCAGCCGGCACCGGAAGTTCCCGTTCCACGTTCTCGAAGTAGCGGAAGCTGTAGGGGATCTCGAACAGCAGGCTGCGCGTCGGCCGCTCCCCCCGGGCACCCTCGAGGGTGACGCGGACGGTACCGGCCACGGTCGATTGCGGACTGCCGGGCTGCACCAGCGACAAGCGCAGCAAGCGCCGACCGCTGCGCCCGGCGTCGTCGATGCGCAGGCTGCGGATGGCGATGTTCGCGGGCGGTTCGGTGGTGCTGACGATGCCCCTGTAGAAGTCGAGTTGCTGGCGCTGCCGCGCGACCTCGGCCTGCAGTTCGCCGATGGTCTGCGAAACTTCCTGCCGCTCGCGCTCCTGGGCGGCCTTCAGGGTGTCGAGTTCGGCGACCTGCAGCCGCAAATCGGCGATGGTCGCATCGCGCTCGGCGATCGCCCGGCGCAGCGTGGCCGGACCGCTCAAAGGCCCCGTGATTCCGAACCCCCAGCCCGTGCGTCCGAGCGCAAACAGCCCCCAGCCCAGCAGCCCGAGCAGCACGACGGCCGCGGCGGCCAGCAGCCGCATACGGCCCGGGCTGATGCCGCGGATGACCATGAATCCCGGTTCGCCCGCCATGCTGGGTCAGTCCTCCTCCCACCATCCCGGATAGGGCGGCAGACCGTCCGGAAAGGCGACTCTGCCGAGTTCGTGCAGCGCACGGCGGTAGACGGGGCGCTTGAAGTGGATCACCTCGCGCACCGGCTCCCACCACTCAGACCAACGCCAGGCGCAGAATTCGGGCTCTCCGGTGCTGTCGAAGCGCACCGGCGGCTCGGCAGTGCGGGTCTCGAGCAGGTACCAGCGCTGCTTCTGGCCGACGCACAGCGGCAACTGATCGCGCCGCTGGAAACGCGGTGGCAGTCGGTAGCGCAACCAGCGGCGCGTCACGCCGAGCACCTTCACGTCGTCAGGGCCGAGCCCGATCTCCTCGGCGAGTTCCCGGTACATCCCCTGCTCCACCGTCTCGCCGACCTGCAGCCCGCCCTGCGGAAACTGCCAACCCTTGCCGCCCGCACGCTTGCCGAGGAACACCCGGCCCGGTCCGTGGGTCAGCACTATGCCGACATTGGCGCGAAAGCCCTCGGCGTCGATGAGGTCGGTCATGCGGGGCGGGTCAGCAACATGCGGCGGGGGTGCTCATGCACGCTGCGCGGTGAGCGACCTGCGATCCTCGAGGTACTCGCGCCCGCGCTCCATCATGGCGATGAACGCAGGGGTATCGCGCGAGAGCACGGCGCGGCGCAGCGTTTCCACGGCCTGTGCCAGCGCCTCGAGCGACTCCGCGCCGTAATCATTGAGCGCCTGGATCTCGTAGTAGAGCTGCGGGCTCTCCTGCGCCACACGCGTCGCGACATCGAGCTGCGCGTCGAACGTGGTGCTCGAGAGCCGCGCGAGCCGCGGCGCGGCCTCGCCACTGCCGGCGAGTGCCGTGAAGAACGCGATATTGAGCGCGTGCGAGAGGCCGAGCACGTAGGCGATCAGCCGGTCGTGCTCGTCGAGACTCATCACTACCTGCTCGACCATGGTCGGCGCGAACAGCTCGCGGGTCCGCGCGAGCGCCTCTTCGTGGCCGACATCGACGAAGATCACGTGCCGGCCCGACAGCAGTTCGGTGTCGGGTCCGAACATCGGGTGCACGGAAGTCACGCGGCAGCCATGCGAACGCAGCGCCACGAGGCCGCCACGCAACGGCGACTTCAGCGAGCCGACATCGAAGATCACGCCCCGTGGCCGCCGCATCGCAAGCTCGCGCAGCACAGCGTCGGTCTGGCCGAGCGGCGTGGCGACCACGATGAAGTCCTGCTCGAGCGGATCGCGCCGATAGTCGCCGATGTCCCGTGTTCCCGCAGGCGCGCCGGCGGGATCAGCGACGTCGATCTCGAAACCCTGCGAGGCGAGGAAATCGACGAACCAGCCGCCGAGCTTGCCTGCGCCACCGATGACCAGCGCGCGCCGGCCGCTGCCATGGCCGCGGGCCACCACGCTGGAGCGCTCCTGGGTGGCGAGCGAGCTGCGGATCAGCATGCGCATCAGGTCCTCGGCAATGCGCGGCGGCACGCCCTGCGCCTCCGCGAGCGCGCGGGCGCCGAGGATCACCTCGCGCTCGCGGCCGTAGTCGCGGGTCGGATGGCCCGTGGCGCGCTTGACGCGCGCGATCGCGCCGCTGGTGCGCTGGCGCTCGGCAATCAGTTCGACGAGCTTGCGGTCGATCTCGTCGAGGTGTTGTCTGAGTTCATCAAGGGTCGACATGGACGGTGGCTCGTGTATCGGGCACCGGACCGCAGACCGGCCGGCATCGACAGCTACTATAGCCGCGAGCCGTGCGGCCCGTGCGCGACAGCCGGAGGCGGCGTTACCATTGCCCGCATGCCCATACCCGTCCAGCTGCTGCCCGATCCGCTGCCCGGCGAACCACTGACGATTGCCGCGGCCTGGCTCGAAACCGCGCGCGCGCGTCGCGACCAGCCGAACCCGAATGCCATGGTGTTGGCCAGCGTCGGCGCCGAGGGTCGCCCCTCCGCGCGCGTCGTCCTCTGCAAGGAAATCGTCGCCGACCCGGGGTACGTGTGTTTCTTCACCAACTACGAGTCGCGCAAGGGACTGGAGGTCGAGAGCCACCCGCGGGTCGCCATCGTGATGCACTGGGATCACCTGTACCGCCAGCTGCGCATCGAGGGCCATATCGTGCGGGCGCCTGCCGCGGAGAGCGACGCCTACTTCCGCACGCGGCCCTGGCAGCGCCGGGTAGGCGCATGGGCGAGCGCGCAGAGCCGCCCGGTGGG
Source organism: Steroidobacteraceae bacterium (assembly GCA_044375655.1). Classification (GTDB taxonomy): domain Bacteria; phylum Pseudomonadota; class Gammaproteobacteria; order Steroidobacterales; family Steroidobacteraceae; genus UBA964. The sequence goes on along the minus strand of JBILMF010000008.1, from coordinate 47,227 downwards.
CTCGCGGGCGGAACTCGAAGCGGCGGTGGCGCAGACGGCACAGCGCTTCGGCGTACCGGTGCCGGGTCCGGAGGATGCGCCGGCGCCGCCGGGTCTCGGCGACTCCATTCCGCGGCCGCCACACTGGGGCGGCTATCACGTGTATGCCGACGCTGTCGAATTGTGGGTAGAGGGCGAGTCGCGCATCCATGACCGCGCGCGCTGGACGCGGCCGCTGCGCCTTGATGCGGAGGGCGGCCGGCCACCGCAGGCCGCGGGCTCCTGGCAGGTGACGCGGCTGCAGCCCTAGAGGCGGCGCAGCAGGCAGCCCCCAAAGCCCCCCCAGAGGGCGACCCGAGAGACACCGCCATAGCCGCCACGACATGCCGGCTCCGCGGCGCGGGCGCGCGTAGACCCGGGCTCAGCCGAGAGCCGCCAGCAGCGGCGCGTGCAGCGGCCCGTTGGTGGCCAGCACGGTGGTCGTGTCGAGGCCAACCTCGCCGCCGGCAAGGTCGGTGAACCGACCGCCTGCCTCCTCGACGATCACCACCAGCGCCGCGATGTCGAGGATGTTCACGTCCGACTCGACGACCGCATCGAGGGCGCCGCGCGCCAGCAGGTGGTAGTGGACGAAATCGCCGTAGCCGCGGATGCGATTGACGCGCGTCACCAGTTCGCCGTAGCGGCTCCACTGCGGGCCGGCGGCAAGGGTCTTGAGGTTACCGCTCGAGAGGATCGCTGCCTCGATGCGGTCGATGGCACTGACGCGGATGCGCTGACCGCCCAGCCACGCACCCTCGCCGCGCTCGGCCCAGGCGAACTCGCCATAGGCGGGCGCCGAGGACACGCCGAGCACGAGCCGCCCCGCCCGCATGAGCGCGATCTGCGTCGAGAAGAACGGGCATTCGCGCACGAACGACTTGGTGCCGTCGATGGGATCCACCAACCAGATGCTCTCGGCGCCCATTGCGTGCTGGCCGGTCTCCTCGCCGTGGAAGCCGTGCTGCGGAAAGCGGCGCGAGAGCACCTCGCGGATCGCCTCCTCGGCCCGGATGTCGGCCTCGGTGACCGGCGACTTGTCCGCCTTGGTGAGCACCTCGAGGTTGCGCTGATAGAGGCTGCGGATGACGCTGGCCGCGGCTTCGGCCGCCTCGATAGCGGCCTTGAGTTCGGCGGATGGCACGTTTTGATCCGGGGTCGGTGGCAGGGGAGTGGTATCTTAAACGCCATGGGAAACAGGCTGAGCAAGATCTACACGCGCACCGGCGACGACGGCAGCACCGGCCTCGGTGACGGCACCCGCGTGCGCAAGGACGACGCCCGCGTCGAGGCCTACGGGACGGTCGACGAGGCGAACAGCGCCATCGGCATGGTGCTCGCGGTGCCGGGTCTGCCCGCAGCCGTGGCCGAGTGTCTGACCGCGGTGCAGCACGACCTGTTCGATCTCGGCGGCGAGCTGTGCATCCCTGGCATGGTGCTCATCAAGCCGGAGATGGTCGAGCGCCTCGAGCAGCAGCTCGACGCCTTCAACGACCCGCTGCCGCCACTCAAGGAATTCATCCTGCCGGGGGGCGGTCCGGCGGCGGCGGCCTGTCATCTTGCGCGCACCATCGTGCGGCGCGCCGAGCGGCGCGTATGGACGCTCGCAGGGGAAGAGGCCGTAGGCCCGGATGCGACTCATTACCTGAACCGCCTCTCCGACCTGCTGTTCGTCATCGCCCGAGTGCTTGCCCGCCACGAGAACGGCAGCGAAGTCATCTGGAGCCGCGGTCGTCAGGCCGCCGGCTGAAAGAAAGCCGCCGCGCAGCGCGCAGCGTCAGTCCTTGCTGGCGAGCACCCGCTCGTCGACCTCGCTGCGGATCTGCGTGCCGATCAGGATCGACAGCAGCAGCGCCACCGCCAGAACCATGAACGGGATCTGGTAGCTGCCGTAGATGTCGAACAGCTTGCCGGTCATCCAGCTGCCGAGGCCGACGCCTATGGACTCCATGAAGCTGATCGAGCCATTGATGCGGCCGATTTCGCGCAGGCCGAAATTGTTGACCGCGAGCATGTTGTAGAGGGTGAACAGGCCACCCCAGCCGAGGCCGATGACCACCGCCGAGATCACCACCCACTCGCGCTTCATGGTGGCGAGGCCGACGAGGCCGACGAACATGATGACCAGACAGGCCATGAACACCTTGTGGCGGTCGATGCGGTCGGCGATCGCGCCGTTGGCGAGCTTGGCGACCATGGCGACCAGACTGAAGATGAACAGCTGAAACCCGGCCTCTTTGAGAGTGAATCCGAAGCCCTTGTTCAGATGCAGCACATAGTGCTGCACGAACGAGAAGATCGCGTAGTAGCTGAGGAAGCCTGACAGCCCGATCGCCCAGAACGTGCGGGTGCGGATGGCCTGCTGGAAGGTGAGTCCGTGCTGCTTCAGATCCCCGAGCGCCGCGTTCTGCCCGACGGCCGTGTAGCCCGACTGCGCCGGCGTGCCGCGGATGACGAGAAAGATCAGCACCAGCAGGATCACCGGCATCAGCGAGTTGTAGAGATAGGCCTGGCGCCAGCCGAAAGCCTCGATCAGGTAGGGGTTGACGAAAGGCAGGATCGCGCTGCCGAGGCTGGTGCCGACCAGAGCGATGCCGATCGCAAGGCCGCGGTACTTCACGAACCAGCTCGAGACGAGAAAGATGACGGTCATCGAACCGGCGGTCGACAGCGCCAGCGAGAACATCACGTGGATCAGGTAGACCTGCTTGAGCGCGACGCCCATCCAGTTTTCGACGTACAGCCACAGTCCCACCGCGGCGAGAGCCACGGCGATGGCGATGGCGCTCACGCGCCCGAGCCCCGGAGCCAGCGAGCCGAGCGCGACCACCACCACGCCGGCGAGCCCGATGGCTGTGACCACGGCGATCGCCTCGATGATCGGCACCGGCCCGCCGTTGGCGATCATGCTGTAGCCCACGTAGCCGAGCGTGAGCAGGCCGCAGCCGGTCATCAGCAGATAGCGTGGATTGACGCGGTCGATGAGGATGCCGACGAACGGCGCCATGGTCGCGGTCAGGGCGAAGTTGAGGAAGTCGCGGAACTTGAAGTCGCCGCGCGCCCAGCCGAATTCGTCGAGCAGGGCCGGATCGAAAATGGTGATGCCGGTGGCCGTCATGCCGTTAGAGAGGAACAGCGCGAGCATGCCCATCACGGCCACGACCCAAGGATAGTAGCGGGGCGCCTCGCGCCCGGCGGTCTTCTCGTTCATCGTCGGGACACCCCCTGCGACCGATCATACACGCGGCGCGGTCGTGCCAGAATGCACGCATGACGCCGTCCTCGAACGCCGCGCTGCGCGCCCTCGACCTAGCGCACGTCTGGCACCCCTGCACGCAAATGAAGGACCACGAGGCCACCATGCCGCTCGTGCCCATCCGCACGGGCCGCGGGGTGTGGCTGGAGGATCACGACGGTCGGCGCTATCTGGACGCCATCAGCTCGTGGTGGGTGAATCTCTGGGGCCACGCCAACCCGCAGATCAACGCCGCGGTCGAGGAACAGCTGCACCGCCTGCCGCACGTGATGTTCGCCGGCTTCACCCACGAGCCCGCGGCGCGGCTCGCCGCGGAACTGACGGCGCTGGCGCCGCCCGGCATGACCCGCTGTTTCTTTGCCGACAGCGGCTCGGCCGCGATCGAGATCGCGGTGAAGATGAGCTTCCACTACTGGCAAAACAGCGGCCGTCCCGGCAAGACGCGCTTTGTCACGCTGGCGAACAGCTACCACGGCGAGACGCTGGGCGCGCTCGCGGTAGGCAGCGTCGAGCTCTACAAGTCGATTTACCGCCCGCTGCTGATGGACGTGATCACCGTACCCTCGCCCGATGCCCTCGGCGGCGAACCTGGCGAGCCGGCTGCGGAGGTCGCGCGGCGGCGGGCTGCGGAACTCGAGGCGGTACTCGCCGAACAGGCTGCGCAGATCGCCGCCGTGATCCTCGAGCCGCTGGTGCAGTGCGCGGGCAACATGCGCATGCACGATCCGCTCTACCTGCGTCTCGTCCGCGAGGCCTGCGACCGCCACGACGTGCACCTGATCGCCGACGAGATCGCCGTGGGCTTCGGACGCACCGGCACGTTCTTCGCCTGCGAACAGGCGGGCATCACCCCGGACTTCCTCTGTCTCTCGAAGGGGCTGACCGCAGGTTACCTGCCGATGTCCGTGGTGCTCACGCGCGAGGCGGTCTACGCGGCGTTCTACGACGAGTATGTGAAACTGAACGCCTTCCTGCACTCGCACAGCTACGCGGGCAACCCGCTCGCCTGCGCTGCGGCGCTCGCCTCGCTGCGGCTGTTCCGCGAGCACGACGCGATCAACGCCAACCGCGCACTTGCCGCAAGGCTCGGCGATGCGGCGCGCGCAGCCTTCGCGGGGCACCCCAACGTCGCCGACGTCCGCCAGCGCGGGCTGATCGTCGCCGTCGAATTCGTCCGTGATCGGGCCACACGCCGCAGCTTCGACTGGCGCGAGCGCCGCCACCTGCTGATCTACCGGCATGCGCTCGCGCGCGGCGTGCTGCTGCGGCCGCTCGGCAACGTCATCTACTTCATGCCGCCCTACGTGATCCGCCCGGAGGAGATCGCGCTGATGGTCGAGGTCGCGCGCGAGGGCCTCGATCTGGCGGTGGCCGAGGGCGCGCGCGCTTGAGGGAGATCCGCATCCACCTCGACCTGCCGCTCGGGAGCGGCCGGCGCGTGACCCTGCCAGCGGCGGCGGCGCAGCACGTGTCACGGGTGCTGCGGCTGCGCAGCGGCGCGGCGCTCACCGTGTTCGATGGGCGCGGCGGCGAGTACGCGGCGCGGCTGGAAGTCACCGGCCGCGACGCGGCGGCCGTCGATGTCGGCGAACACCGGGCCGTCGAGCGCGAATCGCCGCTCGGCATCACCCTGCTGCAGGCCTTGGCGCGCGGCGAGCGCATGGACTGGGTGATCCAGAAGGCCACCGAACTTGGCGTACAGCAGATCGTACCGGTGGCGAGCGCGCGCAGCGTGGTGCAGCTCGACGACGATCGCGGCGGCAAGCGGGTCGGCCACTGGCAGGCCGTGGCGGCCGCCGCCTGCGAGCAGTGCGGGCGCAATACCCTGCCGCAGATCACCGCTCCGCTCTCGCTCGCGGCGGCCCTGCAACAGTCCACCGGGCCCGGATGTCGTCTTGTCCTGCACCCGGAAGCGGCCGAGCCGCTGGCAGCGGCCGTGGCCACTGCCGAGCGCCCCCTGCAGAGGGTGGCGCTGCTGGTGGGTCCTGAGGGAGGCCTTGACGAGGCGGAGCTGGCTTTGGCCGCGGACCACGGGTTCCGCGCGGTTCGACTCGGTCCGCGCGTGCTGCGGACGGAAACGGCGGGGATTGCCGCGCTCGCCGCACTACAATGTCTGGCAGGAGACTGCCGATGACTTCCCGACCTACCCTCGCCGTGGTGATGGACCCCATCGCCGACATCAAGTACGCCAAGGATTCGACGCTGGCGATGCTCTGGGCGGCGGCGGCCGACGGCTTCGATCTTCTCTACCTCGAACTCGGCGACCTCTGGCTGCGCGACGGCGTAGCCTGCGGGCGGGCTCGTCCGCTGCAGGTCTTCAGGGACCCGGCGCGCTGGTTTGAACTCGGCGAGCCGCGGACGCTGCGGCTCGGCGATCTCGACGTCATCCTGATGCGCAAGGACCCGCCGTTCGACACCGAGTACATCTACAGCACCTACATCCTCGAACGTGCCGAGGATCAGGGCGCGCTGGTGGTCAACCGGCCACGCGGCCTGCGCGACATGAACGAGAAGGTTTACACCGCCTGGTTCCCGCAGTGCTGCGCACCGACGCTGATCACCCGCGACATGGGCGACATGCACGGTTTCCTCGGGGAGCACTCGAAGATCGTCTGCAAGCCGCTGCATGGCATGGGGGGACGCTCGATCTTCGTCATCGAGCAGGGCGACAAGAACGCCAATGTCATCTTCGAGACCCTGACGGACTACGGCTCGCACTACGCCATCGTGCAGCGCTACCTCCCCGAAATCGTCACCGGTGGCGATGCGCGGGTGCTGCTGGTCGACGGCGAGCCGATGCCGTTCGCGCTCGCGCGCATCCCGAGCAGTTCCGACAACCGCGGCAATCTGGCCGCCGGCGCCGTCGGCGTTGGCCGCACGCTCACCGAGCGCGACCGCTTCCTCGCGGCCCAGATCGGTCCGCAGCTCGCCGCGCAGGGGATGCTGTTCGTCGGCCTCGATGTGATCGGCGACTACGTCACCGAAATCAACGTCACGAGTCCCACCGGCATACGCGAGCTCGACAAGCAGTTCGGCATCGACATCGCCGCTGCGCTCATCGCCGCCATCCGCCGTCGCCTCGAGGCACGCAGCCCATGAGCGCCGGCAGCAGCCTCGCCAACCACCTGCTCGTCGCCATGCCGTCGCTGGCGGATCCCGAGTTCTCGCAGACGGTCACCTTGGTCTGCGAGCACAGCGCCGAGCGCGGCGCGCTCGGCATCGTCGTCAACCGCCCCACCTCCATGACCCTCGGCGAAGTCTTCGAGCAGATGAAGCTGCAGACCAGCGACACCGAGCTCGCCGCGCGCAGCGTGCTGCGCGGCGGGCCGGTGCACCGCGACCGCGGGTTCGTGCTGCACCGACCAGGTGGCAAGTGGGATTCGTCACACGAAGTCTCCGCCAGCATCCACATCACCACCTCCCGCGACGTGCTCGCGGCAATGGCCCGCGGCGACGGTCCGCCCGACGCCTTCATCGCTCTCGGCTATGCGGGCTGGGAGGTCGGACAACTCGAACGCGAGATGCACGACAACGCCTGGCTGTCGCTGCCGGTGGATGAGCGCATCCTCTTCGAGATGCCCTTCGAGGACCGCTGGCATGCGGTTTGGCGGCAGCTCGGCGTGGATATCGGTCGTATGAGCCATGTTGCCGGTCACGCCTGAGCCGTCGACCGGCGCATCGGCGCTGCAGCCGGAATCACCGCCTGTTTCACAGCGGGGTCCGCGGGCGGAGCTGCCCCGGGCGGGCGCGCCGGCGGTCGCCGTTGGCTTCGACTTCGGCCTGCGACGCATCGGCGTTGCCGTCGGTGACACCCTGACCCGCCGCGCGCGGCCGCTGTCGGCGCTGCAGCGGCGTGCCGCCGACCTCGTCGCCGCCGACTGGCGGAGCATCGAGACTGCCATCGCCACCGCCGGCGCCCGGCATCTGGTCGTCGGCTGCCCGTACAACGTGGACGGCTCGCCGGGCACGCTGACCGCGCGTGCGCAGGAGTTTGCCGGCGAGCTAGCGCAGCGCGTACGGTTGCCGGTGCATCTGGTCGACGAGCGCTACTCCTCCATCGAAGCCGAAGCGGCGCTGCGCGAGCGGCGGCGTGCCGGGGAGCGCGGCCGCTACGATCGGGGGGCCATCGACAGTGCAGCCGCGGCCATCATCCTCGAGCGCTGGCTGGAAGATGCCGCAGGATCCGCAGAGACCGCCGGGGGCAGGGCACGATGACTGGAACGATCACCGCCAGCGCACCGCAGGTCGCGCAATTGCGCGCCGACGGCTCGCTGCGTCACCTGCTGACTCTGGAGGGGCTGCCACCGGGCATTCTCCAGCGACTGCTCGCGCGCGCCGCGCACTACGCGGTACCGGCGTCGGCACCCGCCGCGCGCAGCACCGCTCTCGCCGGCCGCACCGTTGCCGTGATGTTCGCCGAGCCCTCGACGCGCACCCGCGTGTCCTTCGAGCTCGCCGCCCGCAGGCTCGGCGCCGACGTGATCAACATCGAAGTGCAGCTCTCCTCGCGCCTCAAGGGCGAGAGCGTCCTCGACACGGTCGCGACCCTCGAGTCGATGCAGGTTGACGCCTTCGTGCTGCGTGACGCAGACGCTGCGGTACCCGATCTCGTCGCTCGGCATGTCGGTCCGCAGGTCTGCGTGCTCTCGGGCGGGGCGGGGGGGCACTCGCACCCGACGCAGGGCCTGCTCGATGCACTCACCGTGCAGCAGCACAAGGGACGATTCGCGGATCTGCGCATCGCCATCGTCGGTGACATCCGCCACTCGCGCGTGGCGCGCTCCGCCTGGCAGGCCTTCGCCGCCCTCGGCGCCGCCGAAATCCGTATCGTCGCACCGCCGGCGCTGATGCCGGAGCCTGCGGAGTTCGTGGGCTGTCTGCGCCGCGAGTCGCTCGAGACGGGCATCGCGGATTGCGACGTGGTGATGATGCTGCGCATACAGAGGGAGCGCATGGCAGCGGCCGCCATCCCCGACGAGGCCAGCTACTTCGCCGAGTGGGGTCTTACCCGCGCAAGGCTGCGCGCGGCGCGCGCCGACGCCATCGTGATGCACCCGCAGCCGATGAACCGCGGTGTGGAGATCGCCTCCGACGTCGCCGACGGACTGCAGTCGGTGATCCGCGACCAGGTCCGCAATGGCGTCGCCGTGCGCATGGCGGTGCTCGAAGAAACCCTGCTCGGAAACTGCCGATGACCACAGTCCGTCACCCCGACCACCGCGGCAGCATCTGTCTCGAGGACGGCAGGCTGCTCGCCCAACAGGCCTATCCGGGCGACCAGTACGTCGTGCGCATTGAGGCCCCCAAGTGCGCCGCCCGCGCCACGCCGGGGAGCTTCGCGCACCTCAGCGTGGACGACGACATCCCGATGCGCCGGCCGCTCTCGATCATGCGCGCCGATCCGCAGGCCGGCTGGATCGAAATCCTCTACAAGATCGTCGGCCCGGGCCTCGCGGCACTCGCACGGCGGCGGGTCGGCGACACGCTGTCGGTGCTCGGCCCGATCGGCCGGGGCTTCGCGCCCGACCCCGCGCGACCGCGGCCGCTGCTGATCGGTGGCGGCGTCGGCATACCGCCCATGGTTTTCCTCGCCGAGTCGCTGCTCGGTGACCAGCGCGCCGCCTGGCAACCGCTGGTGCTCATGGGCTCGGAGATCCCCTTCCCGTTCCAGAGCCGCCCGTCGACGATCCTCGTGCCCGGCGTACCGGCCGGCGTGATCGGCTGCATGCCCCTGCTCGACGGCTGGGGAATTCCCTCGCGTCTCGCAAGCCGCAGCGGTTTCCCGGGTTGCTTCGACGGTTTCGTCACGGAGCTTGCAGCCGCGTGGCTCGAGGCGCTGCCCAACCCGGCCCGCGACGCCGTCGAAATCTTTGCCTGCGGACCGACCCCCATGCTGGAGGCGACCGCCCGGCTCGCGGCCCGCTTCGGACTGCCCTGTCAGGTATCGCTGGAGGAATTCATGGCCTGCGCCGTCGGCGGCTGCGCGGGTTGCGCAGTGCGCGTGCGCACGGCGGACGGTCCGGCGATGAAGCGCGTCTGCGTGGACGGACCAGTGTTCGACGGCTACGCCGTCTTCGATGTCTGAGGCGGTTTTCAGCTCCCCTGCCAGTGCCGCCGACGCGGCGGCGGTCCGCCTGCAGGCCGTGCGCGCGCGGATTGGCGCGGCCGCGCACCGCGCGGGCCGGGCAGCCGATTCAGTGACCCTGATCGGCGTCAGCAAGCTGCAACCCCCCGCCGCCCTAGCCGCCCTCGCGGATCTCGGGCAGCGCGACTTCGGCGAAAACTACCTGCAGGAAGCGCTCGGCAAGATAGACACGCTGCGTGCGCGCGGTCTCGTCTGGCACTTCATCGGTCAGTTGCAGGCCAACAAGACCCGAGCCGTCGCCGAGCACTTCGACTGGGTGCATACCGTCGATCGCCTGAAGATCGCCACCCGACTCGCGGCGCAGCGGCCATTCCATGCGCCGCCGCTCGCAGTGTGCGTGCAGGTCAGCCTCGGCGACGAGGCCGGCAAGGGCGGTATCGCGCCGGGCGAACTGCCGGCGCTGCTCGACGCCGTCGCCGCACTGCCGCGACTGCAGCTGCGCGGCCTGATGGCGCTGCCGCCGGCTGAGACCGAAGAATCGCGCCAACGCACATGGTTCGCGCAGTTGCGCGGCCTGTTCGAGGCGGCGCGGCGTAGCCACCCGCAGCTCGACACGCTATCCATGGGCATGAGCGGCGATCTGGAGGCAGCGATCCTCGAGGGCGCCACCCACGTACGCGTCGGCACCGCACTGTTCGGCGAACGACTACAATCCGCGCCATGACTCCCGAGTTCGGCAGAGCCATCGGCTTTCTGGGCGGTGGCAACATGGGGCGGGCGCTGGTGGCCGCCCTGCTGCGCAGCGGCGTCGAGCGCGCGCGGCTGCGCGTGGCCGAGCCGCAGGACACCACCGCCCGCGCCCTCGCCGCGGACTTCGGCATCGTGGTCACGGCGGACGCTGGCGCCTTCCTCGAGGACATCGACGTGCTCGTGCTGGCGATCAAGCCGCAGGACATGGCGCAGGTGCTGCAACCCCTGCGCGCCACGCTGCAACGGCTGCGGCCGCTGGTCATTTCGGTGGCTGCCGGTCTGGGCACCGCACAATTGCAGCGCTGGTGCGGCGCCGGAGTGCCTCTGGTGCGCGCCATGCCCAACCGCCCTGCTCTGGATGGCGCGGGCGCCACCGGCCTCTACGCCGCCACCACCGTTGACGCCGCCGCGCGTCAGCGGGCAGCCGCCATCATGTCCACCGCCGGCATCGTCGTCTGGGTCGACGAAGAGGCCCAGATGGATGTAGTCACCGCAGTGTCCGGGAGCGGACCCGCCTACTTCTTCCGCTTCGCCGAGGCGCTGGCAGCCGCCGGCAGCGCTCAGGGCTTGCCGCCCGCCGTGGCCACCCAGCTCGCCCGCGCCACGCTGCACGGAGCGGGCGCCATGGCCGTTGCAGACGCCGATCTCGCCGCGCTGCGCCAATCGGTCACCTCGCGGGGCGGTACCACCGCCGCCGCGCTCGCCGCCTTCGACTCGGCCGGGCTCGAGCGCGTGGTGACCGCAGCGGTCGAGGCCGCCGTGACACGCGGCCGACAACTCGCCGCCGAAGCCGCCGACGGAGCTTGAGTCATGCACCAGGTCGTCCACTTCCTCGCTGACACGCTGTTTTCCCTGCTGCTGTACGTGTTCCTGCTGCGACTCTTGCTGCAGTGGACACGCGCCAATTTCCGCAATCCGATCGCCGAAGCCATCTTGCGCCTGAGCAATTGGCTGGTCATGCCGCTGCGCAGAGTGCTGCCGCCGCTTGGGCGCATCGACACCGCCTCGGTCGTGGCCGCTTATGCGGTGGCACTGCTGCAGACCGCCGCACTCAGCGTGATTCTGGCAGGGGCAGTGCCCGAGGCCCTGCCCTGGCTCGCCGTCGCTGGCCTCGAACTCGTGCGTTCGGCGCTGTGGCTCTACTTCTGGGCGATCTTCATCTACGCGCTCTCCTCCATGATCGCACCGGGCGTGAACTCGCCACTGCAGGACCTGCTCGAATCGCTCTGCGAGCCGGTGCTCCAGCGCATTCGGCGTGCCGTACCGGCGATCGGCGGCCTCGATCTGTCGCCGATGTGGGCCGGCATCATCATCCAGGTGCTGCTGATCCTGCTGCGCTGAACTCGGGTCGCAGCACACTGCCGCACGGCAGGGAACGGCGGAAAAGCCGTTTTTCCAGCGGAAATCCGCAGAAAACAGTTTGCTGGCGCTTGGCCGTATGCTATTTTCCGAGCGCCAAACAAGGCGCGAAACAGCGCGCAAACCCATAATTTTCAGGAGTGTTCCAAGATGGCGAAAAAGGGTGGTCCGCCGACCAAGTCGGAAATCCTCAACCAGATCGCAAAAGAAACCTCGCTGTCACGCAAGAACGTGTCGGCGGTTTTCGAGTCCCTCAACACCGTGATCAAGAAGAGCCTGCGTTCGCACGGCCTGTTCACGCTCCCGGGCCTCGCCAAGCTGAAGGTCGTGAAGAAGCCCGCCACCAAGGCGCGCGAGGGCGTCAACCCCTTCACCGGCGAGAAGATGATGTTCAAGGCGAAGCCGGCCTCCAAGAAGGTCCGTGCCATGCCGCTCAAGAACCTCAAGAACATGGTCAACTGACCAGTTCGCAGATCGCACCTGAAAAGGCCCGGGGCGTTGCCGCTCCGGGCCTTTTCTTTTGTCATACCGCGTTGACTGCGCTCAGGTCGACTCGCTGTCCTGATCGTCCCCGTCGGCCACTTGCGCCTTGGGCGGTCGCTCGCCGTGCTTGCCGCGCTCGTGCATCTTCTTCTTGCGCTCCTGCATCTGCTGCATGCGCTGCTGCATCTGCTCGCGCATGTTGGCGGCCTGCGTGCGCTGCTCGGCCGTCAGCACCTTCCAGACGCTGGACTGCAGATCGGCGCTCTGCTGGACGAGGCGGGTGCTCAGCTCGCCGATCTTGCGCGAGATCTCGCTGCTCTGCGCCGCGTACTTCGCATCGGCCGGATCGAGATCTCGCAGGCGGCGTGACTCCGCCACGATCTCCTGCGACAGTTTGCGCATTTCGGGGCGTACGGTCGCCACGAGTTCGGTGACCTTGCCCTGCTGCTGCGGGGTGAGATTCAGCGAGTTCGCGAGCCGCTCCAGAGGGCGCGGGTCGAGCCCGAGCGCACCGACGAGCCCGCTACCGTGGCCGCCCTGCCTGTGATGCATCATGCGCGGGCCATCCTCGCCGCGGATCATGATGAAGCGCTGCGTTTCGGGGCGTCCCATCGGTGGTCCGTCCACTTTGGGCGCCGACGCGCCCGATGGCGGTGCCGGTGGCGGCATTTGCGCGACAGCCGTCAGCGAACCAAGCAAGGCCATCGCCGTGGCAACTGCGATCGTGGTTTTCATGTGCAAGTCTCCGTTTTGTGCGGTCCGGCGGCCCTGCTTCGGGCGCTCCCGCTGCGTGGGGGATGTTCACCCGATTCGACCGGCGCGGACCGACAAGTTTGCAAAACTTTCTGCAAAGTAATGCAAAGCGCAGCGATCCGGGCTGACAAACGCGCGTCGACATCGCACCATCGACCGCGATGACCGCCTCGATCCTGATCGTCGACGACGATCGCGACCTCGCCGCCATGCTCGCCGAGTTCATCGGCAACGAGGGCTTCACGGTGCTCACCGCTGCGGACGGCGCGGCTGCGCTCGAGGCGCTCGTCGCCAGACAGGTCGATCTCGTCATACTCGATGTGATGCTCCCGGGCAGCAGCGGCTTCGACGTGCTGCGCGCCATCCGGCAGCGCAAGCCGCGCCTGCCGGTGCTGATGCTCACGGCGCGAGGCGAGGCCATCGACCGCATCCTCGGCCTCGAACTCGGCGCCGACGACTATCTGGCGAAGCCCTTCGATCCACGCGAACTCGCCGCCCGGATCCGCGCAGTGCTGCGGCGCGTCGCCGGCGGCGTCGACGCGGCGGTGGATCCGGCGCAACCAGCCGCACTGCAGGCGGGCGCACTCACACTGGATCTGAAGCGCCGGCGCGCGGCGATCGCCGGTGCGCCGCTCGAACTGACGGGAGCGGAGTTCCGCGTTCTGCAGCATCTCGTGGAGTCGGCGGGCCAGCCGGTCGATCGACGCCAGCTCACTGAGCGCGCCCTCGGCCGCAAGCTCACGCTCTACGATCGCAGCATCGACACCCACGTGAGCAACTTGCGACGCAAGCTCGAACAGGGCGGTCGCAGCGGCATCGAGATCCGCTCGGTGCGCGGCACCGGCTACGAGATCATCGAGTCGGCAGCGCCGTGAAGTGACTGGACTGCACGCATGAACCGGCTCGCCGTCCGCATCTTTCTCGCCTTCTTCGCGGCGCTGCTGCTGAGCGCGCTTGGTGCGATCGTGCTGACCGCATGGGTGATCAACCAGCGACAACAGGCGGCGGAAACCGAGCTCCTCGAAGCGGCGCAGTCGGCTGCCGATGCGCTGGCCGAGGGCGGACGCGCCGAACTGCAGGTCTGGGCGCGCAACCGGGCGACAACGCCCGGAACCAGCCTGGAGATTCTGATCATCGATGAAAGTGGGCGCGAACTGCTTGGTCGGCCGTTGCCGCCCGCGCCGCCGCCCGCGCTACCGCCCGCGATCCTCGAGGCCGAGACCGGCAGCGAGTATTACTGGGAGGACCTGCCGGCGGTGCTGCTCAACCTGCCGAAAGCATCGCCCGAGCTCGTCAGCACCGAGGGCGAATCCTTCCGTCTGCGTGCGGCGCCGCAGCGTACGGGCCTCGCCGCCTGGCGCGATGTGCCGCTGCAGTGGCTGCTGCTCGCGCTGGCCGTGACGCTCTCGACGAGCCTGCTGCTCGCACGCTCGATCACCCGACCCGTGCTCGCCCTGCAGCGTACGACCGAAGCGCTCGCCGCGGGTGCCCTCGCGACCCGCGTCCCCGGACCGGCGCGCGCACGCACTGACGAAATCGGTCGTCTCGCGCGGTCCCTGGACAGCATGGCCGAGCGGCTCGATAGCCTGATCCGCGGCCAGCAGCAGCTGTTGCGTGACGTTTCCCACGAGGTGCGTTCGCCGCTCACCCGCATCCGTCTCGCCTCCGGATTGCTTGCGCAACGTGATCCCGCGAGCGCAGCGGCGGTCGCCCGGATCGACGACGAGGTATCGCGTCTCGATGAATTGATCGACAAGATCCTCGACGTCTCGCGTCTTGAGTCGGGCGCCGTGCGCTGGCAGCGTGAGCCGCTCGACCTGCACGCGCTCGTCGGCAGCATCCTCGCCGACGCAGCCTTCGAGGCCTCGCGTCTCGGCAAGACGCTCGTGGCGGACATCGGCGAGATTCCCGTGCCGATCGAGGGCGACCGTCACTGGGTGCTGGCAGCCATCGAGAACGTAGTCCGCAATGCTCTCAAGCACACGCCGGAGAACTCACGGGTGACGGTGCGCCTCAAGTACCGGGGCGACACGGCCCTGCTGCAGGTGAGCGACACCGGGCACGGCCTCGACGATGACGAGCTGCGGCGCGTGTTCGAGCCTTTCTATCGCGGCACCCGCCACGACGGCGACACCGCTGCGCCGCATGCCGCCGGCTCGGGACTGGGACTCGCGATTGCGGCCCGCGTGCTGCAGGGGCACGGGGGGCGGATCGAAGCGCGCAACCTGCGAGACCCGGCTGGCGCCGTCAGCGGACTCGAGATCAGCCTTGAGTGGCCGCTTGCGGCCAGGCAGGCTCAGGACCCCCGAACTGCAGCCGCACCCTGAGACCGGGCTCTGCGTTCTCCAGCACGAGCCTGCCCCGATGCAGACGCGCCACCGCCGCAGCAATGGCCAGTCCGAGCCCGGAGCCAGGCTGCCGCGCCGGGCTCTCCAGCCGCACGAACGGACGCACCGCCTGCTCGCGCGCGTTCGCCGGGATGCCGGGCCCGCTGTCCTGCACGATGATCTCCGGACCGGCGTCCTGACCAGCGGGCACGACCGCCAGCCTGAGCTCAGAGCCCACGGGCGAGTACTTGATGGCGTTCTCGAGCAGGTTGCCGAGCGCCTGCGCCAGTATCTGCCGGTGACCGATCACGGTGACCGGAGCGATCGAGCACTCGAGACGCTGCCCGCGCTCCTCGGCCATCGGCTCGAGGAGTTCGGCCATGTCGCTGGCAAGCGCGCCGAGGTCCAGTTCCTCCATGGAATCCCGCGACAGGCCGGCCTCGGCACGAGCCAGATCGACGAGGGAATTGAAGGTCTGCAGCGCACGGGCGAGCTCCGTCTCGGCGTCGTTCAGCAGTTGCTCGCGCACCGCCTCGCTGTCGGCGGTGCGTGCCGCACCGATCGCGCGGCGCGCACGCGTCAGCGGCGTGCGCAGGTCGTGGGCGAGACTCTCGGTCACGGTGCGCATCCCGGTGACCAGCGCCTCGTTCTGGTCGAGCATTTCATTGAAGGTGGCGGTAAGCGCGCCCATCGCGTCGAGGCGCTGCTGGGCGGGTGCGCGGGCCGTCATCTGCCCGCGCATGATCTGGCGCGCCGTGGCGGCGAGGTTGCTGACGTGGTCGAGCACGTAGCGGTTGAGCACGATACCGGTCGCCACGCCGATCAGGATCACCGCGAGCACGGTCATCACCGCTGCCCGCCCGAGCGCCTTGGCAAGATCGATCTGGTCCGTGCTGCGCTGCACGACGACGAAGGTCGTGCCATCCGTCAGACGCTCGCTGACGACGTACAGCGCGGCGCCGGAGTCGAGATTCACCCGATACATGGCCGTCGGCGACGCCAGCACCCGCGGCAGCTCCGGGATCCGGCGCAGGTCGCCGGCCAGGGCGCGCCCATCGGCGCCGATCAGTGCGAAGTGCCGGTAATCCGGCAGCATCCGGTTGCGGAACCGGAGGCTCTCGACGAAACTCTCCCGGCCAGCCGAACGCTCGAACTGCTTGCGCAGGACAAACTCGCGCTTGACCGAGGTGTACACCTCCCGGTCATGGACATCCATGATCCGAATCTGCAACCACGAGAAACCAAGGACGAACGCGGCGACCATGACGGCGAGTGCCAGCAGGGTGGCCGTCAGCGCACGTCTATCGACGAGATAAGGTCGCATCCTCGCAGCATGCCACGCCCGCCAAGCAAAAAAATAGACTGCAAGCGCCGCGGTGCACGAGCGCGATGACGCACGTGCTGCTCATAGAGGACGACATGGCGATGGCCGGCGAGATCATCGGTGCCGCACGCGCCCGCGGCTATCGCACGCTGCACGCCGCCGACGGCGAGCTCGGCCTGCAGACCGCCCTGGCCGGGCACTTCGACGTCATCGTCACCGACCGCATGCTGCCGAACATCGACGGCCTCAACATAATCCGCGCGCTGCGCACTGCCGGCAACACCACTCCGGTGCTGGTGCTCTCGGCTCTCGATTCGGTGGACGAACGGGTGAAAGGGTTGCGATCGGGCGGTGACGACTACCTGGGCAAGCCCTTCGCCATCGAGGAGCTGCTGGCACGGCTGGAATCGCTCACCCGTCGCCGGGGACAGGCGGCGATGACCTCGCTCCAGGTCGAGGACCTGCACCTCGACCTGCTGGCCCGCAAAGCGACCCGCGCCGGCCGGCCGCTCGATCTGACCGCGCGCGAGTTCCGGCTGCTCGAGTTCCTCGCCCGGCATGCGGGCCAGGTGGTGACGCGCAGCATGCTGCTGCAGGGTGTATGGGACATCCACTACGACCCGCAGACCAACGTGGTGGACGTGCACGTGAGCCGGCTGCGGCACGAAGTCGACCGCGACGCCGCGCAGCCGCTGATCCTCACCGTGCGCGGCGTCGGCTACACGCTGCGCGGCTGAAGGTCGTTCAGCTGCCGCGCGGCGGAGCCGCTGCGGCCACAAAACCCGTGACGGCGTCGCGCAACTCGTGCAGGCGACCGTGGAAGAAATGGTCGGCCTCGGCGAGCTTCACGAGGCTGCGGTCGGCCGCTGAAGATGCGAGGGCGTGCATCCACTCCTCGACGGCGCGTGCATCGACGAGTTCGTCACGCTGTCCCTGCACCACCAGCCAAGGGCAGGCCGGGGCTTCGATCGTCGAGAAATCCCAGCGACCCACGGGGGGCGCCACGGTCACGAGCAGTTCCGGCCGCAACCGCTCGCCGGCGCCGATCGCTGCGGACTGTGCCCGCAGTGCCACCCACGACCCGAAGGAGAAGCCGCCGAGCCACAGCGGCAACCCGGGCCAGCGGCTGCGCGCCCAAGCCGCGATCCGCTGCACGTCCTCGGTCTCGCCGCGCCCTTCATCGTGCACGCCTGCGGAACTGCCCACCCCGCGGAAGTTGAAGCGCACCGCCACCGCTCCGGCGGCGACGAAACAGCGGGCGACGGTGTGGATCACTTTGTTGGTCAGCGTGCCGCCGTAGAGCGGGTGCGGATGGCAACACAGCGCCACGGCGCGCGGTGCCCCTGCGGGAGACTCGACCAGCGCCTCGATGTCACCCGCGCCGCCGGCGAGCTGGAGCCGCTCCGGTGGCGGCGGCGAACCAACCCGATACGACTCAGGGCCTGCGATGGACAACGCCTTCCTTCATCACGAAATGCACGCGCCGCATCAGTTCGATATCCGCCAGTGGATCTCCCGGGACGGCGACGAGATCGGCAAGCTTGCCGACCTGCACGCTGCCGAGCTGGTCGTCGATCTCGAGGAACTTCGCCGGGACCATCGTCGCCGACTTGATGGCCTGCATCGGCGGCATGCCGGCCTCGACCATCAGCACGAACTCGCGACCGTTGTCGCCGTGGGGCGACACGCCCGTGTCGCTGCCGAACATGATTTTCACGCCGGCCTTGTAGGCACGGCCAAAAGTTCCCTGGATCTGTGGACCGATGGCGGCTGCCTTCGGCCGCACCAGCGCCGGGAAGAAGCCGTCTTCCTGCGAGCGGTCGAACACCCAGCGGCCGGCGGAGATGGTGGGGACGAAGTGCGTACCTCGCTCCTTCATCAGCGCGAAGGTCTCTTCGTCCATGAAGGTGCCGTGCTCGATGCTGTCCACTCCGGCGCGCACGGCTCGCTTCATCCCCTCTGCACCGTGCGCGTGCGCGGCCACCTTGAAGCCGTAGTCGCGGGCCGTGTTGACGACGGCGCGGATCTCCTCCTCGGTGAACTGCGGGTTGAGGCCGCTTTTGGCCACCGACAGCACGCCGCCCGTAGCGGTGATCTTGATGAGGTCGGAGCCTTCCTTGTAACGCTGACGTACGGCTTGCGCGGCCTGATCCTGGCCGTTGATGACGCCGTCGATGGGACCGACGTTGGCACCGCCGAGGAAGTCGGCCCAGCCATTGGTGGGATCGGCATGACCACCCGTGGTGGCGATTGACGTGCCCGCTGCAAAGATACGTGGCCCGGGAACCTTGCCGGCATTGATGGCGTTGCGCAGCGCGATGCTCGCGCGGAAACCGTCACCGAGATCGCGTATCGTCGTAAAGCCCGCCTGCAGCGTGCGCTGCGCGTAGAGCACGCCGTCCAGCGCGACGTCCGTACCGTCCTTCTTGAAGCCTTCGACCTCACTGCGGCGGCTGTACTCGCTCGTCAGGTGCACGTGCATGTCCATGAGTCCGGGCATGAGCGTGGACTTGCGCAGGTCGACGACGGTGTCGCCTGCCCCGGGCTTGCGGTAGCCCGCCTCGATGGCGGTGATGCGTCCGCCATCGACGATGACCGTCCGCTCGGTGAGCGGCGCGTCGGCGACTCCGTCGATGATGCGGCCGGCGTGGATCAGAGTCGCCGCCTGCAGCGTGGCGACCGTGGAGAGGGCGGCGGCAACGACCGCGGCTAGAGTTTTCTTTGACATCTTCGGCTCCGCTCAACGAATGGCGACAAGTTCGACGTCGAACACCAGCGTCGCACCCCCGGGAATGACCCCTCCCGCGCCGCGCGCGCCGTAACCGAGCTCGGCCGGGATGACGAGGCGACGCTTGCCGCCGACCTTCATGCCGGCAACACCGAGGTCCCAACCCTTGATGACCTCGCCACCGCCAACCGTGAAGGCGAAGGTATCGCCGTGGTCGCGCGAGCTGTCGAACTTGCGGCCCTTGCCTTCGGGCTTCTGCGGGTCGTGCAGCCAGCCGGTGTAGTGCACCACGGCCGTCTGGCCGCCGGTGATCTCGGGGCCTGCGCCCGGTTCGAGGTCTTCTTTGACGAGGTCAGCCATCGCGCTCTCCGTGGGTGGGGTGTCGCCGCGATCGGACGCCAGCAACGTGGGAAGGTAAACGGCCGCCACCACCATGCCGGTGACGGCGAGGATCAAGGCCCAGGCGACCGCCCTCATCGGGGGTCACCGGCTTGCGGCGCGAAGGCCAGCGACACCGAGTTGATGCAGTAGCGCAGACCCGTCGGTTGCGGGCCATCCGGGAACACGTGCCCGAGGTGTGCATTGCAGTTCGCGCAGACGACCTCGGTACGCACCATGCCGTGGCTGACGTCGCGATGCTCACGGACCCGGTCGGCCGCGAGCACCGTCCAGAAACTCGGCCAGCCGGATCCCGAGTCGTACTTGGTGTCCGAGTGGAAGAGTTCGTTGCCGCAGCAGACGCAGGCGTAGACGCCGCGTTCCTTGTGGTAGGTGTAGGCGCCGGTGAAGGCGCGCTCGGTGCCCTTGTTGCAGGTCACTTCATAGGCCAGCGGCGAGAGCCGCTCCCGCAGCTCTGCCGCGCTCGGCACAGGCTTTGTCATGCGCCGATTATGGCATGGGCGCCCGGCGCGGAGCGCCCCCCCCGCCGAGCGCGCCTCAGCCCGCGGCCATCAACTGGCCGAGCAGCTTGTTGAGCCGGCGTACGAACTCGCCCGGGTTGGCCACCGCCCCCGACTCGGCGAGCTTCGCCTGGTCATGGACGAGCAGTGCGAGCTCGCCGAATTCGTCCTCGGCGCTGGTCGCATCGAGCCGCTTGACGAGCGGATGGCCGACGTTGACCTCGAGTACGGGTTTCGCCTCGGGCACGGCCTGACCGCTTGCCGCGAGGATCTTGCGCATCTGCGCGCCCATGTCGCCTTCGGCGAGCACGAGAACGGCCGGCGAGTCGGCGAGGCGCGAGCTGACCTTGACCTCGGACACCCGCTCGCCGAGCGCATCCTTGATGCGCTTCAGCAGCTTCTTGTTTTCCTTGACGGCCTCTTCGACCGCCGCCTTGTCGGCGGCCGCCTCGAGTTCACCGAGTTCGAGATCGCCGCGGGCCACGTCCTTGAAGCGCTTGCCGTCGAACTCGCGCACATGGCCCATCATCCACTCATCGACACGGTCGGCGAGCAGCAGCACCTCTATGCCCTTGCTGCGCAACTGTTCGAGATACGGGCTGCCACGCGCCGCGGTGATCGAGTCGGCGATCAGGTAGTAGATGCGCTGCTGGCCATCCTTCATGCGCGCGACGTAGTCGGCCAGCGTCACCTTGGGCTCGTCGCCCTCCTCGTGGGTGCTCGCGAAGCGCAGCAGCGGCAGGATCTTGTCGCGGTTGGTCACATCTTCCCCGGTGCCTTCCTTGAGCACCGGACCGAACTCCTTCCAGAAAGTCGCGTACTTCTCGGGCTCGTCCTTGGCGAGCTTGGCGAGCAGGTCGAGGGCGCGCTTGGTGAGCGCGGAGCGCATGGCTTCGACCTCGGCGTCCTTCTGCAGCAGCTCACGCGAGACGTTGAGCGGCAGGTCGTTGGAGTCGAGCACGCCGCGGATGAAGCGCAGATAGAGCGGCAGGAACTGCTCGGCGTCGTCCATGATGAACACGCGCCGCACATAGAGCTTGAGACCGCGCGAGGCATCGCGCTGGTAGAGATCGAAGGGCGCGCGGCCCGGCAGGTAGAGCAGCGAGGTGTATTCGCGCTTGCCCTCGACCTTGTTGTGGCTCCAGGCGAGCGGCTCGGCGAAGTCGTGCGCGATGTGCTGGTAGAACTCCTTGTACTCCTCGTCCTTGATCTCGCTGCGCGGCCGCGTCCACAGGGCCTTGGCCTCGTTGGCGGGCTCCCAGTCGAGGCTGGCCTCGCCCTCCTTGCGCATCAGCACCGGGAAGGCGATGTGATCCGAATAGCGCCGCACCAGCGAGCGCAGCCGCCAGCCGTCGGCGAAATCCTTGGCGTCTTCCTTGAGGTGCAGCACCACGGTGGTGCCGCGCTCCTCGCGGGTCGTGGGCTCGATCGTGTATTCGCCGTCGGCCCTGGAGGTCCAGCGGATACCCGCGGCGGCGGGCTCACCCGCCTTGCGCGAGTAGACCTCGACTTCGTCGGCGACGATGAACGCCGAATAGAAGCCGACGCCGAACTGGCCGATCAGCTGCGAGTCCTTCTGCTGGTCACCGGTGAGGCGCTTGAAGAAGTCCGCCGTACCCGACCTGGCGATGGTACCGAGGTGGGCGATCGCCTCCTCGCGGTTCATGCCGATGCCGTTGTCGCGCACCGACAGCGTGCGCTTCGTGGCGTCGTAGTCGACCCAGATTCGCAGGTCGGCATCGCCCGCCATCAGCTCGGACTGGGCCAGCGCAAGGAAGCGCAGCTTGTCGTTGGCGTCGGAGGCGTTGGAAATCAGCTCGCGCAGGAAGATTTCGCGGTGGCTGTAGAGTGAATGGATCATGAGGCGCAGCAGTTCGCGCACCTCGGCCTGAAAGCCATGCTTCTCGGCGCCAGCGCCGGGGGCAGCGGCGCCCGTGGCGCCCGCGGCGCCCGCGGCGGCGGCGCCCTCAGTCGTTTGCGGGGTGGGTTCCGGGGTCGTGTCCGGGGCAGTGTCGGCCATAGTCATCTCCTCCTCTCAACCTGCGCCGTCTTGGGGGCGGCCGGGGAGGGTTTCAAGGGGGGGTCAGCCCTTCACGATCCGATAGCACGGCACATACGCGGCCCCGGGGAGCTTCATCCGCTGCTGGGCGACGAAGCCCGTCAGCAGTTCATCGAGCATGCCCATGATGGCGGGGTCGCCCACCAGTTCGAAGGGCCCGTGGCGCTCGATGGCGCGGATACCGTGTTCCTTGACGTTGCCGCTGACGATGCCCGAGAACGCCCGGCGCAGATCGGCGGCAAGCTGGTGCACCGGCTGGTCGCGATGCAGGCGCAGCGTGCGCATGGAGGCATGCGTGACCTCGAAAGGCCGCTGGAACTCGGGGTCGATGCGCAGCAGCCAGTTGAAGTTGAAGGAGTCGGAACTCTTGCGGCGGAAGTCGCGCACTTCGTCGACACCGCGATCGAGTATCCGCGCCACCTCGGCCTGGTCCTCGATGACGATGTGCACGCGCTCGAGCGCCGCTTCGCCGAGCGTGCCGGCGAGAAAGCGGCGGATCTGCTCGAAATAGGCGGCGCTGCGGCGCGGGCCGGTCAGCACCACGGGGAAGGCCTGGTCCGCATTCTGCGGGTCGAGCAGTATGCCGAGAAGGTAGAAGATTTCTTCGGCCGTGCCGACACCGCCCGGAAAAACGACGAGACCGTGCGCGACGCGCACGAAGGCTTCGAGGCGCTTCTCGATGTCGGGCATGATCACGAGATTGTTGACGATCGGGTTCGGCGGCTCGGCGGCAATGATGCCGGGCTCGGTGAGCCCGACGTAGCGGCCGGCGGCGATGCGCTGCTTGGCATGGCCGATGGTGGCGCCCTTCATCGGGCCTTTCATGGCGCCGGGTCCGCAGCCCGTGCATACATCGAGCCCGCGCAGGCCGAGCTCGTAGCCCACGCGCTTGGTGTATTCGTACTCCTCGCGGTTGATCGAGTGACCGCCCCAGCAGACGATGAGGTTGGGTCGCGACTTGTATTCGAGCAGACGCGCGTTGCGCAGGATGTGGAACACCGCATTGGTGATCGACTGCGGCCGCGTGAGGTCGAAGCGCCCGCTCTCGACCACCTCGTTGGCGGTGTAGACGATGTCGCGCAGCACCGCGAACAGCAACTCCTTGGTGCCCTGGATCATGCGCCCGTCGACGAACGCCGCCGCGGGCGCGTTGCGGATCTCGAGCTTGACGCCGAAGGCGTGGCGCAGGATGCGGATCTCGAAGTCGCGGTAGCGATCAAAGATCTCGCGCGCGTCGTCGGTGTCGCTGCCCGAGTTGAGCACGGCGAGCGCGCACTGGCGGAAGAGCGGATACAGGCCACCCTGTCCGGTGGAGAGCAACTGCTCGATCTCGTCCTGCGACAGGCTTTCGAGTGCGCCTCGCGGCGCCACGCGGGCGTCGACGACCTCGGGGATGACGATACTGGTTTCCAAGCGCTTCTCCGGGCGGGCTTTCAGGGTCGGATGTAGATCGGCGTACCGTCCGCCACCAGCATCCAGACTTCCATCATGTCCGCGTTGTTGAGCGCGATGCAGCCGTCGGTCCAGTCCTCGCGCGCGTAATGCTCGGGGGGCCAGCGTGGATCGTTCGGCAGGCCGTGGATCATGATTTGCCCGCCGGGCGGCACGCCGGCCGAACGGGCCCGTGCCACATCGCGGGCGTTCGGATAGGAGACCCGTATCGAGAGGAAGAACTCGCTGCGCGGATTGCGCGTATCGAGGGTGTAGCGACCCTCGGGAGTACGGAAGTCGCCTTCCTGCTCCTTGTGACCGTAGGGGTTCAGTCCCAAGGACACCCGGTAGCTGCGCAGCAGCCGCTTCCCATGCCAGAGTTCAAGCCGGCGCTTTGCCTTGTGCACCACGACCTCGGTAGCTGTCGGCAGCTGCGCGCTGGAGGATTGCGCGATGTTGGCGCTGGCCGGAGTCGACAGCAGCACGCTGCCGGCGAGACAGGCACCGACGAGGCAGGCAGCGAGCAGGTTTGTGGGGGTCGCGATCATCGTGCGGCGACCGGAATCATAGTCCGCGGGGCGAGCCCGGGGCAGATGCGGGCGTAGCGGTACTCGCCGACAGGTCGGCGAGCGTCGCCGGCCGCTCGTCAGGCAACTGCAGCACGCGACCGCGCTTGAGTTTGGCGTTGGTGGCGAGTCCGTTGAGCTCTGCGATGCGTTGCACGCTGAAGCCGTACTTGCGCGAAAGCTGATGCAGCGTCTCGCCGCGCGCCACCCGATGCACCCTGGGGCCGATCTGCGAGACGTAGAGATGCTCGGCGCCGACGCGTTCGATGAGTGCCTCGGCCGTCATCCATGACGCCGCACCGTCCACCCCGGCGGCCGGCAGCCGCAGCCGGTAGCCGCGCGGCACGAAGCGGTCGCGCTGCCATACCGGCGGTCGCAAACCGGGGTTGAGTTCCCGCAGCTGTGCCATAGGCACGCCGAGTGCAGTTTCGAGACGGGTGATGTCGGCGTAGCCGGGCATCTCAACCTCCTGGAAACGCAGTTCCGGAGCGCGCTCGACCCCCGGGAAGTAGCGCTGCGCATCGAGGTCGATGGTGAGCGCCGCGAGGAAAGAGGGGTAGAAGTTGCGCGAAGCGAAGCCGAAGGTGCGACTGCTGTAGTTGCGGGCGATGACGACGAAGTCGTCCGTACCCATCACCCGCTTGGCGCGCCGCATGCCGCCGGCGCCGTGATTGTAGGCGGTGAGCGCAAGCGGCCAGCTGCCGAGCACGCGGTAATTGTTGAGCAGCAGCTTGGCCGCAGCCTCGGTGGAGCGGAACGGGTCGAGTCGCTCGTCGACGATGTCGTCGACGCGCATGTACAGGCGGCCGGTGGAGCGCATGAACTGCCACAGCCCCGAAGCGCCCACCTTCGAGTAGGCATTGGGCGTGAACGACGACTCGACGTGCGGCAACGCCGCGAGTTCGGGCGGCAGACCGAGACGATCGAGGGTCCGTGCGATGTGCGACTCCCAGGTCCCGGAGCGCACGATCCCGGCGCGGAATCGATCGGCCTGGCCAAGTTGGAAGCGCACCTCATTGCGCGCAGCCCGCAGCCGCGCGGGTGTCGCCTCGTTGCCCCAGAGTTCGAGCACGCGTCGCGCATCGGCTGACGCGGCGACGGCGGGAGCGGTCGCGGTGGTCGATGCGGCTGGCGAGGCCTCGAGCAGCAGCGCCGCCTCCTCGAGCGCAGCCATCCAGCGCTCGCGGGCGTTTTTCACGAACTGCCGGCGCGAGGCCGAGCCTGCCGGCCCCTGCGCAGCAAGATCCAGCGTCTGGTAGACGACCCCGAGGTGGCGCTCGTCATGCAGGAAGCCCTGCAGCGTGGTGATCTCGCTGTAGACACGGATCCAGAAGTCGACGTCGCGCTGCAGCGCAGCCGGCCGCGGTATATCTCGCGAAACCGGGGCCATGACGAGCAACGGGTCGGCCGCCTGGGACCCGGACGGCTGCTGCGCCCAGGCGTAGGAGAAAGACGTCAGGACAGTGACTAGTAGGGCGCTAGCTGGGGCGACTCGCCGCAAGGCCTCACCCGCACTTCGAGTCGCCGCAGTTCAGGCAGGTCATGCAGCCATCCATCATCACGACGGCTGCCGTGTTGCACTTGGAGCAGAGCTGCGCGCCGTCCGGAAAATGCGACTTGGCGAAGGCGTCGGTCTGCTTGCTGCGGGCCTCGAACTCGGCACGCTTCTGGTCGACGAGTTTTTTCTGGTGCTCGTCGAGCTCGGGGCGGGCCATCAGACCGATGGTCTGCAGATGCTTTTCGATGACATAGCCGAGCTCGGCGATGAGCGAGGGCATGAACTTCCCGCCCGGCTGCCAGTAGCCGCCGCGCGGGTCGAAGACCGCCTTGAGCTCCTCGACGAGGAAAGTGACGTCGCCACCCTTGCGGAACACCGCGGAGATGATGCGCGTCAGCGCCACGATCCACTGGTAGTGGTCGAGGTTCTTCGAGTTGATGAACACCTCGAAAGGACGGCGCTGTTCGTATTCGGTGCCTTCGTTGAGCACGATGTCGTTGATGGTGACGTACATCGCGTGGTCCGAAACCGGCGTCTTGATCTTGTAGGTCGAACCGATCAGCACCTCCGGCCGCTGCACTTCCTCGGTGAGGCGCACGACCTTGCCGCCGTGCGAAGTGGTGCGGTCCGCCGGAACCGGCGCTGCGGCGGCAGGCGCGGGCTCGCTACCCGGCTTCTGCACGCGGTATTTGGAGATCTTGCGATCGATCTTGATGGCAGCCATGGAGAACTGATCCTCAGAACTTGCCGTAGTAGCCTTCTTTCAAGGCATCGTACAGGTTGGCGGCGGTGTGTTTCTCGCCGTCGTACTCGATTTCCTCGTCGCCCCTCACCGACACCTCGGTGCCGTCCTCGAGCGTGAACACGTAGGTGGTGTTCTTGAGGTCTTCTTCCTTGACGAGCACGCCCTGGAAGGCCTCCGGGTTGAAGCGGAAGGTCGTGCAGCCCTTGAGGCCCTTTTCGTGGGCGTAGAGGTAGATGTCCTTGAAGGACTCGTACTTGAAGTCGGTAGGCACGTTGGCCGTCTTGGAGATCGAGGAGTCGATCCACTTCTGCGAGGCCGCCTGGATGTCGACGTGCTCCGTCGGCGTGATGTCGTCGGCCGTGGTGAAGTAGTCCGGCAGCTTCTCGGTCGGGTTGGTGGAGTTCGGCATCGCCCTCGGGTTGACGAGCTCCCGGTAGGCGAGCAGCTCGAAGGAGAAGACGTCGACCTTTTCCTTGGACTTCTTGCCTTCGCGGATGACATTGCGGAAGTAGTGATGCGCGAACGACGGCTCGATGCCGTTGCTCGCGTTGTTGGCGAGCGACAGCGAGATGGTGCCGGTGGGCGCGATCGAGGTGTGGTGCGTGAAGCGCGCACCAACCAGCGCCAACTGCTCGACGAGAGCCGGGGCGACGCCCGCCACGCGCTGCATGTAGCGGCTGTAGCGCGCGTGCAGCACGCGTCCGGGGATTTTGCTGCCGACCTTCCAGCCGTCGCGCGCCATCTCGGGGCGCTTGCGCAGCATGTCGCCGGTGACCGCGAACTCCTCGTTCATGATCGGTGCCGGGCCCTTCTCGCGAGCGAGGTCAAGCGCGGCCTCCCAGCCGGCGACGGCCATCTCGCGCGAGACGTCTTCGGTGAACTTCACGGATTCGGCTGAACCGTACTTCATGCGCAGCAGCGTCATGGTGCTGCCGAGGCCGAGGAAACCCATGCCGTGGCGGCGCTTGCGCAGGATCTCGTTGCGCTGGCCCTCGAGCGGCAGCCCGTTGACCTCGACCACGTTGTCGAGCATGCGGGTGAATATCTTGACGACTTCGCGGTACTCGGCCCAGTCGAACTCCGCACGGTCGGTGAACGGGTGGCGCACGAAGCGCGTCAGGTTGACCGAGCCGAGCAGGCAGGAGCCGTACGGCGGCAGCGGCTGCTCGCCGCAGGGGTTGGTGGCGCGGATGTTCTCGCACCACCAGTTGTTGTTCATTTCGTTGACGCGGTCGATGAGGATGAAGCCGGGCTCGGCGAAGTCGTAGGTGGAACTCATGATGACGTCCCACATGCGCCGCGCCGGCAGGGTCTTGTAGACCTTGCAGGCGACAAGCCCGCTCTCGCCGACGACGAAGTTGTCAGAGTAGGGCCACTCGCGCCAGACGTACTTGCTGTCGTCGGTGAGGTCGACCTTCTCGGTCTCGAGTTCCTTGCGCAGCAGCGGGAAGGCGAGCTTCCACTCGCGGTCCTCGCGCACCGCCTGCATGAACTCGTCGGTGATCAGCAGCGAAAGGTTGAACTGCCGGAGCCGACCGTTTTCGCGCTTGGCGCGGATGAATTCCATGGCGTCCGGATGACCGACGTCGAAGGTACCCATCTGGGCGCCGCGGCGGCCGCCCGCCGAGGACACCGTGAAACACATCTTGTCGTAGATGTCCATGAAGGACAGCGGGCCGGAGGTGTACGCGCCGGCGCCCGAAACATAGGCGCCGCGCGGCCGCAGCGTCGAGAACTCGTAACCGATCCCGCAACCGGCCTTCAGCGTGAGCCCCGCCTCGTGGACCTTGTTGAGGATGTCGTCCATCGAGTCATGGATGGTGCCGGACACCGTGCAGTTGATGGTCGAGGTCGCCGGCTTGTGCTCGAGCGCGCCAGCGTTCGAGGTGATGCGGCCCGCCGGAATCGCGCCACGGCGCAGCGCCCAAAGAAAACGCTCGTACCAGTGCTCGCGCTGCGCCGGCGACTCGACGTCGGCGAGCGCCCGCGCGACGCGCTGGTAGGTCTCGTCCATTGTCCTGTCGATGGGCTCGCCGGTCTTGGAGACCAGCCGATACTTTTTGTCCCAGATGTCCATCGAGGCTTCCTGGAACGGAATGCCGTCGATGCCCTTCGGCTCGAGTCTGACAACGCTGTTCATGCCTGCACGGGCCTCAAAAATCCGTTGAAAACCACTTCACCAAAGGGGTTGAAAAGAGAATTTGCCAGGCCGACGGTAAACCCGCGGATACATGTTCTCTTTGTTAGATCCCGACCTGCTCGATCCCGACCTTGCCGGATCCGGCCAGCGACCCGCCGGCCCCCCTGCCCCCGACCAATCAACACCCCCAATGCCACCCTGCACAAGATGTTGTGTCGAGGTCGGGAGAGTAAGCACGACCCAAGGGAGCGTCAAGACTTTCCGGGGCGATGGCATACCGGAATAAAAGCTAAATTAATCAGTTAGTTATAAAACTTCAGGCCGAGAAACGGCACGCCTCGGCGGCCCTGCTGGCCGCTGGTGGCTGTGGCAGGCAAGCACAAGATGTTGTGTTTCTGCCTATTTCCACAGACTGCACACAGTTTGTCCCCTTGAAAGGCGTCCCGACATCCGCATATCGACAGCCATCCGAACCCTTTATCGATGGAGACCCCCCATGAGCCTCGTACGCTACGATTGGAGCCTGATGAACCGCCTGCACCGCGAACTCGAGCAGGCCCTCGGCCAAAGCGGGCCGGTGGCCCTGATCCCGCGCGTCGACGTACGCGAGGAGTCCGGCCGCTACCTGCTGCGCGCCGACCTGCCGGGCGTCGCCCCGCAGGACATCGAGATCACCACCGATCAGGGCATCCTTACGCTGCGCGCGCAGCGGCGCAGCGGCGCCGAGGGCGCCGACACGGTGACCTACCAGCGGCGCTTCGCGCTGCCCGAGGAAGCCGACGCAGAGCAGATCACGGCCCGCTGTGCCCACGGTGTGCTCGAGATCGCGATCGGCAAGATCGTCAAAGCGCAGCCGCGGCGCATCAGCGTCGAAGCCGCCTGATGCGTCCCGCGGTCGTCGCTTCGGCCCTGCTCGCAACGCTCGTCGCGGCCGCGCCACCCCGGGTGGTGGCGCAGGCCGTCGACGCGCCGGCGGACACGTCCCGCACCGTCGCTCCCATGCCTTCGCTCGCGCCGATGATCCGGCGCGTATCGCCGGCCGTGGTGAGCATCGGTATCCAGGGCGCAATCCGCGAACAGGGCCGCAACCCGCTGTTCGACGACCCGTTTTTCCGGCGATTCTTCAACGTGCCGCCCGACTCTGGCACGCGCGAGCGGCCGTTCCAGTCGGCGGGCTCAGGGGTGATCGTCGACGCCCGCGAGGGCTACATCATCACCAACGCGCACGTGGTGGAGAACGCCCGCGAGATCACGGTCACGCTCTTCGACCAGCGGCAGTTTCCGGCCAAGGTGGTCGGCAGCGACCCGCGCACCGACATCGCCGTGATCCAGGTCAAGGCCGCGAACCTAGCACAAGTCGTGCTCGGCGACTCGGACCGTCTCGAGCCCGGCGACTATGTCGCCGCGATCGGCAACCCCTTCGGACTGCAGCAGTCGGTGTCCTACGGCATCGTCAGCGCGCTCGGCCGCTCAGGCATGAACCCTGACGGCTTCGAAAGCCTCATCCAGACCGACGCCTCGATCAATCCGGGCAACTCGGGCGGCGCGCTCGTCAACCTGCGCGGCGAGCTCGTCGGCATCAACAACATGATCCTCTCCGGCAGCGGCGGCAATATCGGCATCGGCTTCGCGATCCCGGTGAACATGGCACGCAGCGTGATGGACCAGCTCATCAAATTCGGCTCGGTGAAGCGCGGGCAGCTTGGCGTGACCATCGCGCCGGTGACACCCGACGTCGCCGAGGCTCTCGGACTCGGCGCTGCCGGCGGCGCCCTCGTGACGCAGGTACTCAAAGATTCCGCCGCCACGCGGGCCGGCATTCGCGCCGGCGACATCGTCACCGCCGTCAATGGCCGCGCCGTGAAGTCCGCTGCCGAGTTCCGCAACGCCATCGGCCTGCTGCGGGTCGGTGACAAGGTCGAAGTGACGCTGCTGCGCGACGGACAGACCCGCAGGGTGACCGCAGAGGTAGCCGATCCGGCCGCCCAGACCACGGCTGGCACGGCCGGCGAGCGGGACGGCGAGGTTCCGGAAGGTGGCCAGCACCGGGCGCTCGAGGGCGCCCAGCTCGAGGACGCGGGCACTGGCAACAACGCCGGCGGCAACGGCGGTGCCGTCGCCGGTGTGCTCGTGCGCACGGTCGCTCCGGGCAGCCCGGCGGCCAACGCTGGGCTGCGTGCCAACGACGTGATCTTCGCCGCCAACGGTGTGCGCGTCGGCAACCGCAGCGATCTCAGCAACGCCTGGCGTGCCGCCGCCAACCGCGGTGGCAACACGCTCGTGCTGCAAGTGCGGCGCGGCGGCGAAACCACCATCATCCTGCTGCGCTGACCATGCAGCCCCTGACGATCACCATACTCGGCGGCACAGGCTTCGTGGGCAGCGCGTTGGTCGCGCGGCTGGCCGCGGCCGGTCACTCCCTGCGACTGCCGACCCGCGATCCGCTCGCCGCGCGCCATCTTGCGGTGCTGCCGAACGTCGAGCGGCGCCGCCTCGACGTGCATGACCCGGAACAGCTGCGCAACGTCGTCGCCGGCAGCGACGTGGTCATCAACCTGGTCGGCATCCTCAACGAAAAAGGCTCCTCCGGCGCCGGCTTCGTCCGCGCCCACGCCGAGCTGACGCAAGGCGCCCTCGCCGCCTGCGTCGCCACCGGCGTCCGGCGCTACCTGCACATGAGCGCGCTCGGCGCCGACGAAAACGGCCCAAGCCACTACCTGCGCTCCAAGGGACTCGCCGAGCGGCACGTGCGGGCCGCGCCGACCACCCTCGACTGGACGATCTTCAGGCCGTCGGTGATCTTCGGTCGCGGCGACTCGCTGCTGAACCGCTTCGCCGCCCTGCTGCGCCTGAGCGGCGGCATCATGCCGCTCGCCCGCGCCGATGCCCGGTTCTCGCCCGTATGGGTGGAGGACGTCGTGACCGCCTTCGAGTTTGCGCTGCGCGGCGGTGCGACCAGTCGGCAGTCCTACGACCTCTGCGGACCGGAGGTGATGACGCTCGCCGAACTCGTCCGGCGCACCGGCCGCTTCAGCGGCACGCACGCGCGGGTGATCCCGCTGCCCGACGCGCTCGGCCGGGCGCAGGCCGCCATCATGGATTTCATCCCCGGAAAACCTTTCTCCACCGACAACTATCGCTCGCTCACGGTCGACAACGTCTGCCGCGATCCGGGCTTCACTCGGCTCGGCATCCGCCCCTCCGCCCTCGACGGCATCGCCACCACCTATCTGCGTCGTCCCGCGCGCTAACATCGGCGGGTGGACATCTACCTCGTTGGCGGCGCGGTCCGCGACGAACTGCTGGGGCGGCCGGTCGCCGAGCGCGACTGGGTCGTCGTCGGCGCGACGCCGGCCGAGCTCGAGTCTCTCGGCTATGTCGCCGTGGGCCGTGATTTCCCCGTGTTCCTGCACCCGCAGACCCGCGAGGAACATGCTCTAGCCCGACTGGAGCGCAAAGTGGCGCCCGGTTATCGCGGCTTCGCCACCGAGTTCTCGCCCGGGGTAACGCTCGAGCAGGACCTCGCGCGCCGCGATCTGACCATCAACGCCATGGCGCGTGACGCCGCGGGCCGGCTGATCGACCCGTTCGGTGGCCAGACCGACCTCGGGCAGCGCGTGCTGCGCCACGTATCGCCCGCCTTCGTCGAGGACCCGGTGCGGATTCTGCGCGTCGCGCGCTTTCTCGCTCGTTTCGCACCGCTCGGCTTCCGCGTGGCGCCCGAGACGCTGGCGCTGATGCGCCGCATGGTCGAAGCCGGCGAGGTCGACGCACTGGTGCCGGAGCGGGTATGGCGCGAACTCGCGCGGGCGCTCGACGAACCAGCACCGCGCGCCGCCATCGAGGCGCTGCGCGAATGCGGCGCACTGCGCGTGCTGCTGCCCGAGGTCGATGCCCTGTTCGGCGTGCCGCAGCGCGCGCAGTGGCATCCGGAAATCGACACCGGCGAGCATGTGCTGCTGGCCTTGCAGATCGCCGCGGCCCGCGGCACTTCGCAGGCCGTGCGCTTTGCGGTGCTGGCCCACGACCTCGGCAAGGGGCTCACGCCGCGCGAGGAGTGGCCGCGGCACCACGGGCACGAGACCCGCGGCCTCGCCGCCATCGAGGCGCTGTGCAGCAGGTTGCGCGTGCCCCAGGAACACCGCGAACTCGCGCTGCTGGCGAGCCGCTTCCACACGCACGTGCATCGCGGCCTCGAGCTGCGCACCAGCACCGTGCTCGAACTTCTCGAGCACTGCGACGCCTTCCGCCGGCCCGCACGATTCAAAGAATTCCTCGAGGCCTGCGAGTGCGACGCCCGCGGCCGGCTCGGCCACGCGGCGACGCCCTATCCGCAGCGCGCGCGCCTCGAGCGGGCCTTGGCGATCGCCACGGCGACCACGCTGAGCGAGCGCGACCGCGAGGGTCTGGAGGGAGCCGCGTTTGGCGAGCGGCTGCGCCGCAAGCGGCTGGCCGCCCTGCACTCGTTGCTCGACGAGCCATCGCCGCCGACGCCCGCCGCCTGACGGCGAGGCAGCCCGAAGATCAGCCCTGCAAAGAGCCCAGCAGGTCGCGCAGACCGAATGCCGCATCGCCACCCGCCGGCAGATCATCAGGCCGGCGGGTCAGCAGCATGAACTTCACGGCCTCGCCCATCTCTCCGGGCAGCAGCAGCCGCTGCACGCCGCGGGCGAGCGCGAGGTAACGCGGATCGGTGGAATCGAGCGGGGCGGTTGGATCGCGCGGGTCGGTAGCATCGAGCGGATCGGCCGCCCTGCGCAGCTCGTCCTCGATACCGGCCGCGAGCAGGAAGGCCGTCTGCGTGGTGAATCCCGCCACCTGAAAGCCCGCCTGCACCGCCGCCTCGGCAACTGCGGTGAAGTCCACCCATGCGGTGATGTCGCCAAGCCCGGGCAAGAAAAATGGATCGCCGTGCGCATGGTGCCGGTAGTGGCAGCGCAGGCTGCCCTGCATGCGGTCGGGGTGCAGCAGCTGGCGCCGCGGCAGCCCGTAGTCGGCTAGCAGTACCACGCCGCGGTGCAGGCTTGCGGCGAGCGCCGCGAACCAGCCGTCGAGGCCGGCCTGCCACTCGCCGCAGCAGCCCTCCGGCAACTCCACTCCCCTTGCCGCGAGCTGGGTCCGACGGTGCGCCGCCGCGATCACAAATGCGGGATCGTCGGCGCAAGCGCCGTCGGGCGGACGCTTCCGCCACTCGAACCCGCCGTCTGTCGACAGACCCACGCCGAGCCGCCACCACTCGCCGTCGTGCACGGTGAATCGCTCGCAGGGCAACGCGTCGAGGATTTCATTGGCGAACACCACTCCCGCGAACCCGTCCGGCAGGCGATCGAGCCATTCGAGCTCGCGGACGGCGCCTTGCAGGAGCTGCTGCTGCCGCGCGCGCAGGTCGGCGCTGACCTCGAGCAGGCGGTAGCGGCGCAGCGGCGACGCGGCGCCGAGGATCGGCAGCGCGTCGGCCGCGAACCGTCCGGTGCCCGGCCCGAACTCGAGCAGCTCCGTGGTCCCGGTCGCCGCGAGCCACGCGCCGAGGCGGCGCGCAACGACGCGCGAGAACAGCGGCGAGAGCAGCGGTGCGGTGACGAAATCGCCCGCGCCGCCGAACTTGGCCGCCCCGGCGCTGTAGTAGCCGAGACCGGGCGCATACAGGGCGAGGCGCATGTACTCGGCGAAGGAGATCCAGCCGCCGCCGGCGCGGATCTGCACACCGATCAGCGCCGCGAGCTGTGCCGAGTGCGCCAGCGCCTCCGCCCCGGGCGAAGGCAGGGACAGACCGAAGACGCCGGAACGCGTCACGCGCCGCGCTCCCGCGTCATAATCGGCGCATGAGCATTCCGACGGACGTCTCCCCGCCGCTGCGCCCCGACCAACCGCTCGCCGGCAAGGTAGCCCTCGTGACCGGCGGAGCACGGCGCGTCGGCGCGGCAATCCTGCGCGTGCTGCATGCGGCGGGGGCGAACGTGGTGGTGCACTATCAGAACTCCGCTGGCGAGGCCGCCGGACTCGTCGCAGAACTCGAGTCGCGGCGCGCGCATAGCGCGGAGCGCATCGCCGCCGACCTGCTCGATACCGCGCGGCTCGGCGAGCTCGTCGGCTTCGCGCAGCAGCGCTTCGGCCGGCTCGACATCCTCGTCAACAACGCCTCGACGTTTTACCCGACGCCCGTCGGCGAGATCAGCGAGTCCCACTGGGACGATCTGCTCGGCTCGAACCTCAAGGCGCCGCTGTTTCTCTCGCAGGCGGCGGCTCCGGCGCTGCGACTCGCCCACGGACTGATCCTCAACATCGTGGACATCCACGGCCTGCGGCCTCTGCGCCGCTACCCGGTCTACGGCGTCGCCAAAGCCGGGCTCATCATGCTCACCCGCTCGCTGGCCCGCGAGCTCGCCCCGCAGGTGCGCGTGAACGCGATCGCGCCTGGTCCGGTGATGTGGCCCGAGGACGGTGTGGCAGACGACGCACTGCAGCAGAAGATCGTCGGCCGCACCCTGCTCAAGCGTACCGGCTCGGCACTGGACATCGCGCGCACGGCGCTTTTCTTTGCTGCCGACGCGCCGTACGTCACCGGCCAGCTCATGCCGGTGGACGGCGGCCGCAGCGTGGCCTGGTAACCACCCGCCGCGAACGGACGACCCGTCCGCCCGAGGCCGCCCCGGCATGCGCGCGGCGCGCCGGCGCTCAGCCAAGCGCGAGCTCGACCCGCGACAGCGGATGCGCGGAGCGGTCGAACTGCGCCCAGAGCTCCGCAATGCTCCTGCCGGCCGTCGGATGCACGAGCTCGCCCGCGATGTCGGCGAGCGGTCCGAGCATGTAGGGCCGGCGCAGCAGATCCGGCCGCGGCAGCACCAGTCCCGGCTCCTGCAGCACCAGATCGCCGCAGAGCAGGATGTCGAGGTCCATGCTCCGCGGCGCCCACTTGGGGGCATTGCGCGCGCGGCCGCACAGTCCCTCGATGCGCTGCAGCTCGGCGATCACCTCATGCAGGTCGCGAGCGGTATCGAAACCGGCGACGAAATTGATGAAGTCCTCGCCCTCGAAGCCAACCGCGGCATTGCGGTAGGCCGGCGAGAAACTCACCGGGCCGAAGGTGCTCTGCAGTTCGCGAGCCGCGAGTTGCAGGTTGCGGGCCGCATCGACATTGCTGCCGGCGGCGACGAACACGCGGCTCATGCTGCCGGCAGATCGCTGCGATGACGCTCGATGGAAACGCCCACGTCGCGCGAGCCGCGGATGGCGCCCGGCTTGTTGACAGCAATGCGGATCCAGTCGAGATCGAACTCCTCGAGAATCATCAGCGCCATGCGGTGCGCCATGGTCTCGACCAGCAGGAACTGCGAGGCCTCGACGAAGGCGATCACGCGCTTGGCCACACGCTTGTAGTCGACCGTGTCGGCGACATCGTCCTTGACAGCGGCACGCGTGCAGTCGACGGGCAGTTCGAGGTCGATCTGCACGCGCTGCTTGATGCGGCGCTCCCACTCAATGAAACCGATGATGCACTCGACCTCCAGTCCGCGCAGGAAGATCGTGTCGCTGGGGCGTTTCGTCATGGGTCTTGCGAGGCTCCGGATGGCAAGGATGTCGGTGGGGCGGCGCCCCGCGGTTCAGACGGCGGCGGTCGGCGAGCCCTGCCCCGGCGGTCGCAGCGTGGCGAGCGGCCACTGCGCGCGCGCGCGGATGCCTTCGCCGTCGCACTCGCCAGCCGCGAGCCTTGCGTGACCCGCGACCGCGATCATCGCGGCGTTGTCGGTGCAGAACTCGAGGCGCGGATAGTACACGCGCGCACCGATCCGGGCCGCGGCGGCATCGAGTTTGCCGCGCAGACAACGGTTCGCGCTGACGCCGCCGGACACCACGAGCGCGTCGAGGCCGGTGAGTTCGAGCGCCCGCAGGCTCTTCGCCACCAGCGTATCGACCACCGCCTCCTGCAGCGCATACGCGATATCGGCACGCGCTCCCGCGGCGAGCGTGGGCTGCGCACGCACCGCGTGCAGCACCGCGGTCTTCAGGCCCGAGAAGCTGAACTCGAGTCCGGGCCGATCGAGCATCGGCCGCGGAAACTCGTAGCTGCCGGGCCGGCCGCTCTCGGCGAGCCGCGCAAGGTGCGGGCCACCGGGATAGGGAAGTCCGAGCAGCTTGGCGCTCTTGTCGAAAGCTTCGCCGGCCGCGTCGTCGCGCGTCTCGCCGAGCAGGCTGTAGCGGCCGATGCCCGCGCACTCGATCAGCATGGTGTGGCCGCCGGACACCAGCAGCGCCACGTGCGGGAACGGTGGCGGCTCGGGCTCGAGCAGCGGCGCGAGCAAGTGCCCCTCGAGGTGGTGTACACCCACCGACGGCACGCGCCACGCCCTGGCGAGCGAGCGCGCCAGCGCAGCGCCGGTCAGCAGCGCGCCGATCAGGCCGGGCCCGGCGGTGTAGGCGATACCCTCGATGCCATGCGCGCCGCTGCCCGGGCCATGCGCGCCGCTGCCGTCATGCGCGCGACTGCCCACACCGACCGGCGTCCCGGCGCCCGCGAGCACACGCTCGATGAGTGGCAGCAGGCGCTGCACGTGGTCACGGGAGGCGAGTTCGGGCACCACCCCGCCGTAAATCTGGTGCAAATCGACCTGCGAGAACAATTCGTGCGCGAGCAGCCCGCGGCCGCCCTCGTAGACGGCCGCAGCCGATTCGTCGCAGGAGGATTCGATGGCGAGGATGCGCATACGCTGCTCGGGAATTTTTGCCTTTTGCTCCGCGGATCATTAGAATCGCCGCCCCTGTCACTGCAGGGCGCGTACGGAATTCCTTAAATATCAAGGGGTTGAGACTTCGATGCCGAGCGTTCGTGTTCGTGAAAATGAGTATTTCGACGCCGCGCTGCGGCGTTTCAAGCGCGCCTGCGAGAAGGCCGGTGTGCTCACCGAGCTGCGCCGCCGCGAATTCTACGAGA
The DNA here is from genome assembly GCA_044375655.1 of Steroidobacteraceae bacterium. GTDB lineage: Bacteria > Pseudomonadota > Gammaproteobacteria > Steroidobacterales > Steroidobacteraceae > UBA964. Next base: position 9,877 of record JBILMF010000008.1, on the reverse strand, counting down.
AGCCGACGCAGGAGCGTAAGCGCAAGAAGGCCGCTGCCGTGAAGCGCCACCAGAAGCGCTCCTCGCCGCGCATCGGCATCGCGCGCGCGCGCTGAGCGCGCCGCGCCCGCCACTGCCGCTGCCACCGATGACGCTCAAGGAGCGCATCACCCAGGACATGAAGGACGCGATGCGCGCCGCCGAGAAGGAGCGCCTCGCCACCATCCGCATGTTGCAGGCCGCCATCAAGCAGCGCGAAGTCGACGAGCGCATCACGCTCGATGACGCACAGGTCACGGGCGTCATCGAGAAGATGATCAAGCAGCGCAGGGAGGCCATCACCCAGTTCGAAGCGGGTGGTCGGGCCGATCTGGCCGAGAAGGAAAACGCCGAAGTCAGGCTGCTGCAGGCTTACCTCCCCACCCAGCTGTCCGCAGCGGAACTCGACGCCCTCATCGGTGCCGCCATCAGCGAAAGCGGTGCTGCGTCGATCAAGGACATGGGCAAGGTCATGGGTCTCGTGAAGACCCGCGCGGCGGGGCGCGCCGACATGGGCGCCGTCAGCGCCCTCATCAAGGCGAAACTCGGCGCTGCCTGAGCCGACGCCGTATCCTTGTCGCCCATGAGCGGGCGCAGCGGTGGGCGCATCCCCCAGCATTTCATCGACGACCTCGTTGGTCGCACCGACATCGTCGAGCTGATCGGCGCACGCGTGCCGCTGAAAAAAGCTGGCCGTGAATTCCGCGCCTGCTGCCCCTTCCATGACGAGAAGACGCCCTCGTTCTGGGTGAGCCCGGACAAGCAGTTCTATCACTGCTTTGGCTGCGGCGCGCACGGCACCGCGCTCGGTTTCCTGATCAACTACGACCGTCTGAGTTTTCCCGAGGCCGTCGAGGAGCTCGCGAGCCGCGCCGGCGTGGAGGTCCCGCGCGAAGCGCGGCCGGACGACGCACGCAGTCGTGAGGACACCGATCTCGCCGAACTGATGGGCGAGGTGACCAAGCACTGGGCCGCGCGCCTGAAGGCGGACGCGCGGGCTTCCCGGTATGTGGCCGGTCGGGGGCTGACCCCTGAAACCATTCAGCGCTTTAGCATCGGTTATTCGGCTAATTCATGGAATGACGTCCTCAATCGTTTCGCCGGTGATACTAAAAAGCGCGATGCCCTGCTGGCCTGCGGGCTGATCATCGAGCGCGAGGGTAGCGCCGGGCGCGATGGCGAGCGGTACTACGACCGTTTCCGCGACCGCGTGATGTTCCCGATCCGCGACGCGCGCGGCCGGGTGATCGCCTTCGGCGGCCGGATCATCGACCAAGGCGAACCCAAGTACCTCAACTCGCCGGAGACCGCACTATTCCACAAGGGGCGTGAGCTCTACGGGCTGTACGAGGTCCGCCAGAACCGCGCACCGCTGCGGCGCCTGATGGTGGTCGAGGGCTACATGGATGTGGTGCGGCTGCATCAGGCCGGAGTGCACTACGCGGTCGCAACCCTCGGCACGGCCACCACCCCGGAGCACCTCAAACGCGCCTTCCGTCTCGTCAGCGAGGTGGTTTTCGCCTTCGACGGCGATCGCGCGGGTCGTGCCGCGGCCTGGCGCGCGCTCAACAATGCGCTGCCGGAAATCCGCGAGGGGCGTCAGCTGCGCTTCCTGTTCCTGCCCGAGGGCCACGATCCCGACACCCTCGTTGGCGAGGAAGGTCGCGAAGCCTTCGAGTCACGTCTCGACGGCGCGCTGCCGTTGTCCGAGTACCTCGTGCAGGAGCTTGGCTCGCAGGTCGATCTCGGGCATGCGGACGGCCGCGCCCGCTTCGCCGAGATCGCCCGCCCGCTGGTGGCGAAGGTGCCTGAAGGCGTCTATCGGGAACTGCTGATCGAGCGGCTCGCCGAAGCGATCCGCTTGCCGGCCGCGAGGCTGCGGGCACTATGGTCGGGCACCGCCACCGAACCGGCGGCACCGGTAAACCGCAACGGCAGCACGCAGCGCGCAGTTGGCCGTGGCGGCCTGATGCGTCAGGCGGTACTGGCGCTGGTCCACCATCCGAAAGCCGTACAGCGCCTGCAGCCCGATGACCTCGCGATCCTTGCCGCCCTCGACGAACCCGGCGCCGACATCCTGCGCGCTCTGGTGGCCGACCTGCGCGAGCAGCCCTGCGGCAGCACCGGGCAGCTCCTCGAACGTTGGCGGGAGCGGCCGGAGGCCGAGCGGCTCGCTCGGCTGGCCGCGGCCGAGGCCCTGATCCCCGACGAGGTCGCCGCCCAGCACGAGCTGCGCAACGCGCTGTCGCGCATGCAGGACGAACAGCGGCGCCGGCGCCTCGATGCCCTGCTGGAGCGTGAGCGGGCGAGCGGCCTGAACGCGGCCGAGAGGGCGGAACTCCAGCAGCTGATGAGCGGTCGATCCGGTAGCCGGCCAGTCGGCCCGGGGCGTTGAGAAAGGGACTGCCGTCGGCACTGGCCGGACCCCCTCGAGGGGTTGGGAAGCCCTCGCGGGACTGGAAAAATCAGCGGTTTTCCAGTATAGTCGGGAGTTCACTTTCCCCGGTCCGGGCCGCGCCCGACAGGCACCCAAATGAGCAAGAAACCCAAGGCTTCCCCTGGCAAGAAACCCGCGCGCCCGGCCGCCGCGAAGCCCGCGGTCCGCAAGGCCGCGGCACCGGCGAAGGCCGCCAAGCCCGCACGGCCCGTGAGCAAGCCCGCCAAGGGCACGCCCAAGGCCGTTCCGCCGGCCAAGGCCGCCGCACCGAAGGCGGTCGCACAGAAGGCCGCCCCTAAGGCCCCCGCTCCGGCTGCCAAGGTCGTCAGCAAGCCTGCCGAGACGGCAAAGCCGACCGGCAAGACCCCCACCCGCCCGGCATCGCCGCCGGCAGCGGCCAAGGCCCCGGCAGCGGCTAAGGCCCCGGCCGCCGCCAAGCCCGCTGCGCCGGCCGTCGCCAAGCCCGCTGCGCCGGCCGCCGCCAAGCCCACAGCGCCGGCCGTCGCTCTACCGCCAGACGCCGCCGCCCCAGCCACCGCCAAGGCTCCGCCGAAGCCCGGCTCGAAGGCGGCGGCGAAGGCCGCAGCCGGTGAGGGCAGCAAGATCCTCGCCATGCCCGAGCGCCGCCCGCTGGCGCTGCCCGAGGAGCGGCAATCGCAGCTGAAGCAGCTGATCGCACTCGGCAAGGAGCAGAGCTACCTCACCTACTCGCAGGTCAACGACTACCTGCCCTCCGAGATCGTCGATCCGGAGCAAATCGAGGAAATCGTCAACACGATCGGTGACATGGGCATTCCGGTGTACGAGAAGGCACCGGAGAGCGAGTCCCTGCTCGCCCCCGAGACCACCGCCCCCTCCGACGAGGAGGCCATCGAGGAAGCAGCCGCGGCGTTGGCGGCGCTCGATGCCGAACTCGGCCGCACCACCGACCCGGTGCGTATGTACATGCGCGAGATGGGCACCGTCGAACTGCTCACCCGCGAGGGCGAGATCAGCATCGCCAAGCGCATCGAAGAAGGTCTCGACTCCGTTCGTCGGCAGATCTCGCTCTATCCGCCGAGCTACGACTTCATCTTTCGCGCCTACGAGGTCGTCAAGGGCGGCAGCGGCCGCCTCGCCGACATCATCGTCGGCTTCATCGACCCGAATGCACCCGATGTGATCGCGCAGCCGCAGAACCCGACCAAGGTCGAGGCTGCCGCACCGGCCGAGGAGGAAGAGGAGTCCGAGGATGGCGACGACAGCGAGGAGACCGTCGACACCGGGCCCGATCCGGTCGAAGCGGCCGAACGCTTCGCATCGCTGCAGAAGCTCCACGCCCAGCTGCTCGGCGTCATCTCCAAGACCGGAATGGTCGATCCGAAGGCGCAGAAGATCCGCAGCAAGCTTTCCGGCGAGTTCATGGAACTCAAGCTGTCGCCGAAGATGTTCGACGCGCTCATCGACAACCTGCGCGCGCAGGTCAACGAAATCCGCCAGCTCGAGCGCGACATCATGGTCATCGCCGTGCGTGACGCGGGCATGCCGCGCAAGGAGTTCATCGACTCCTTCCCGCGCAACGAGACCAACGACCGGTGGGTGGCCCGGCACGTGAAGGCGGGCAAGAAGTGGTCGGCTGCGCTCGGCCGCTTCGCCGAGGACATCCGCAAGAAGCAGATACTGCTCGGCGAGATCGAGAAGCTGCACCACCTGACGATCGCCGAGATCAAGGAAATCAACCGCGAAGTGTCCATCGGCGAGGCCAAGGCGCGGCGCGCCAAGAAAGAGATGGTCGAGGCCAACCTGCGTCTCGTCATCTCGATCGCCAAGAAGTACACCAACCGCGGCCTGCAATTCCTCGACCTCATTCAGGAAGGCAACATCGGCCTGATGAAGGCCGTGGACAAGTTCGAATACCGCCGCGGCTACAAGTTCTCGACCTACGCGACCTGGTGGATCCGGCAGGCCATCACCCGCTCCATCGCCGATCAGGCTCGCACCATCCGCATCCCGGTGCACATGATCGAGACCATCAACAAACTGAACCGCATCTCCCGGCAGATGCTGCAGGAGATGGGCCGCGAGCCGACGCCGGAGGAGCTCGCCGTGCGCATGGAGATGCCCGAGGACAAGGTCCGCAAGGTACTCAAGATCGCCAAGGAGCCGATCTCCATGGAAACGCCGATCGGTGACGACGAGGACTCGCACCTTGGCGACTTCATCGAGGACACCTCGGTCGCCTCGCCTATCGACCAGGCCACCGCCGAGTCGCTGCGCGAGACCACCCATGCGGTGCTCGCCCAGCTCACCCCGCGCGAGGCCAAGGTGCTGCGCATGCGCTTCGGCATCGACCTGAACACCGACCACACCCTCGAGGAGGTCGGCAAGCAGTTCGACGTCACCCGCGAGCGCATCCGCCAGATAGAAGCCAAGGCGCTGCGCAAGCTGCGCCACCCGAGCCGCTCCGAGCAGTTGCGCAGCTTCCTCATCGAGGACTGAGTCGGCCCCGGGCGCCGACTCAGTCAGCGAGACGCCGGATGAAGCTCGCCCAGCTGCGCTATCTGGTGGCGATCGTCGAGTCGGGATTCAGCATCTCGGCCGCAGCGGTACGCCTGCACATCTCGCAACCGGGCGTCAGTCGCCAGCTCAAACTGCTCGAGGACGAACTCGGACTCGAGCTGTTCGTCCGCGACGGTCGGGCGTTGACTCGCCTGACGACGGAAGGCCAGCGGGTTTTCGAACGGGCGCAACGCGTATTGCGCGAAGCGCAGGCCATCAAGGCAATGTCGCTCGACGCGCGCGATCCGGAGCGCGGCACGCTTTCCATCGCCACCACCCACACCCAGGCCCGGTACGTGCTGCCGCAGGTCATAGACGGTTTCCGCAGTCGCTACCCGAAAGTCAGGCTGCATCTGCAGCAGGGCACATCGGAGCAGATCGCCGAGATGCTGAACTCCGGCCAGGTCGACATCGCCATCGCCACCGGCGCCCGCGACCAGGTGCCCCACTGCAGTCTGCTGCCCTGCTACGAGTGGTACCGACGCGTCGTCGTGCCACGTGACCATCCGCTGGCGCGCAGCAAATCGCTCACGCTCGCAAAGCTTGCGCCCTACCCGCTCGTCACCTACGTATTCAACATGACCGGGCCCGCTTCGCTGCCGGACGCGTTCGCTGCCGCCGGACTCGAGCCGGACATCGCCCTGACCGCGCGCGATGCCGATGTCATCAAAACCTACGTGCGTCTCGGCCTCGGCGTCGGCATCGTCGCCGCCATGGCGCTCGATCCGGAGACGGACACCGATCTCGTGTCGTTCGACGCCTCCCACCTCTTCCCGCGGCATCTCACCTGGGTGGGCTTCCGTCGCGGCAGTTTCCTCAGGCGCTACACCCTCGATCTCATCCAAGGGCTCGCCCCGCACCTCGACCGTAACCGCGTGCAGCGCGCCGAGCGGGCGGCGAGCCAGGACGAGGTGGACGCGCTGTTCGCCAACGTATCGATGCCGCTCTACACCTGACCGCCCGCAGCCATTTCGCTAGAATGACCACCCACACCGCCCTCAAATATTCCAAGAGGACTGCCCCATGGCTCTGATCTCGATGCGACAGTTGCTCGATCACGCCGCCGAACACGGCTATGGCGTGCCGGCCTTCAACGTCAACAACCTCGAGCAGGTTCAGGCGATCATGCAGGCGGCCGACAAGACCGACAGCCCGGTCATCATGCAGGCCTCGGCAGGGGCCAGGAAGTACGCCGGCGAACCGTTCCTGCGTCACCTCATCGAGGCGGCCATCGAAAGCTATCCGCACATCCCGATCGTGATGCATCAGGATCACGGCACCAGCCCGTCGGTCTGCGTGCAATCGATCCGCTCAGGGTTCTCCAGCGTCATGATGGACGGATCGCTGCGTGAGGACGGCAAGACGCCCGCCTCCTACGAGTACAACGTCGAGGTCACCCGCCATGTCGCCCGGATCGCGCACGCGGTCGGCGTCTCGGTCGAAGGCGAACTCGGCTGCCTCGGCTCGCTCGAGTCGGGGATGGCCGGCGAGGAGGACGGACATGGTGCCGACGGTCATCTGTCGCACGACCAGTTGCTCACCGACCCTGACCAGGCCGCCGACTTCGTGGCCAAGACCGGCGTGGATGCGCTCGCCATCGCCATCGGCACCTCGCACGGCGCCTACAAATTCAGCCGCAAGCCCACCGGCGACATCCTCGCCATCCAGCGCGTTCGCGAGATCAACTCCCGGATCCCGAACACCCACCTCGTGATGCATGGCTCCTCGTCGGTCCCGCAGGAGTGGCTGCAGGTCATCCGCGAGAATGGCGGTCAGCTGCGCGAGACCTACGGCGTGCCGGTGGAGGAAATCCTCGAGGGCATCAAGCACGGCGTCCGCAAGATCAACATCGACACGGACATTCGTCTGGCGATGACCGGTGCGATCCGTCGCTACTTCAACAAGGACCCCGCCGAGTTCGATCCGCGCAAGTACATGAAGGAAGCCATGCTGGCCGCACGCGAGATCTGCATCGCGCGCTACGAGGCTTTCGGCTGTGCCGGCAAGGCCTCGACCATCAGGCCGCTGCCTCTTGAGGCGATGGCAAAGCGCTACGCCGCCTGAAGTCCCGCGTACGGAAGCCCGCCCGGGCGTCGCCGACGCCACCAAGGCCGTGAGCCCCCGCTCACGGCCTTTTTTTATGGATCTGATCGAAGCGCTGCTCGAGTTCCGGATTCGTACCCCGCAGCTGGTCGACGACCTGCCCCGCCCAGTCGAAGTACGCCCGCTGGCGGTCCACGGACCAGCCGTTCGGCGGACTCGCCACCATGCTGCGCAGGTTGCAGATCTTGTCGGCAAGCTTTACCTGCTTCGCCTCCGGTGACGACAGCCGCGCGCGTGACACCTGCAGTTTCTTGCGCACCCGCCAGTTGAGCGAGCGCTCGTCCGTCACTTCCATGACGATCTGCGCCACCCGCCCGCCGAACTCGCCCTGCAACTCCTGCAGGGTCGTCTGCGTGTCCTCGATCGTGTCGTGCAGCAGCGCAGCAGCGAGCACGACCGGATCATCCACCCCACCCTCGAACCACAGCACGTGCGCAAGTTCGAGCGGATGGTTGATGTACGGCTCTTTGTCCTTGCCTTTGCGCCGCTGATCACGGTGCTTCCACGCCGCGAACCTCGCAGCCCGAAGCACGAGTCCCATGTCGCCCTCGGGTTGGGCGCGACGTCGCGAACGAGTCATCCGCGCCTCACCCTTCGACACGGATTCGTGGCGCAGGGACGCCGAACGGGACGCCCGCGTCGCCCGGCGCAGCCGCGACGGCTATCATCGGACCCACGACAAGCGACCGCCGCAAGACCCGCGGCAGCAGCCAACGACCTTGGGAACCCCTCACCATGATTCGCAGCATCTGTGACCTCTCCGACGATCATCCCGACCAGGCGCGCGCGGTCCGACCCTTGTTCCGCGACTTCGGCCAAGTGAACACCTTTCACGGTCGGATCACCACCATCCACTGCTTCGAGGACAACGCGCTGCTCAAGCAGACGCTTGCCACCCCCGGCGCTGATAGGGTGATGGTGGTCGACGGCGGCGCCTCGCTGGAGCGCGCCCTGTTCGGCGACATGCTAGGCGCACTCCTGCGTGACAACGGCTGGGCCGGTATTCTGATCAACGGTGCGGTAAGGGATGTCGAGGGATTGCGGCGGATGCCCATTGGCGTTCGCGCCCTCGGTATCTGCCCGGTGCGCCCGCTCAAGACGGGTGCCGGGGAACGGGATGTCGTGGTCACCTTTGGCGGCGTGAGCTTCTCGCCCGGAGATTGGCTATACGCCGATGAGAACGGGATCATTATCAGCTCTACCGCACTCAGCTGACCCGCCGCTGGACCCGCCGTCCCGCCGCGTCGGGCCTCGCGGTGCCTCAAAGACGGCGGATTCGGCCAGTCAGGTCGACGGGCCTCACCGGCGCCTTGGAGAGCGGCACACCCACGTGCACGAAGCCCATGATGTGCTCGTCGGGAGCTAGTCCGAGCGCAGCCTTGACCCCGGAGTGGTAGGCGTGGCTGCCGGTCTTCCAGGCGACGCCGAGGCCGAGGGTTTCGGCGGCCAGCCACAGGTTCTGGATGGCGGCGCCGACGGCTACCAGCTGCTCGACCTCGGGTACTTTCGGGTGGACCTGGATAGCCGCCGACACCACGATCAGCAGCGGCGAGCGCCAAGCCTTTGAGGACTCACGCGCCAAGGCTTCCGGGTCGGCGTCCGGCGTCTTTTCGCGCAGTGCCGCCGCCATTGCATTACCGAGGATTCCCCGACTCGGCCCTTCGAGCACCGTAAAGCGCCACGGGCCGAGTTGTCCGTGATCTGGCGCACGAACCGCCGCCGACAGCAGGCTGTTCAGTTGCTCCCCGGTCACGGGGGTGTCCGCGAACTTCTTCGTCGAACTTCGCGCGATGATCTTTTCGAGTAGCGAGACCGAAGAGTCTCGCAAGGAGCCATGTTCCGCCATCAAGAACCTCCACCCGCCGACCGGCGGGTGGAGGGCAGTTTAACTGCTGTTGGTCTACTTTGGCGGAATCGGCCAAGGAATATGCGGCGGACGGATCATGTCACCCTCGCAGTTTCTCCTTGAGCATTTCAATTCAGCAACGGGACGATCAGCGTCGGAAATCACTGCCCCTGAAGCCACCACTCGCGAGTTGTGATGCTCGCCCTGAAACAAGCCCGGGGGCACGGCATCCATCGACAAGCTCGGATTCGCACCACTCGCTGCAATTGACGAGCCTGCAATAAAAACCGCTCTGATCAGCAGTTTTCCGAGGGAGTCGCAAATCGAATCTCTCAACTTTCTTTGCATGACTGTTATCTCCCTAGCGATTGATAAAAGAAAAAAGCAACCGCATCACTCTCGTATCGAAAACGAGAAGAGACAACGTTGATATCTAGCGAACTCGCTCAATAACTGTAAGCGTCCGGCGAAGTCATCTACCGGCGTTGGGCTGTTAGCGTGACGATAGTGTCCACTTATTTGTAAGTGGACACTTATGCAGCCCGAAGAGAAGCGACGTCGCCGACGACACACCGCAGCGTTCAAGGCGGCGGCCATTGCAGCGTGCCGCCGGCCGGGTGCGTCCGTGGCGGCGGTGGCGCTGGACCTGCAGTTGAACGCGAACATGCTGCGGGTGTGGATCAAGCGGGCCGCCTCTGCGTTGCCGGAGGCGGCGCGGGCGACTGAGCGGAGTTCGTTACCGCTCTCGGGGGCCGGCTTCCTGCCGGTGCCGCTGGGAGGCGGATCTGCACGGCCCGGCTCGCCGACAGAGCACTCTATCCGGGTGCAGATCCGCAGGGGTGGGACGCGGATCACGATCGAGTGGCCGACGAGTGCCGCCGGGGCCTGTGCGGCGTGGCTGCGGGAACTGATGGCGTGATCCGCATCGATGCGGC
>JBILMF010000062.1:0-16306 GCA_044375655.1 Steroidobacteraceae bacterium | reverse complement strand
GCACGGCGCGGACCTCTTTGACCTGAAGGTCTCGGGAAACATCTACACCCGCATCATGAACCCGACCAGCGATGTGCTCGAAAAGCGCATCGCCGAACTCGAGGGCGGCATCGGTGCGCTGGCGCTCGCCTCGGGCAGCGCTGCGGTCACCTACGCGATCATGACCATTGCCGGACAGGGCGATAACATCGTCAGTTCCAGCGCCCTCTACGGCGGCACCTACAACCTGTTCGCACACACGCTGCCGCAGTTCGGCATCGACGTGCGCTTTGCCAACTACCGCGACCCCGCGGACTTCGAGACCCTTATCGACGAACGCACCAAGGCGGTGTTCTGCGAATCCATCGGCAATCCGTTGGGCAACGTCACCGACTTTGGCGCCATCGCGGCAATCGCCCACCGGCACGGCGTACCGGTGATCGTCGACAACACCGTGCCGTCGCCCTACCTCTGCCGTCCCTTCGATCACGGTGCCGACATCGTCGTGCACTCGCTCACCAAGTATCTCGGCGGACACGGCAACAGCATCGGTGGCGCGCTGGTGGACTCGGGCAGGTTTCCGTGGGCCGAGCACCGCAGCCGTTTTTCGCGCCTCAACGAGCCGGACGAGTCCTACCACGGCGTCGTCTACACTGAGGCGCTCGGACCGGCCGCCTACATCGGCCGTGCGCGGGTCGTTCCACTGCGCAACATGGGCGCGGCGATCTCCCCCTTCAACTCCTTCCTCATCCTGCAGGGTATCGAGACGCTGCCGGTGCGCATGGACCGGATCTGCGAGAACACGCTGGCCGTAGCACAGTTCCTGCAGTCGCATCCGGCGGTGAGCTGGGTCAACTATGCCGGCCTTCCCGCGCACCCGAGCCACGCACTGGTGCAGCGCTACATGGGCGGTCGTGCCTCCGGCATCCTGACCTTCGGCGTCAAGGGCGGTCGCGCCGCCGGCGAGAAGTTCCTCGATGCACTGCGTCTGGTGATCCGCCTCGTCAACATCGGCGATGCGCGCTCGCTGGCCACGCATCCGGCATCGACCACCCACCGCCAACTGTCACCGGAAGAGCTGCTCGCGGCGGGCGTCTCCGAGGACATGGTGAGGTTGTCGATCGGCCTCGAGCACATCGAGGATCTGAAGGAAGATCTCGACCAGGCGCTGCGCACCGGCTGAACCGGCCAAAGCAGCCGGGCTAGTCCCCGGCCGCCTTCGCGGCGCGGCCACGCGCGAGCTCGACCTGTTCCTGCAGGATGCGGAACAGGCTGTCGATGAATTCCTTGCGCTGCCCGGCGAGCCGCGCCTCGTCCTCCGGCGAGAACTCGTGCGCGTCGACCTCGCCGGTGGCGAGCCCGCCGCGGCGGACTTGCACCGCCTCGAGGGCCGCCAGCCGCTCGCGCAGCGTCCACACTTCGCTGCCGAGTACCACCACCATGTTCAGCACCTTGTCGATCGCCGGATCGTCGAAGAAATACGGGCGTCCGCCGCGGATGGTGCGCCGCATCGGCTTGCGCGCCGCCGCCGGTACATCCGCGGCTGCAGTCGGCTGCGCGGCCTTGCGCGGGGCAGCCGTACGCCAGCGCCTGACGGGCGTGGCCGCCGGCTTGCGCCGCGGAGCTCCGCTCCCACGCTTGCGCGGCCGGCTCACTTCCACGCTCCGAAGCAGTACCAGAGGATGCCGTCGGTCAGCCTTCCTGTCTTGTCGCTGTCGACCTCGGGCGGCCGCGTCGCCGCCTCGCGCCACACCTGCTCGCCGTACCAGCCCACCGAGGGGATCACGAACTGCACATATTTCTTTGGGTCGAACCCGGCCTGCCGGCACAGTTCCTCGGGGCGCAGGTCGCGGTACGGCTTGTAGAAGGGCTCGTTGTTGTACGCGCTGTCCCAGTCCAGATAGAAGGCATCGTAGGGCGAGAGCTGCGAATTGGGTGGCAACTCCATGTGCAGCATCAGACCGCCGGGCCGCAGCACGCGATGGGCCTCGCGCATGATGTTGGCGATGCCCTTCTTCGGCACCTCGTGGAGGAACATCGAGGAGAAGACAACGTCGAAACTCGCGTCCGGGAAGTCGAGCGCCTCGGCGTTCATCTGCTGGAAGTGGATCGCCCTGCCCTGCGCCTCGGCGCGGGCGTGCGCGTAACGCAGGCAGGGGGCGGCGACGTCGATGCCGTGCACCTCGGCCTGCGGGAACACGTCCTTCCAGGAGCCGGTGTTGTGGCCGATGGTGCAGCCGAGGTCGAGGATGCGGCGCGGCGCGAAGTCCGGATACTTGAGGTGGATGAACCCGGCTATCGACTGGCCGATGTCATCGAGGTTCTGGCCCATCAGGCCGAACGAGAACACCGCCAGCCCGTTGTCGTAGAGCGCGCCCGCGGCCAGATCGTCGGCCTCGTACTCGCCGTCGTAGTTGCCGGCCATCAGGTGCACGTCGATCGCCGAGGCGTAGCGCGGCACCTCGAAGCCGGTCTGCAGCCGCAGCGAGCCCTTGCCGCCCGCCAGCTGCGCCGCCTTTTCCTTGAGGGCGGAACGGTTGCGCTCCAGCGGGCCGAACACGGATTGCCAGACCATGTCCTGCGCGGTCACGCGCAGGCTCGAGTAGAACCTGAAGTATTCGCTGGGCTTGATTGCCTTGTGCACTTCGGGTCCGTCCTTCGGCGCCCGCTTTCGCGTGCGGCGGAACGCCGGCTCGACTTCGCCCTCGTAGACCGCACGCATGCCGGTAGCCATTTCATTGAGCACATGTGCGCGCAGGCCGGAGACGAAGTTCATGCGTGCCTTCTCGTCACGCGTCTTGGCGAGTTTCAGGTCGTGCTTGAGTTCGAGCATGGTGATTGATCCCCAGGTGATCTCTCAGTGGTCGGAAAGCAGCCGCCCGAAACCGTGGATGCGGTCGTCGATCCCGTTGGCGCGCAGGGCGTGCCAATAGGTGGCGGCATTGATGGCGATAACGGGCTTGCCCAGCCAGTCCTCGGCTTCCGCGGCGAGGCGGACCATGGAGAGGTTGGTGCCAACCTGGATGATGGCGTCGACATCGGGGCCGTCGAGCTCGCGCAGCACCTCGCGGCAGCGCTGCTCAGGGATCTGCGCGATGGCTGTCCAGGACGGCGCGCGCATCGGCACGTCGCGGACCGTCTCGTAACCCATCTCGGTGAAGTATCGGCGAACCTCGGCGTTGGCCACCGGATAGTAGGGCGAGAAGAAAGCAATGCGGCGGATGCCACCGTAAGCCTCGAGCGCAGCCGTGCAGGCGTGCGAACCGATCGAAATCGACAGGCCGGACTCGCGCTCGACCATACGCTGGAACTCGTCCGCCCCCGCGGCTCCGCCGTAGAAAGTGATCGCGGACATGCCCATGACGAGGTAATCCGGCTCGCAGGTAAGCACGCTGCGCACCGCGTCGATGACCCCCTGCGAGATCTTCTGCGTCGCTGCCATGAAGGTGTCGTCGCTGATCGCACGCGAGTTGGGCGTATAGATGCGGCTGTAGTGGTTGGTCACACCCCGCGGCCGCATGTCGTCGAAGTCCGGCTGCACGATGGTGTTGGTGGAGGGACCGATGACACCAAAGAGGCGCCGGTAACCCTGAACGTCCTTGCCCATGGAGCGAGGCTAGCATGCGGGCGCTTTTTCCCGGAATCGCCCGCACCAGTCCATTTGCACGGCGTGGTCGGCCCCGGCAACAATGCGCCATGCGCTCACCGTGGCATCCAGCATCCGCCAACGTCCCTGACGGTGAACCCCGCATGATCGGTATGTCCCGTCCAGCCACGCCGCCTGCCTTGCCCGCACCGCTTGCCACGCTGGCCCGTGGTCTCGCCCTGCTTGCCATGTTCGGCCTGTCCGCCGCCCCGGCTGCGGCTGCCCGGTCGGCCGAGCCGCGCACCCTGCGTATCGCCACCTGGAACCTCGAATGGCTCATCGCTCCCGAGGAGTTCCGTCGCCTCGCCCGCAGCTGCGTGCCGCGGGGTGTCGACCCGGGACCGCGCCGCCGCAGTATTCCCTGCCGGGTCGCCGAAGAACTGGAGCGCTCGGCGCTCGACTTCTCGGCCATCGAGCGCTACGCGCGGCAGCTCGACGCCGACGTCGTCGCCTTTCAGGAGGTGGACGGCGTGGAGGCCGCCCGCAAGGTGTTCCGCGACCATGACTTCTGCTTCACCCGGCGCGCCGACGTGCAGAACAACGGCTTCGCGATCCGCAAGGGCATCCCGCACCGCTGCGGCACGGACGTGGAGGCGCTCTCGCTCGGCGACCGGGTCCGACGCGGCGCCGAACTCATCCTCTATCCGGGGGAGCGGCGCGAAATCCGTCTCCTGTCCCTGCATCTCAAGTCGGGGTGCCAGCGCCGTCCGCTCGACGATCCGCGGCGCGAGTGCGACGACCTCGCGCGTCAGGTGCCCGTGCTCGAGCGCTGGATAGACGCACAGGTCGCCGCCGGCCGCCGTTTCGCACTGCTCGGCGACTTCAACCACGATCTCTTCCTCGACACCGGTGCGGCACGCAACGAAGCCGGGGAGTTGCGCAACTTCTGGGCGGAAATCGACGATGGCGAGCCGGCGGGTCTCGACCTCGTCAATGTGGCCGCGGGCCAGCGCTTCACGAACTGCTCGCCCGACCAGAATTTCACGAGCTTCATCGACCACGTGGTGCTCGACTCGCAGCTCGCTGCCTGGCGGGTACCCGGCTCCTTCGTGCGCCTCACCTACCGCCCGGCGGACGCTCTGCAACGCAAGTTGCCGGACCACTGTCCGGTGGGCGTCGACCTGCTGATTCCGCCCTGACTGCTGACGGCGCCGCCGTGGCGCCCCGGAGTGACGGTCATGCTCGATCTGGTCATCGAAGGCGCCACCCTGATCGACGGCAGCGGCGCCCCACCGCGTACTGCCGACATCGGTGTCCGTGACGGCCGCATTCAGGAAGTGGGTCATGGCATCGCCCGCGCGCGCGCGCGGGTTGCGGCCGACGGTGCCTGGCTGACGCCCGGATTCATCGACCTGCACACCCATTACGACGGGCAGGCCAGCTGGGACCAGACCTTCAGCCCCAGCATCCACCACGGCGTGACCACGGTGGTGTTCGGCAATTGCGGGGTCGGCTTCGCACCGCTGGCGCCGGGCGAGCGGCAACGGGCGGTGGATGGACTCATTTCATTGATGGAGGGTGTCGAGGATATCCCGGGCGCGGTGCTGGCCGAGGGTGTCGGCTTCGACTGGCAGAGTTTTCCGCAATACATGGCGGCGCTCGAAAGCATGCCGCACAGCCTCGACTTCCTGGTGCAGGTGCCGCATGACCCGCTGCGCATGGCCGTGATGGGCGAGCGCGCGCTGGCCCAGGAGGCGGCGACGCCCACGGACATCGCGGCGATGCGCGCCCTGCTACGCGAGGCCCTGGTGGCCGGCGCCGCCGGTTTCTCCACCGGTCGCACCGACAACCACCGCACCACGGAGGGGCGCCCCACCCCCGCCTCCGAGGCAGCGGCCGCGGAGCTTGCCGGGATCGCCCACGCCTTCCATGGCCTCGGGCACGGCGTCGTGCAGATGGTCAGCGACTTCAACCTGCTGCACGGGCCCGAGGACTTCGCTGCGGAGTTCGACCTCGTCGAGCTGCTGGCACGCGAGAGTGGCCGGCCGCTGTCGATGACCTGGCTGCAGCGCGATCCGGGCGGCGAACAGTGGCGGGCGATCCGGCAACGGACCGAGGCTGCCGTAGCCCGCGGCCTGCCGCTGTCGCTGCAGGCAAGCCCGCGCGGCATCGGCGTGATCCTCGGCCTCGACACCTCGTTCCATCCGCTCATGGGTTTCCCGAGCTACATCGAGATCGCAGCACTGCCGCTGGCCGAGCGCGCCGCGGCGTTGCGCGATCCCGTCCGCAAGGCGCGGATCCTCGCCGAGACCTCCGGTCGGCTGGCGGGCGACGGCAGCGCGATCCCGCCGCTCGTCGATCTGATGCTTGCCCGCATTGAACTGATCTGCGCGCGCATGTTCCCGCTGGTCGGTGAGCCGACGGTGGCCGACCGGGCCGGCAGCGCTGCCGCCACCGCCAACGCCACCGTTGACTACGAGCCGCCGGTCACGCGCAGTTTCCGCGCACGCGCGTCGCAGCGCGGCTGTTCCGCGCTCGAGGCCATCTATGATTTTCTCGCCGCCGGTGACGGCGGCAATCTCATCCACTTTCCAATCTTCAACTACAACGAGGGCTCGCTCGACGTTGCCCGCGAGATGCTCACCCATCCGCGCTCGCTGTTCGGGCTGTCGGACGCCGGTGCCCACGTCGGCACCATCTGCGACGCCGGCGCCACCACCTTCATGCTCAGTCACTGGGTGCGCGAGCGGCAACACGGCAGACTGCCCGTGGAGCAGGTCGTGGAGATGCTCACCCGCCGCAACGCCCGCCACATGGGGCTGCGCGACCGCGGTGTGCTGGCGCCGGGTATGCGTGCGGACTTCAACCTGCTCGATCCCACGCGGATCGCGCCGCAACTGCCACGCATCGTTCGCGATCTGCCGGCCGGCGGACGCCGCCTTCTGCAGGGCTCGCAGGGCTATCTGGGCACTTGGGTGTCGGGCGAAGCCGTGGTGCGCGATGGCGCGGTGACCGCTGCCCGTCCGGGCGCTCTGGTCCGTCTGCGCGGTTAGGTGCCGCGACGCGCAGCTCCGGGATCGCCGGAGTCGGTGCCACGCCACTCGTTGAAACGCGTGCTGGCGTGCTCGTACCCCGCGCGGATCGAGGCGTCGAAAGACTTCCAGTCGAGCAGCCCGACGCCCGGCAAGCGCGGCGTAAGCAGCAGATCGGCAGAGAGGCGGCTGACCGCGGCGGCGGCCGAACTCTGCATGAGCGCAGAGCGCATCAGAATCTGCAGGATCGATGGCGACGCGCGCCAGCGATTGCGCCAGCCCTGCAGATCCCACACGGCCGGCATGTCGATGCCCTCGACGTCGCTGGCGATCGGCACATTCGAGCCGATGTCCACGCCGAGCACCCACGAAGCACCCATGCCGCGCACGACGCCCACCGGGAAGTTGTCGAGGGTCCCGCCGTCGACCAGTACGGCGCCCTCCTGCATGACCGGTGGCAGCACGCCGGGGATCGCGACCGAGGCACGCAGGGCCTGCCAAAGCTTGCCGCGGCGATGCAGTCGCGGCCTCCCGGAATTGAGGTCGGCGGAAATGCAGGCGAACGGCAGCGGCAGATCCTCGATGTCACGATCGCCGAAGACCTGCTGCAGGCGTTCGCTGACCCGCCGCCCGCGCACCATCGAGGCGAAGGGTAGGGTGAAGTCGCCGAGCGGATTGCTGTCGACGAAGGTACGGCGCACCAACTGGACACGCGCCTCGTCAGTCATGCCGGCGGCGAAGGAAGCCCCCATGATCGCGCCAATGCTGGTGCCGCTGACAACATCGATGCCGATGGCGGCTTCTTCGAGCGCACGCATCACCCCGAGGTGAGCGAAACCCCGGGCACCGCCTCCGGAGAGCACAAGGCCGCTGGCCCCGCCGACCAGCAGCCTGCAGAGCCGCCGCAGATCGACCTCTGCATGGGTGTCGCCGCGCAGGTGATGGTGCATCTCGACGATCGAGCCGGCAGCGGCGAGTGCTCCCGCCCAGCGGCTCGCCGCACCGGGGACGATGCCGGTCTCGTGCAGCAGCAGCAATTCGCTGCGCTGCAGGTGTCGGTTGTGCGCCGGCCCAACCAGTAGCCCGCCGCCGACAGACCCGCCCGCCGGGGGCATCGTGCGCGAGTCGGCTACCAGCAGACGCAGATCCGCCTGCCGCGAGCACAGCCGGCTCCACGCGTCATCCGCCTCCGCGGCGTGGTAGACGACGAGGTCATGGCTGGTCTCGAGCGCACTGAGACGCGCCGGCGACATGTCACCGGCGTGCTGCGGTCCGATCAGGGTCACGCGCAGCATTCCGCTGAGCGCCGCAGCGAGCCGCTCGGCGAGCGGCGCCACACCGACCCCGGCGACGACGGGCAACAGCGCGACGGTTTTCGGCCGCACGGATCCGGGCCGGGCGCGATTGCGCTCCTCCAGCCGCTCGATGATCACTCGCGACACGCCGAGCACAGACTGCGGATAGGCCGATACGACGCGCTCGAAATCCTCCCTCGGTAGCCGCAGCAGCTCCGAGTCGCGCAGGGCGACGATGTCGGTGGACCTCGGCTTGCCGGTGAGCACACCCATCTCGCCCACCGGCTCGCCCGGCTTAACGCGGCCGAGGAGCCGCGGCGCGCCGGCTTCGTCGTCGAGACAGCTGCCGAGCGCCCCCGACAGCAGAAAATAGATGGCGTCCGGAGGATCCCCCGCGGCGAAAAGTTTGTCGCCCGCGCGCAACGCGACGGGCTGGCAGGAGGCGGCCAGCGCGGCCGTCGCCGCCGGCGGCAAGGCGGCCAGCAGCGGCAAGCTCTCGAGGGGATTCAGGGTCGTGGATGGGTCGCCGCCGAGTTGCGGCGCGGACGAACCATCGCGTTTCGATTCCGTCACGTGCAACATCCTACCATCCGGACATCCCGCGACTGCCTACCCCGGATGCGGGGACCAAGTGTATTTCAATTTTCCGCTACAATGCGGAGTTTACCCGTGCCCCGCCCCCCAAGAGCGGAACAGGCAGGGGATTCATTTGCCCGAAAACCTCACAGACCGACGGAACCCGCCATGCCCCGTACCACACCCCTTGCCGACATCCGCAACATCGGCATCATCGCCCACGTCGATGCGGGCAAGACCACGACCACCGAGCGCATCCTCTACTACACGGGGCGCAAGCACACCATCGTCGACGTGCACGACACCAAGGACCTGAAGTCCTCGACGACCACCGACTACCTCGAGCAGGAGCAGAAGCGCGGCATCACCATCCAGAGCGCCGCGGTGTCGACCTTCTGGCGCAAGAAGAAGATCAACGTCATCGACACCCCGGGGCACGTCGACTTCACCATCGAGGTCAACCGCTCGCTGCGCGTGCTCGACGGCGCCGTGGTGGTGTTCGACGGCGTGGCCGGCGTCGAACCGCAGTCCGAGACCAACTGGCGCCTCGCCGACAATTACGGCGTACCGCGTATCTGCTACGTCAACAAGATGGACCGCAGCGGCGCCTCTTTCACGCGCTGTGTCGACATGATCAGGAAGCGCCTCGGCGCGCGGCCGCTGCCGGTGCAGCTGCCGATCGGCTCCGAGGACAACTTCAAGGGCATGATCGACCTCGTCAACATGAAGGCGCTGGTCTGGGACTCCGACGATCGTGACGCAAAGCCCGCCGAGCTCGAAATCACGGCGGACATCGTCGACAAGCTCGGTATCACGGTACCGACCGACCGCCAGCTGCTCGCGAGGATCGCCGACTATCGCAAGGAGCTGGTGGATACCTGCCTCGAAATGGACGACGCGGCCATGGAAGCGTATCTGCTCGAGGAGAAGGATCCCTCTGTGGCGACCCTGATCGCCTGCCTGCGCAAGGGAACGGTCACCGGCGCGTTCACGCCCGTGCTTTGCGGCTCCTCGTACAAGAACAAGGGCGTGACGCAAGTGCTCGACGCGGTGGTCGACTACCTGCCGGCGCCGACCGACGTCGAGGCCATCAAGACCGTGGATGCCGACGGCAACCCGATCGGCGAGCGCATCTGCTCGGACGACGAGCCGTTCTCGGCGCTCGCCTTCAAGGTAATCAACGACGCCTACGGCGCGCTCACCTTCGTACGCGTCTACTCAGGCGTGCTCGCCAAGGGCATGTCGATCACCAACACCACGCGCGGCAAGCGCGAGAAGATCGGGCGCATGGTGGAGATGTTCGCCAAGGAAGCGAACGCCATCGAGGAAGCGCGTGCCGGCGACATCATTGCCCTGGTCTCGCTCGCCGAGACCGACACCGGCGACACGCTCTGCGACACCGAGCATCCGGTGGTGCTTGAGCGCATGCGCTTCCCCGAGCCAGTGATCAGCGTCTCCGTGCAGCCGAAGGTCAAGGGCGAGCTCGAGAAGTTCAGCGCGGCGCTCGGCAAGATGGTGCGCGCCGATCCCTCGCTGCGCCTCGAGACGGACCGCGAAACCGGCCAGACGATCCTGCGCGGCATGGGCGAACTGCACCTCGACGTGACGCTCGACCGCATGCGCACGGAATTCAACGTCGAAGGCATCATGGGCGAGCCGCAGGTGGCCTACCGCGAGGCCTTCACCAAGGCGATCGAACAGCAGTACGTCCACAAGAAGCAGACCGGCGGTGCCGGTCAGTTCGCCGAGGTGTGGATCAAGTTCGAGCCGCTCGAGCGCGGCAAGGGCTTCGAGTTCGTCGATGCCACGGTCGGCGGCTCGGTGCCGCGAGAGTATGTGCCGTCCGTCGAGAAGGGCCTGAAGATGCAGCTCGAGGAGGGCGTGCTCGCCAAGTTCCCGACCGTGGACTTCCGTGCGACGCTGTTCGACGGCAGCTACCACGACGTGGACTCGAACGCGCTCACCTTCGAGATCGCCGCCAAGGCCTGCTTCCGCGAGGCGCTGCCGAAGGCCGGTCCGGTGCTGCTCGAGCCCGTCATGAAGGTGGAGGTGGTCACCCCGGGCGACTATCTCGGCGACGTGATCGGCGACATCAACCGCCGTCGTGGTTCGATCCAGGACCAACTCGAGCGCGGCACCAACATCGCCGTGGTGGCGACCGTGCCGCTATCCGAGATGTTCGGCTACATCGGCCAGCTGCGTGCGATGTCCAGCGGTCGCGCGTCCTACACGATGGAGTTCTCGCACTATGACCTCGTACCGCGCAACGTCGCGGAGAAGGTCATCGAGGAAGCGAGCAAGCCGAAGAAGTAACTGGGGGCGAGCTAGCGGCGGTTGCGGTAGTACCGCCACAGCAGCAACGCGCCGACCACCAGAAGAGCGAAGATCAGTGCCCGGGCCATGCGGCAGTATAGCCGCGGCCCGGGCACTCAGTCGCTCGCCACCCGAAAGCCGACGTCCTCCCACTCGCCGAGCGGCGCATCGAGCGCGATGCGGTCGCGGGAAGCGCTGCGGGCATCGAACGGCCGCGACTTCCACGAACCACCACGCACCGCGCGCAGCGGACAGTCCGCCCAGCGCCACGCCCTCTCATCGGCGGGACGCCCCTTGTAGCTCGCGGTGTAACAGTCCGCCGTGAGCTCGCGGACGTTGCCGACGAGGTCGAAGAAACCCCAGGGGTTGGTCGCAAAACTGCCGACGGGAGCGACGCCCGGATGGCCGTCTGTGCAGCGTGCCCACGGTCCCGGCGAGTCGAGCTCGCGCCCGCTGACATCCTTGACGTTGCCGAAGTCGCAGGCGCGCGAGATCGATACGCCCTCATGCGAATCGCGGCCGCTCCAGAAACGTGCGGTCGACGTGCCAGCGCGCAGCGCGTACTCCCATTCGCTCTCGCTGGGCAGACGATAGCTGCGACCGCTGCGCGCCGATAGCCAGACGAGGTAACGATCGGCGTCCGTGGGCGTGATGCAGCGCGCCGGCTGCGCGTCCTCGCCGTGCAGCGCGCACCCGAAACGCGGACGATGACCGCTGGCAGCAATGAACTCGCGGAACTCGCCGGCGGTCACTTCACGCAAGCCGAGTGCGAAGCTGCGACGGATCTTCACCCGCAGCGCCGGCGTCTCGCCGGAACGCAGGTCGTGCTCGTAGTCGTCCGCGGAGCTGCCCATGGAGAACTCGCCGGCCGGCAGTCGCAGCATTGCAGGACAGCCGGCGCAGTCGGGCTCGCGTCGGGGCGCGACGGCCACCACGGCCTCTGGCATTGCGGCCACGCCGTGATCGGCGCTTGCGCGCACGCGCTCGGGGCCGGGCGGACCGAGTTCGCGCACCACGCGGAAGCCGGCGAAGTCGGCGCGATCATCGGCACTGCCGTCACCGTGGAAACCCGGCCGGGTGCGCTCGGGTCCGGTCGACCAGCCGCCCCCGCGCTGGATACGACGCCGGCAACCGCCATCCCACACCCAGGCGCGGGCGTCCGTGGGTCGCCCGATGTACTCGAGGGACGCACAATCCTCTGCCCATTCCCAGACGTTACCCAGCATGTCGTAAAGACCGAACGCGTTGGGTTGCAGGCTGCCCACCGGGGCTACATCGGCGTGGCCGTCGTCGCAATCGATGCGACCCCAGCCGAGCGGATAGCGGCGTACCGTGCTGCGATCGTTCGCGTTCATCTGGTGACAGCCCGCGTCGGGATCATCGCCCCAGGGTCGCAGCGTGTCCGTGCCGGCTTTGGCGGCATACTCCCACTCGGCTTCGCTGGGCAGGCGGTAGCGTTTCCCCGTGCGCTCGCTCAGCCAGTCGGCATAGGCCGCTGCATCGTGCCAGTCGATGCAGGAGGCTGGATGCCGGTCGGTCGGTACGGCCGGTACGTTGGCGCCATCCCAGCGTATCTCGAGATCGCGAAACCCCTGCTTCGCCTCGACCCAGGTGCGACAGCGCACGAGCGCGGTATCCCGTCCCGTGGCACGCGCGAACACGGCGTACTCCGCGCGGGTGACTTCGTAGCGACCCATCGCGTAGGGCCGCTCGATGCGGATTCGCACCGGCGACAGCTCGGCCGGCACCTCGGTGGGGATCTGCCGCTCGCGCGGCGTCCCCATGAGGAAATTGCCCGCAGGCAGCACCACGAGTTCGGGACAGGTGGCGCAGTCGCGGAACACCTCGCCGGCCCGTGACGGTTCGACTGCGGCTGCACCGTCGCTCCCCTTGGCCGGCACGGCGGCCCGCAGGACCGTTACGGCAGACAGGATCGCGGCGGCGAATAGCAGCGCTCGCAGGGTTCGCCGGGGAGTCATCACGATGACTTCCATGCCGTCGGGCGCGCCGCTTGCGCAGGCGCGGCTGGACGCCCGTGCACGCGCAGCTGGCCGCGCGGGCAGCCTGCACCCAGATAACCATTGCCGTAGTCGCACGCGACCAGAAATTCCGCCATCAGGGTCTCTCCACGAACGTGCGCGCGCTGACCGCCGATACCCACCGTCGCTGTCCGCAGCTCGGACTCTTCCGGCTGATCGCTACAGCGGCGTCAACCGCCCTCCATGTCCCGGGTGGTTACCACCAGGGTTACCGTCGAGCCGCCCAGTCCGCCCTTGATCTGGACGCTCGCCACGCGTTCGCCCTGAGTGAACACCAGCATGCTCACCTTGCTCTGGATGGCACTCATGCGCGTCCAACCGAGCCGCACCATGCCGTTGTAGTAGTAGTTGTAGGTCTCCGCGGCGTTCGTGCGCACCCGGAGCACGAGGCGCCCCAGCCAGCGGTTGCCGCCGCCGATGACCAGCGACGCGTCCTCGTCGACCTTGGAGCCTCGCGGCATGGGAACATCGGTGACCTGCACGAGACGCACCCCCGACTCGCTCGTGCCCGCTTGCGGCGCGGCAATGGCGGTTGACGCGGACGGATCGCCAGCGCCTGCACCCGCAACCGGCGATTGCTGGAAAACCGGCGCGGCCTGCGCCTGTCCCGCAAGCCCCGATACAGAGATCAGGACCAGGGAACAGAGGGTGACGGAACGCATCTGGCGAAAGCGTTGCGACATCGGGATCTCCGCGTGCATCGAAGTGCGCGAGTCTACGCCATGACAACAGCGCGCGCACTGCAGCACCACGCCCTGCGCGCGATCACTCCATGGGACGCACATGCGTTGGCGATGCCCGGGGCGCGTATCCAGGCCAACATGGGTTGCAGCCGCGGGTTGCACGCTCGCCAGCAGTCGCCGGCGTCGCTCCGCTAGCGACTCGGATCCCCGACGGCCGCGACGCGGCGCCACTCGATCGCATGCCGACGAATCCCGCGCGGCGTCGACTCGACGGCGCCGAGTACGAGCGTATCGTCGGCCAGCGTGACGTCGCGCCACTGGCTGGTGCCGACCATCGCGGAGTTCAGGGCAACCGTCACGTGGTGTTCGATCCGGCCGTTGACCAGTCGCCAGCGTCCGGCATAGGCGAAAAACCCGTCGAATGCGGCGGCGCGCTCGGCGACGCTCGCCTCTCGGGGGTTCGCGCTTGCAAAGGCAGGGCGGTCGGCGGCCATGATGGTGGCGCTCATGCAGCCGTCGTCCGTGTAGAGGATGTAGCCACTGGGCGACGCACCGAAAGGCTGGGTGACGCGGCCGTCCCCGTACGTGATGGTCCAGCTGTGGCAGATCCATCCGCCACACAGATCCTCGCGGCGGATCTTCGTCGTGGGTTCCGGCCGGACGTCGTCGGCAATCGGCGGGCCGCCCGCGGCAACATCCCCCGTTGCCGGATTCGCCGCGGCACGAACCGTTCGCAGTCGCTCTTGCAGAAAATCCGCCAAGGTCGCTGCGCTGTCGCCGGCATCCCTGGTAAGCGCGCCGAGATGTGCGGGGCGCGCCTTGCGATCGAACCACACGGCGTCGACGGCTTCCTGCGGTGGTCGCGCGGCGACCAGCCACACCGCGGTGTCGGCCGCCGACGGAGCGTCGCGCAGCACTGCGCGTAGCAGCCGGCGGAACTGCGGGAGCGATCGCTGCACGCCTGCGGTGTCGGCCCAGCCGGGGTGCATCACGTAGAACTCGATGCCGCGCGCCGCGTACTGTCCGCGCCAATGCCCGTTGAGCGCCATCTGCGCACGCTTGTGCATACCGTAGGCGATGACCCCGTCGTACCGCCGCGGATCCGCGACGTCGAGCGCGGCGAGGCGCAGCGGGAATAGGTAGCCGCCACCGGAACTCACGTTCACCACCACGCTGCCCGCGCTCAGCAAGCCATGGTCGATCAAGGCCTCGGTGAGCTGGTAATGCGCGAGGAGGTTGCTGGCGAATGAGGCCTCGAGACCCTCCGCCGTCAACAAGTGTTCGTCGTTGAGTACGCCGACGTTGTTCAACAGCGCATCGATCCGGCGACCGGCGCTCGTCAGGCGACCGATGAGAACGTCCGTGTCGGCGACGGACGTGAAGTCGCAACGCTCGGTCGTCAACCCCGCGAGACCGGCAGCCGCCACGTCCGCAGCGAGTTCGCGCAGCTTGTCGGCGCTGCGGGCCGCGGCCGTGACCGTCGCGCCACCGCGCAGCGCGGCGAACACGAGCGCGCGACCAATGCCGCCGGACCCGCCGGTGACCAGCCAGTGCTGGCCGCGGAAATCCATCGTCGTCCGCCGCCAGAACCAGCGGCGCACGCGGTAGCCGGGTTGCGTGAAGCTCGGCAGGAAGCGTGCGTAGAAGGCAAACGCTGCGAGCGCACGGCGCAGATTGGCGGAGCGGTCGGTCATGGATCGCGCCACAGCGCAACGCCGGCAGGGGGCAGCGGATTGCTGCCGAGCAGCAGCTGGCCAACCGCCGGCAGGAGTCCGCCGATCGGCTGCGCCGTCGATGTGTGGTTGAAGGCGAAGCGCAGCTCTCCCGCGCTGCGCAGGCGCAGTCCTTCCGGCAGTACCCGTACCGTGAGACCCGCCTCCGTCGCCATGCGCGTGAACAGCCGCTGCAGACTCGCCGGATCGATCACGCCGCAAAGATAACGGCAGCGACCCGCGCGGAACAACACGCCACGACCGTCATCGAGCGCGAGCTCCGGCCCGAGGTCGGTCACAACATGCTCGAACCAGTCGCGCACTTCGAACCGCTCACGCCCGTCGAAGCCATCGCCGCGCTCGACGAGTCCCTCGCGCAGCGACTCGACGCGTGTCACTTGCAGCGGCAGCAGACGCTGCAGCGGACCCGGCGGCAGCTCGGCAGGGATCGAGAAATGCGCGCTCTTGCTTCCACCCCGGGGTCCGATCAGCACGCTTGCGTTGGTCGCAGCCAGCGTCCCGAGCAGCGCCTGCGGCGCGTGCGGCAGGCAGGGCAGCAGCACGAGCGCGTAAGGCGAGAGGTCGGCGCCCGGGGGAACGATATCGATGTCGAGGCCGAGACCGCGCAGGCCGCTGTACCACTCGAAGGTCCGACGCAGCGCGGAGTGGCCGGCGCCCTGCGGTTGAATCGCTGTCATCCACTCCGCCTCGTAGGCGAATACCAGCGCGACCTGTGCGCGACCGACCCTCGCCCCTTGCAGCTGCGGCAATTCTTTGGCGACCTGCCGTACCTCATGCGCGGCGGCGTCGTCAGCGCGGTCCGGCCGCAGCAGTCCGGCGTGCATCTGCTCCTGCGCGAACGGTGCCTGCCGCCAGCGGAAGTAGGACACCGCTTCGGCACCGTGCGCGATCGCCTCGAGCGTCCACAGCCTGACCATGCCGGGGAGCGGAGCCGGATTGAACCGCGCCCAGTTGACCGGGCCCGGCTGCTGTTCCATCACCCACCAGCGGCCGCGGCCGACGCCGCGGTAGAGGTCGTGGTGGAAGGCGGCGACGTCAGGATGCCCCTGACGCGCGTAGCGCAGCTTCTC
>JBILMF010000196.1:0-4372 GCA_044375655.1 Steroidobacteraceae bacterium | reverse complement strand
TCGGCCCTGGCCGCCTCGAGCAGCGCGTCGGCGAGCGCCCCGCGCGCCGCGGTGGCGCGCTGCGGGTCGGCGGCGAGGTCGGTGCGCACCAGCAGCCGTGGTCCGCTCGCCGGCGTGAACGGCGCGGCGACGGATACCTTCGGGTAGTAGGCGAGGCCGTGACGCGCATAAGCCTGCGCCCAGGCGAAATCGAACACGAACTCGCCGTAGGAGTCATCACGCAGCCATGCAGGCGCCGCGGCCGCGATGCCGTGTTCGTCGTGCAGCGCGAGCAGCCAGGGCCTCCAGCCGGTCCCGGGGCCTACGCACCGGGTGCTCTCCAGCGCCATGAGGAACTCATGACGCAGGAACGGATAGCCGCCGTGATCGAGTGCGTTCCACTCCGCGGCCGGCAGGTCCGCCACCCGCTCGACGAGGCGGGCCTGCAGCGTCATCCGCCGCGGTCTGGACGCTCGAGCCAGCGGTCGGCGTCGAGCGCGGCCATGCACCCGGAGCCCGCCGAGGTGATCGCTTGCCGATACACGTGGTCGGCGACGTCACCGGCGGCGAACACCCCGGGCACGCTGGTCGCGGTCGCCATGCCGGCAGTACCGCTTTGCACGCGGATGTAGCCGTCATGCATCGTGAGCTGCCCCGTGAACACGCCTGTGTTGGGCGTGTGACCGATGGCAATGAAGACGCCGGTGACGCCAAGATCGACGGCCGTCGCGCCGTCGCCCGCGGTCCTTGCCCGCCCGTCGGCGTCCGTGGGCCGCACGCGCAGCCCGGTAACCCCGGAGTCGTCGCCGAGCACCGCATCGACGGCATGGTTCCAAAGAATTCGCACCTTGCCCGCGCGCTCGCGCTCGAAGAGCCGGTCCTGCATGATCTTTTCCGCGCGCAGCCGGTCGCGCCGATGCACCAGCGTGACATGGGCAGCGATGTTGGAGAGATAGAGGGCTTCTTCGACGGCGGTATTGCCGCCGCCGACCACCGCGACCTGCTGGCCGCGGAAAAAGAAACCATCGCAGGTGGCGCAGGCGGAGACACCGCGCCCCTTGAAAGCCTCCTCGGAGTCGAGGCCGAGGTAGCGCGCAGAGGCGCCGGTGGCGATGATCAGGGCATCGCAGGTGTACTCGCCGAGATCGCCGATCAGGCGAAAGGGCCGTTCGCCGAGTCGCGCCGTGTGGATGTGGTCGCTGACGAGTTCCGTACCGAAGCGCGCCGCGTGCGCCTTCATCCGCTCCATCAGCGCCGGGCCGAGCAGCCCGTGGGCATCGCCTGGCCAGTTGTCGACCTCGGTCGTGGTCATGAGCTGTCCGCCCTCCTGCAGACCCGAGATCAGCATGGGGGCGCGATTGGCGCGGGCGGCATAGACCGCTGCGGAGTAACCCGCCGGACCCGAGCCGAGGATAATGAGCTGGCGATGTTGCGCGGTCATGGCGGAATGTTATGGGCAAGCGTCGCGGGATGCACGCGGCGCCCGCTCGCCGCGCCGCCGCGACGGGGGACGTCAACTGTCACCGCTACGCCGATTCCCGTAGAATCCGGCCTCCGCCGCCCATCGCGCAGGTTGACCGTTGCCCGACGCCGCCGCCAAGGCTGACGCACCACATCGCTTCACCGAGACCGTCAGGCGCGCGCTGCGCGAGGGTGCGGTCATTCTTACCGGCGTCGTCGCGCTGATGCTCTTCACGGCGCTCGCTTCCTACGACCCGGCCGACCCCGGTTTCTCCTACACCGGCGAGGGCGGCGAGATCGGCAACCTCATCGGCCGGCAGGGTGCCTGGCTTGCCGACACGCTGTTCTTTCTCTTCGGTGGCCCTGCCTACCTCTTTCCGCTGATGCTCGCTGCCGCCTGCTGGCTGATGTTCCGCCAGCGCGAGGTCGAGCGTACGTCGCGACTCAACACTTTCGTGAGGGCCGGTGGGTTCGTGCTGCTGCTGGCCGCTTCCTGCGCGCTAGCCACGCTGCACTTCGCCCCGGGGATCCTCCGCCAGAGCGCCGGCGGCGTGGTGGGCGGGCTGGTCGGCGAATGGATGCTCGGCAACTTCAACTTCGTCGGCGGGACGCTGCTCGCGCTCGCCTGCGCCATGGCCGGCATCTCGCTCGCGTTCGGGCTCTCGTGGCTCGCGGTGATGGACCGTCTGGGCGGCGGGTTCTGGCTGGCGGTCGATCGCCTGCGGGCGCGTCGGCTGCAGCAGCGGGATGTCGCCGAGGGCGAGGAGCGCAAGGCGGCCCGCAAGGAAACGCTCGAGGTCGAGACGCGCAAGGCCGCTACCCGCGCCAAGCCGCGCATCGAGGCTCCTGCACCGCAGCCGGAGAAGAGCGAGCGGGTGGAGCGCGAGCGTCAGGTGCCGCTGTTCACCGCCAAGTCCGGCGAACTGCCGCCGCTGCAGCTGCTCGACGACCCGCCGCCACGGGAGTCGGGCTATTCGGCCGAGGCGCTGGAGGCGATGTCGCGCCTCGTCGAGCTGAAACTCAAGGATTTCGGCGTCGAGGTGGAGGTGGTCGCGGTGCTGCCAGGCCCCGTGGTCACACGTTTCGAACTGCGCCCCGCTCCCGGCGTGAAGGCGAGCCAGATCAGTTCGCTCTCCAAGGACCTTGCCCGCGCGCTCTCGGCAATCAGCGTACGGGTGGTCGAGGTCATCCCCGGCAAGTCGGTGATGGGGCTCGAGATCCCCAACGAGAAACGCGAGATCGTCACCTTCGGCGAGATCGTCAAGTCGCGTGCCTACGATGACATCGCCTCGCCGCTCGCCCTCGCGCTCGGCAAGGACATCGGCGGCGCGCCGGTGGTTGCCGACCTGCAGCGTATGCCGCACCTGCTGGTCGCCGGCACCACGGGTTCGGGTAAATCGGTGGCGATCAACGCGATGGTCCTCTCGATGCTCTACAAGAGCACCGCCGAGGACGTCCGGCTCATCATGATCGACCCGAAGATGCTGGAGCTCTCGGTGTACGAGGGCATACCGCACCTGCTCGCGCCGGTCGTCACCGACATGAAGCATGCCGCCAACGCGCTGCGCTGGTGTGTCGCCGAGATGGAACGCCGTTACCAGCTGATGGCCGCGCTCGGCGTGCGCAACATCGCCGGCTACAACCGCAAGGTGCGCGAGGCGGTCGACGCGAAGAAGCCGATCAAAGACCCCGTGCTGATGGCGCGGGCTGCCAACGATCCGACGATCGATCAGTCGCAGATTCCCGACCTCGTGCCGCTGCCCTTCATCGTGGTCCTCATCGACGAACTGGCCGATCTGATGATGATCGTCGGCAAGAAGGTCGAAGAGCTGATCGCCCGCCTCGCGCAGAAGGCGCGTGCGTCGGGCATCCACCTCATCCTCGCCACCCAGCGGCCGTCGGTCGACGTCATCACCGGTCTCATCAAGGCGAACATTCCGACGCGCATCGCCTTCCAGGTGTCGGCCAAGGTCGACTCGCGCACGATCCTCGACCAGAGTGGAGCCGAGTCGCTGCTCGGGCACGGCGACATGCTCTACCTGCCTCCCGGTACCTCGATGCCCAACCGGGTACACGGCGCGTACGTGGCTGACGCCGAAGTGCATCGCGTGGTCGAGGCGCTGCGCAAGTCGGGGGCGCCGAACTACATCGAAGAGATCATGACCGGACCGAAGGGCCCGATTCCGGGGCTCGCGGCAGAGGAGGGCGAGGGCGGGATTACCGAGGGCGGCGATCCCGAGCAGGATGCGCTCTATGACGAGGCCGTCAAGATCGTCATCAACGAGCGCAAGCCATCGATCTCCTACGTGCAGCGGCGGCTGAAGATCGGCTACAACCGCGCGGCCCGGCTCATCGAAGCGATGGAAGCGGCCGGGCTGGTCGGTCCGCTGCAGCCCAATGGAGGCCGCGAGATCCTCGTCCCGGCGCCGTCCGGCGAATGACCTCAGCGACCTGCCCCTTGCCGTCGTCGCTCGCGACGATCGCCCGCACGCTGGGGCTTCTGGTCCTTTGCCTGTGTGTCGGCGCGCCTCCGCTGCGGGCGCAGGCGCCCGTGCAGCGCGCCGACACCGCTCTCGATCGTTTCCTGGACGGGCTGGTTTCCTGGCAGACCGAGTTCGCGCAGTCGACGACCGACTCGCGGGGCCGTGCGCGCGAGCCGCAGCGCGGCCGTCTGATCGTGCAGCGTCCCGGCCGATTCCGCTGGGAGGTCGCCATGCCTCAGCAGATCATGGTCAACGACGGCCGCAACCTCTGGTTCCACGATGTCGATCTGGAACAGGTGACTGTGCGCCGCGCTGATGAGGCGCTCTCCGCGAGTCCTGCGATGCTGCTCGCAGGCAGCGTGCCGCTGCGCTCCGCCTTCAAGGTGGTTGCCGCCGGTCGGCGCGAGGGTCTCGAGTGGGTTCGGGCGACGCCATTGCGCGCCGATGCC
>JBILMF010000061.1:0-16366 GCA_044375655.1 Steroidobacteraceae bacterium | reverse complement strand
GCGAGCGGCACCACCCGATACATCAGGGCGTCACGCGCCTTGCCGCTGAGACCGGCCGCCGCGACGGTGCGGACTAGGGCGCTCCGCGGCCGACCGCGCTCGACCGCTGCGGCCAGATGGCGCGCATCGGCACCCTCACCCTTCAGGCCGAGGATCTCGCTCACGCGTCCGGTTGCCAGGTCCACAAGCCCGCTCCATTCAGGTTCGATGCGGACGCACTGAAAGCTCGGGTGAGCGGAGTTTCAAGCTCAAATGGATTCTGGCGGGCCGGCGAAGTCGGCACTGGAGCGACATATGGGGCGCGGCGTGGTGGAAAGGGAGGGACTCGAACCCTCGACCCCGGCATTATGAGTGCCGTGCTCTAACCAGCTGAGCTACCTTTCCTTTTCGGGGGCATCCGGCCGGGCTGGGTACCGACGGGGCGGGCAGTTTCGTCGCCGCCCCCTGCCCTGTCAAGGCAGGTCAGGCTGGGGTCAGCCCTTGGTCAGACCCGGGTCAGCCAGCCATGGCGGTCGGGGGTTGTGCCCTGCTGCACCGCGACCAGCGCGGCGCGCAGCTTGAGAGTCTCGGGGCCGACCTGGCCGTCGGCGACGGGGTACTCGGTGCCGTGGCGCACCAGAGTGCCGACGCCGGAGAGTACTGCGGCCGTGCCCGAGAGCGCCGCCTCGCCAGTGCGTACCCAGTCCATCATTTCATCGACCGTGAACAAGCGCTCCTCGACGCGATAGCCGAGATCGCTCGCGAGCGTCAGCAGCGAGTCGCGGGTGACACCGTGCAGGAAACTGGAGTCGAGGCTGCGCGTGAGCACGTGGCCCGGGCGAATCAAAAAAAAGTTCGAGGCGCCCGTTTCCTGGACCTCGCCGCCCGGGCAGAAGAGCACTTGGTCGACGCCGTAAGCCTTGCGCGCGGCGAGCGTGGGACCGAGCGCCGAGGCGTAGTTGCCGCCGGTCTTGGCGATACCGAGATGCGGCGCGCAGCGCTGAGCCTGCTCTTCGACCAGGATCTTGAGCGGGCGGATGCCGCCAGCGAAATAGTCCCAGACGGGGCTCGCGAGCACGATGAGACAGGCCTCGTTCGAGGGCGTTGCGGCAGCACCGATGTTCGGCATGGTGCCGAAGAGCAGCGGACGCAGGTAGAGCGCGCCCGGCGCCTCGGGAACATCCGCGCGGACACGGTCGACGAGGGAGATGACCATGTCGGCAAGCAGCTGCGGATCGGGCTCGGGCAACACCAATGCCTCGGCAGTGCGGCGCATGCGCTCGATGTGCTTGGTGAGCCGGAAGATGTGCACTGATCCGTCGGCGTGGCGATAGGCCTTGAAGCCCTCGAAGCACTCGCTGCCGTAGTGCAGCGCATGGGCGGCAGGGTGGATCTCGATCGGACCGGTCTTGCGCAGCTCCATGGGGGTCCAGGCACCTGCTCGATACGAGGCGATCGCCATGGTGTCGGTGAGGATGCTGCCGAAGGGCGCGGTCTGGGGGTTGCCGGTCATCGTCATCTGCTCCAGGCGGGTCTGACCAAAGTCCAATCATGCCTCAGGAGAACTCTCGTCGCCGATTGCATGGTACCAACGTCGTTGACACCTTACGACTGGTACGGGCCGCCGTTGCAGCAGGTCACCTGTAAAAAATCGACTGGCTCACCCAAGAGTCCAAGGTGCCGTCACCGGCTCGGACAATGGCTGCGAGCCCATGGGACGCAGCGCGAATTTCACCAACCGGTCTTCCCGATCGAAGAGCACGACAAGCTCGAGATCGGGCTTGCCGTTCAGCGTGTAGAGAACGATACGCTGGCCGTTCTCGTGGCGGATCGTCCCCTGCCCGCCGCCGAGGCGTTGCTTGAGCTCAGCCCAGCTCGTAGTGCCAGGCTGCAGATTGCGGGCCGCATCGGCGAGGCGGTTCGAAGCGCCGAGCAAGACCGGATCGACTGGCTGCTGCGGATCCCCTGCGAACTCGAACTCGACCAGCGTGTCATCGGGCCAGTCGGTATCGCCGAGGTACAGTCGGTACATGCGCTCGCGCAGCGCATGGGTCCAGTCGTAGCCCACTGTCAGGAAGGGCGGGTCGCCGAGTCCACCCATCCGATTGAGGCTCACCTGCATGGCCCGATCACCGTGGACGAGTCGGATGCCAAACAGCGACGCGTCCGCAAAACTGCTCCAGCCGAAATTATCGCTGTCGCAGCCGTTGAGCACCCGCTTCAGAACATCTGCGATTACATTGGATCCGATGACGCCACCCCGAGCGATACCGCTGAAAAAGCTCGCGCGGCATTGCAGCCGCAGGTCGCCGAGACGCCGCCGGTGCGCGGTGCTGCCCGGGCTGCGGATGTCCGCACGCCAGGTGACTTTGCCGTCCTGCAAACGGCTGCGCAGCTCGGTGCCGCGATCGAGGCTGCGCCACGCGTCGTCGATCGCGAAACGGCCTTGGTCATCGAGCGTTACGGGCAACCGACCCTCGCGGGCCAGCAGACCAAGATCAACCGCATGCCACTGCTCGGCGTCCTTGCGCCCGAATACCTTGAACTTCAGATCGCCCTGCGGCGCGAGCGCGCGTTCGTCGTTGAAGATCTTCTCGGCAGCGAGCAACTGACCCAGCGTCTTAGCATCGCGCGGGGTAACGAACTTGCCCTCGACCTGCACCTCTTCGATCGGCGGTTCCGTCGGCGGCGATGCCGACTGCACGGGCGTTGCAGCGAGTGCGGCGAGAAAGATCGCAGGCAGGCTCAACATCGCGGACTCCATCCGTGTCAGGACTTACGGCGCGGAGCATAAATGCTATGTAGTATTAATGCAATATCGGCCGTCGTTGGCGTGTCCCTCAGGTCTCGCGACGCGGCTTGCCGGCCACCCGCGCGATCGACTGCGCGAGATCGATGCCGGCGATCTCGAAACCGCGCCGATAGTCGCGGATGTGTTTCTCGCACC
This sequence comes from Steroidobacteraceae bacterium, assembly GCA_044375655.1. GTDB lineage: Bacteria > Pseudomonadota > Gammaproteobacteria > Steroidobacterales > Steroidobacteraceae > UBA964. The sequence goes on along the minus strand of JBILMF010000061.1, from coordinate 13,440 downwards.
AGTTGCGCGCCGCGGCTGCGTCGCCGGCGGTGATCGCCTCGAGGATGCGCCGCTGCGCGCTCTCGATGCGGCCGCGCGCCTGCGGCACGACGCTGATCAGCCGCTGCAGCGAGGAGTCAAGCAGCTGCAGCAGCGGCTCCTGGGTCATTGCGAGCACGTTGTTGCCGGCCGCCGCAGCGAGCGCGCGGAAGAAATCCGCCGCCTGCGCGGCGGATGAGGCAACCTGCGAGCGGGTATCCCTCGCCCTGCCGTCCACTTCGGCACGTGCGACCACGGCGCCCAGCGCAGCGAGCGCCTCGACGCTGCGGCGGCGCGCGGCGAGTTCGGCGACCGTGGGCTCCAGCAGGGTCATCGTCTCCCACACCTCGGCCACGGTCGCCGAATGCAGTTTGAGAGCGCGCGTCACACCGCTCGCCACGACCTTGCGATCTGGGCGGCTCACCATCATCAGCTTCGAGCCCCGCTCCCGACGCAGAAGTCCCGCCGACTCGAGTTCCCGCAACGCCTCGCGCACGGTCGAGCGGTGCACGCCCAGTTGCCGGGCAAGCTCCAGCTCTGCGGGCAGACGGGCCCCGGGCTGCAGGGCGCCAGCCGTGATCCGCTCGGTAAGCGCAGTGGCCACCTTGCGGTAGGCGGGCTCGAGCTTGAGCCGCTGGAACTCGCTCATGGATGGAGCTTGCTCATGGCTGGAGCTTGCTCATGGCTGGAGCTTGCTCATGGCTGGAACTTGCTCATGACTTATTCCGCGCAAAAAGTTCGCGGCCGATGAGCATGCGACGGATCTCCTGCGTACCGGCACCGATTTCGTAGAGCTTGGCGTCGCGTACCAGCCGGCCAGCCGGGTAGTCGTTGATGTAGCCGTTGCCGCCGAGGCACTGCAGCGCCTCCAGAGCGACTCGTGTGGCGCGCTCGGCAGCGAACAGGATCGCCGCCGCCGCCTCATGCCGGCGGACATGTCCGGCATCGCAGGCTCGCCCCACTGCGTGCACCAGCGCCCGCGCCGCCGCGTAGTCGGTGTACATGTCGGCGATCTTCGCCTGCATGAGCTGGAAGCTGCCGATCGGTGCGCCGAACTGCTTGCGCTCCTGTACGTAGGGCAGCGCGAGATCGAGCGCCGCCGCCATGATGCCTAGCGGACCGCCGGCCAGCACCGCGCGTTCGTAGTCGAGGCCGCTCATGAGGACTGCAGTGCCGCGGTCGACTCCGCCGAGCACATTGGCGGCAGGCACGACGCACTCGTCGAGTACCAGTTCGCAGGTATTCGAGCCGCGCATGCCGAACTTGTCGAGCTTCGGCGAGCGGCCAAAGCCCGGGAAGGTGGTCTCGACGATGAAGGCGGTCACGCCCTTCGGCGCCGCCTGCGGATTGGTGCGGGCGTAGATGACGATGACGTCCGCGTCGGGACCGTTGGTGATCCACATCTTGCGCCCGTTCAGGATGAAGCTGTCGCCCCGCTGCTCGGCGCGGGTCTGCATGGACAGCACGTCGGACCCGGCACCGGGCTCGGACATTGCGAGCGCGCCCACCCACTCGCCGCTGACCAACCGCGGCAGATAGCGGTCGCGCTGCTCGTCGGTGCCGTTGAGCCGGATCTGGTTGACGCACAGGTTGGAGTGCGCGCCGTAGCTGAGGCCAACGGAGGCGGATGCGCGCGAGATCTCCTCCATGGCGATGATGTGCGCCAGATAGCCGAGCTCGGCACCGCCCCAACGGGCAGGCACAGTCAGCCCGAGCAGGCCCTGCTCGCCAAGCGCCCGCCACAGCCGCTTGGGGAAGTCGTTCTCGCGATCAATGGACGCCGCCAGCGGCGCGATCTCGGCCTGAGCGAAACGACGCACGCTGTCGCGCACCTCGGCGAGGGTGGCGTCGAGTTCCACATCGGCGAACAGGCCATCGGTTGCTGGCATCGGATTGCCTCGGGATGATGAATGGTAGTATTGTCGGACAATACTGCAATTCCAGCCCCGCTTCCACAGGAGACAGCGATGGCGATCATCGAGTCCTCGGTCGATCGGACGAGCGCCGAGTTCAAGGCGCGCGAGGCGGCCATGCACGGACTCGTCGCCGATCTGCGGGCACAGCTCGCACGTGCAGCCGAGGGCGGCGGCGAGACAGCCCGCGAACGCCATGTAGCCCGCGGCAAGCTGCTGCCGCGCGAGCGCATCGAACTGCTGCTCGACCCGGGCACCCCGTTCCTCGAACTGTCGCCGCTCGCCGCACATGGCCTCTACGGCGGCGAGGCGCCCGCCGCAGGACTGATCGCCGGTATCGGGCGGGTCGCCGGCCGCGAGTGCGTGATCGTCTGCAACGACGCAACCGTCAAGGGCGGCACTTACTATCCGGTCACCGTCAAGAAGCACCTGCGTGCTCAGGAAATCGCCCGCGAAAATCGTCTGCCCTGCATCTATCTCGTCGATTCGGGAGGGGCCAACCTGCCGAACCAGGACGAGGTGTTCGCCGACCGCGAGCATTTCGGGCGCATCTTCTTCAATCAGGCAAACCTTTCGGCGGAGGGCATCGCGCAGATCGCTGTAGTGCTGGGGAGTTGTACGGCGGGGGGCGCCTATGTGCCGGCAATGAGCGATGAATCGATCATTGTGCGCAACCAGGGAACGATCTTCCTCGGTGGACCGCCGCTCGTGAAGGCGGCTACCGGCGAGGAGGTGAGCGCGGAAGATCTCGGCGGTGGCGACGTACACACCCGCCTATCGGGCGTCGTGGACCATCTGGCAGCGAACGACGCCGAGGCCCTCGCCCGCGCGCGGCAGATCGTCGCCAAGCTCAACACCTCGCGTCCAGCGGGACCCGTGCTGCGCGACCCGCGCCCACCCCGCCATCCGGCGAGCGATCTGTACGGCATCATCCCCACCGACCTGCGCACACCGTGGGACGTGCGCGAACTGATCGCGCGGCTCGTCGACGACAGCGACTTCGACGAATTCAAGGCGCGCTACGGCAATACGCTCGTCACCGGGTTTGCGCACCTAGAGGGGATGCCGGTCGCGATCATCGCTAACAACGGAATCCTGTTCTCGGAATCGGCGCAAAAGGGCGCGCATTTCATTGAACTGGCTTGTCAGCGCAGGATCCCCCTAGTCTTTCTGCAGAACATCACCGGCTTCATGGTCGGTCGCAAGTACGAGAACGAGGGAATTGCCCGCCACGGCGCGAAGATGGTCACCGCGGTCGCCTGCGCCCGCGTGCCGAAGCTCACGGTGGTAGTGGGAGGCAGCTTCGGTGCCGGCAACTACGCCATGTGCGGTCGCGCCTACTCGCCGCGCTTTCTCTGGATGTGGCCGAACGCGCGCATCAGCGTGATGGGTGGCGAACAGGCTGCGCAGGTGCTCGGCCGCGTGCGGCGCGACGGCATCGAGGCGCGCGGCGGCGAATGGAGTACGGCCGATCAGGAAGCCTTCATGGCGCCGATCCGCAGCCAGTACGAGACGCAGGGTCATCCCTACTATTCGACTGCGCGGCTGTGGGACGACGGCATCATCGACCCGCTCGACACGCGTCGCGTGCTCGCGCTCGGGCTTGCAGCCGCACTCAACGCACCGATCGCGGAGACGCGTTTCGGTGTATTCCGCATGTGACCGCGCCGGAGGATGTGCATGAGCGAACCCTCAGTACTGGAACTCGAGATCGATGCCGGCGTCGCCCGCCTCTGGCTGGCCCGGCCCGACCGGCGCAATGCGCTGAACGAGTTGCTGCTCGAGCAGCTGACCGCCGCGCTACGGGACCTCGCGGCGGATCCTGCCGTGCGAGTAATCGTCCTCGGTGGGCGCGGCAAGGCATTCTGCGCCGGTGGCGATCTCGATGTGATGCGCCGCGCGGCAGGCTACGGGCGCGAGGAAAACCTCGCCGATGCACAGCGGCTCGTACAGCTGCTGCGCGCCATCGACGAATCGCCGAAACCCACCATCGCGCGTATCCACGGCGCCTGCTACGCCGGCGGCACCGGGCTCATCTCCGCCTGCGACATCGCCATCGCTGCGGACGACGCGCGCTTCTGCTTCTCGGAGGTGCGCCTCGGGCTGGTGCCGGCCATGATCTCGCCCTACGTCATGCGCGCTATCGGCTATCGGGCCGCGATGCGCTACATGCTCGGCGCTGATCCGTTCGACGCAGCCGGCGCGGCGGGCATCGGTCTCATCACCGAAGCGGTACCAGCCGCGCAACTCGATGCGCGGATCGACGAGTTGGCGCGCTCGCTGTGCGGCGCCGGTCCCCGGGCACTCGCCGAAACCAAACGATTGCTGCGCCGGGTCAACGGCCACCCCTTCGGTGAGGAGCTGGCGCGGCTCACCGCCGAGTGCATCGCCGACGCGCGCGCCTCGGATGAGGGCGTCGAGGGTCTGCGGGCGGCGCTGGCCGGCGAAAAGCCGCGATGGGCCGGCTGATGACAACCCGCAGCCACCAGACTTCGGGCGCTGATTCGGCACCGCCCCGCTGGCCGCGACGGTTGCTCATCGCGAACCGCGGCGAGATCGCCTGTCGCATCATCCACACGGCCCGCCGTCTCGGCATCGAGACGGTCGCCGTCTACTCAGCCGCAGATCGCCGCGCACGCCATGTGCGGCTCGCCGACCACGCCGAGTATCTGGGTCCTGCGCCGGCAGCGCAAAGCTATCTGTCCATTCCGGCGCTGCTCGCGGCCGCGGCGGCCAGCGACGCCGACGCCGTCCACCCGGGATACGGCTTCCTGTCGGAGAACGCCGCATTCGCCGAAGCCTGCTCGGCAGCTGGTCTCTGCTTCGTCGGACCACCCGCAGCAGCGATCCGTGCGATGGGCTCGAAGTCGCAGGCCAAAAGCCTGCTCGCCGATGCGGGCGTCCCGCTGACACCGGGGTATCACGGCACCGAGCAGTCGCCGCAATTCCTGCTTGCCGAGGCCAACCGCATCGGCTATCCACTGCTCATCAAGGCCAGCGCCGGCGGCGGCGGCCGCGGGATTCGTCGGGTCGAACGCACGGAGGATTTCCTCGCCGCCCTCGCCGCCTGCCAGCGCGAAGCGCAGGCAAGTTTCGGCGACCCGCAGGTGCTGCTCGAGAAGTACATCCTCAGGCCGCGCCACATCGAGGTACAGGTGTTCGCCGACCAGCATGGTGGCGTGATCCACCTCGGCGAGCGCGACTGTTCCATCCAGCGGCGTCACCAGAAAGTGCTCGAAGAAGCGCCCGCACCCGGCATGACCGCCGAGCGTCGTGCGGCGATGGGCGAAGCGGCGGTCGCCGCCGCGGCACGCGTCGGCTACGTCGGCGCAGGAACGGTTGAGTTCATTGCCGCGCCCGACGGCACCTTCTATTTCATGGAGATGAACACCCGCCTGCAGGTCGAACACCCGGTGACCGAGATGATCACCGGCCTCGATCTCGTCGAGTGGCAGCTGCGCATCGCCGCAGGCGAGCCCCTGCCCCTGCAGCAGCATGAGGTGGCGCTGAACGGCCACGCGATCGAAGTCCGACTGTACGCCGAAGACCCATCGCGGGGATTCCTCCCGGCGCCAGGCGGGCTGCTGCATTGCGAGTTCCCGCCAGTGACCGCCAGCGTGCGCGTCGACAGTGGTGTCGAAGCGGGCGACGAGATAACACCCCACTACGATGCGATGATCGCCAAGCTGATCGTCCACGGCGGCTCACGCGCCCATGCGCTGGCGAAACTGCAGCTCGCGCTGCGCGACACCTTCGTTGTCGGACCGCGCACCAACCGCGAGTTTCTGGCGCGGCTCGCCGATACCCGCGCCGTGCGCGAGGCGGACCTCGACACCGCGCTCATCGAGCGTGAGGATGCCGCCCTTTTCCCGCCCAGCCCTGAACTGCCCGCGACCGCGGTGCTTGCGGCGATTGCTACCCGCCTGCTGGCCGAGTGCCGCATGTGGCCGCCCGGGTCGTCCCCTTCGAGCCCCGTCTCACCGTGGGAGGCTCGCGACGGCTTCCGCTTGCTCGGGCAGTGCCGGCGACTGCTGCGCGTCGTCGGCGACGAGCGTCATTGCGATGCAGCCATCGAGTATCTGCCTATCGGCTGGCGCGTGACGCTGGGTGCCGTCCACGAACTGCGCGCTTGTCCCGCAGGGGGATCACGCCTGTCCATGCTCATCGATGGTCGCAACGCCGAGGCGCGCTGTGTGCTCGATGGCGATACGGTGCATGTGCTGCTCGGTGGCGCACAGCATGCGTTGCGCGTCATCGACCCGCGCCTCGCGGCCGCGAGCGACGAACAGCCGGAAGGCGAGCTGCGCTCGCCGATGCCCGGACGGGTGATCGCCGTCCATGTCACGGCGGGTTCTCGGGTACGTCGCGGCGCTGCCCTGCTCGCCATCGAGGCGATGAAGATGGAGCACGTGATCAGCGCGCCGGCCGACGGCATCGTCGAGACGCTGCATGTCGCCGAAGGCGCGCAGGTGGCCGCCGACGCCGAGCTGCTGGTGTTTCGCGCCGATACCGGCGGCTAGCCGAAGATTCGCGCGGGATTTTCCAGCCGCTCCCTGAGCGCCTGGATCATGGCAGCGGCGTCGAAGCCGTCGACGAAGCGGTGATCGAAGGACGAGGAAAGGTTCATCATCCGCCGGACCACGATGCCGCCGTTGCGCACGACGACGCGCTCGACCGCCTTGTTGACGCCGACTATGGCGACCTCGGGCAGGTTGAGGATGGGCGTCGAGACGATGCCACCGAGCTTGCCGAGGCTGGTGACGGTGATGGTGGAGCCGGTGAGTTCCTCGCGACGCGCCTTGCCTGCCCGCGCCGTATCGCTGACCCGACGGATTTCGCCGGCGAGATCCTCGAGGCTCCGCGGCATGACGTCGCGCACCACCGGGACCTTGAGCCCGTCCGGTGTCTGTGTGGCAATCCCCGCGTGCACGACCGTATGCCGCAGGATGACGTTGCGCTGCGCGTCGTAGTGCGCGTTGCACTGCGGAAAGTCGGCCAGAATCTGCGCAAGGGCGCGCACGATGAAGGGCAGATAGGTGAGCGGCGGCAGCGTTGCCGGACGGCCGGCGTTGAGCCGGGAGCGCAGCACCTCGAGATCGGTGACATCCACCTCCTCGACATAGGCGAAATGCGGCGCCACGCGCTTGGCCTCGGCCATGCGCTGCGCGATCAGCCGGCGCACGCCGATGACAGGGATCTCGGTGACGCCGGCGACGCCCTTACGCGCCCGCTCTATGTCGAGCGCAAGGATGCGACCCTGCGGTCCGGAGCCCTGCACCGCCGCCAGATCGATCCCCGCTTCCTGCGCGCGACGCCGCGTGGCCGGTGAAGCCTTGACCCGTCCACCCAGCGACGGCGCGGTCAGGGGAACAGTGGGCGCTGCGGCGGCAACGGGCGCGGCGGCAGGAACGGGCGCTGCGGCGGGAACGGGCGCGGCGGCAGGAACGGGCGCTGCGGCGGGAACGGGCGCTGCGGCGGGTTCGACCGCCGCCGCGCCGACGTCGAATACGGCAAGCTCGGCGCCCACCGCGATAACGTCGCCAGGCGCGCCAGTGATCGACACCACACGCCCGCTCACCGGCGAGGGCACCTCGACCACAGCCTTTTCGGTGGACATCTCTACGAGCGGGGCATCCTCGCGGATGAGCTCACCGGGTGCCACCTTCCATGCGATCACTTCCGCCGACACCGTACCCTCGCCAAGATCGGGGAGGCGCATCACGTGACGCGTCATGCGGGTTCACCCATCAGCTTGCGCAGTGCGTTCATCACGCGCCGCTTGCCGGGAAAGTACTCCCACTCGAAGGCATGCGGGTAGGGAGTGTCCCAACCCGCGACGCGCGCGATCGGTGCCTCGAGACTCCAGAAGCAGCGCTCCTGGATCGACGCCGAGAGTTCGGCGCCGAAGCCGCCGAAGCGCGTCGCCTCATGGGCGATCAGACAGCGTCCAGTCTTTATCACGGAGTTCGCGATGGTATCGATGTCGAGGGGCATCATGCTGCGCACGTCGACTATCTCCGCATCGAGGCCGAGGGCGTCCACCGCCGCAGCGCACACATGGACCATGGTGCCGTAGGTCACCACGGTGAGCGCCTTGCCCTCGCGGCATACGGCCGCCTTGCCGAGCGGCACGGTGTAGTAGCCCTCCGGAACCTCGGCTAGCGGATGCCCGGCCCAGGCCTGCGCAGGCTTGTCGGGCTCGCCGTCGAACGGACCATTGTAGATGCGCTTGGGCTCGAAAAAGATCACCGGGTCGTCGTCCTCGATGGCGGCGATCAACATTCCCTTGGCGTCGTAAGGGTTCGACGGCATGACGGTCTTGATGCCGCTCACGTGCGCGAACACGCTCTCGGGGCTCTGCGAGTGGGTCTGACCACCCCGGATACCACCACCGCAGGGCGTGCGGATGGTGAGCGGCGCAGTGAAATCGGCGGCACTGCGATACCGCAGCCGCGCCACCTCGCTGACGATCTGGTCGTAGGCGGGGTAGATGTAGTCCGCGAACTGGATCTCGGCCACAGGGCGCAGCCCATTTACGCACATGCCCACCGCCGCGCCGACGATGCCGCCCTCGGCAATCGGCGTATCGAGCACGCGGTGCATGCCATATTTCTTTTGAAGGCCGTCGGTGACGCGGAACACGCCGCCGAAGTAGCCGATGTCCTCGCCGAGCAGAACGACGGCCGAGTCGCGCTCGAGCATCACATCCATCGCCGAGTTGATCGCTTGCACCATGTTCATGGACCGGCTTCCCGGCTGTGCAGCCACGCTCGTTGTGCGGCTCATGCTGTCTGCCTCGCCGCGGCGAGTTCGGCCAGTAGCTCGTCGCGCTGTTCGCGCAGATGCTCGGGCAGATCGCGGAATACATCCTCGAACATCAGCGCCGGATCGAGCCGCGGACCTTCGGTGAGCGTGCCGTAGGCCATCGCCTCGCGCCACGCCTCGCTCACGGTTTGCTCGGTTTCGGCGACCAGTGCCGCGTGACAGGACTCGTCCCAGTCGCCGCGGACGATAAGGTGCTGCTTCAGACGTTCGAGCGGATCACCGAGCGGCCAGTCATGGAACTCGTCACGCGGCCGGTAGCGCGACGGGTCGTCACTGGTCGAATGCGCCCCGGCGCGGTAGCTCACGTGCTCGATCAGCGTAGCCCCCTGCCCTGCACGCGCGCGCTCGGCAGCCCAACGCGTTGCGGCATACACGGCGAGGAAATCATTGCCGTCGATGCGCAGTCCGGCGATGCCTACCCCGGGGCCGCGCGCGGCGAAGGACCGCTGCTCGCCACCCGCATAGCCCTGGAAAGTGGAAATCGCCCACTGGTTATTGACCACGTTGAGGATGACAGGCGCCCGATAGACCTTGGCGAAGGTGAGTGCGTGGTGGAAATCGGCAGCGGCAGTACTGCCCTCGCCGATCCAGGCGGAGGCGATGTCCGACTCTCCCTTGATGGCGGCGGCCATCGCCCAGCCTACGGCCTGCGGAAACTGCGTGGCGAGATTGCCGGAGATCGAGAACACGCGCCGCGCTGCCGTGTGGTACATCACCGGCAACTGCCGCCCCTTGCACATGTCACGCGGGTTCGACAGCAGCTGCGACATCAGGTCGATCAGCGGCACACCGCGCACCAAAAAAACGCCGAGATTGCGATATGACGGAAACAACATGTCGCGTTCCGCCAGCGCCATGGCAGCAGCCACGGACACGGCCTCCTCGCCGAGCGAGCGCACGAAGAACGTGATTCGGCCCTGGCGATGGGCGCGTTGCATGCGTTCCTCGAAGAGCCGCGTGAGCAGGATATGACGCAGCCCGGTGATCAGGGTTTCGGCATCGAGCGCGGGATCCCAGGGACCCGTGGCGCGGTGCTCGTCGTCGAGCACGCGTACAAGCTCCTCGGCCAGCGTCGCCGTGGCGCCGACCGGCGCATCGACCGGAGGTCTCGGCACCTGGCCGGCTGGCGACAGTTTCACGTAACTGAAATCCGGCTGTTCGCCGGGCCGCGCGGGGACCGCAGGGACGTGCAGTTTCGAGACCGTCATGGCCGTCAAGCATAAGCCAGGGCTGGGCGGCCGGGACGGCTGGAACCCGCGCCATCACGCTCCTGCGAGAATAGATTATTCTTTATTCTCACTTTCCGGGTGAGCAGTTATCCATGAAACTCGACAAGCACGACATCGCCATACTCAAGCTCCTGCAGCAGGACGCGACCATCCCGAGCACCGAGTTGGCAGAGAAAGTGGGTCTCTCGCAGTCACCCTGCTGGCGACGGGTGCATCAGCTCGAGGAGGCCGGCGTGATCCAGGGCCGCGTGGCGCGGCTGGCGCGCAAGAAGCTGGGACTCGAGGTGATGGTGGTGGTCAACGTCAAGCTGGCGAGCCACGGCTGGCAGTCGCTGCCGAAGTTCAAGCAGCGCGTGGTGAGTTTCCCCGAGGTGCTGCAGTGTTTCCTCGTGATGGGTGACATCGACTTCATCCTGCTGGTCGCCACGCGCACGGTGGAGGAATACAACAGCTTCGTGCAGGGCAAGCTCGCGCAGATCCCGGGCGTGCAGTCGATCGACTCGCGCATCGTCATCGAGGAAACCAAGAACACCACCGAGCTGCCACTCGGCCTCGTCTAGACCAGATTGCCGCCAACACCCATCAACAGCAGCACGCCGAGCAAGGCAAAGATGGCGGCGGCGGTGCCGTGCACGAGGCGCATCGGCAGCTTCTTTGCCGCCACTTCACCGAGGAGCACCGCCGGAACGTTGGCAAGCATCATGCCGAGCGTGGTGCCGCCCACCACGGCGAGCAGCGACGGGTACTTCGCTGCGAGTGCAACGGTGGCGATCTGCGTCTTGTCGCCGATCTCGACTACGAAGAATGCGATGAACGTGGCGAGGAACACTCCGTAGCGGGCGGACTTCGGACCGTCGTCCTCCTCGAACCGGTCAGGGATGAGCATCCACGCGGCCATTGCGAGGAACGAGAGACCGAGAATCCAGCGCATCAGCTGCTCACCGACGGCCGAGGCCACCCAAGCGCCCACGTATCCGGCTACTGCGTGGTTGAGCAGCGTCGCCACCAGGATGCCGAAGATGATCGGTACGGGCCGCTTGTACTTCGCCGCCAGCACCAGCGCGAGCAGCTGCGTCTTGTCGCCGATTTCGGCGAGCGCAACGATACCTGTGGAAATGACGAAGGCTTCCATCGTGGACAAGCGGAGTTGCCGAACGGTGCGGCGTCTGAAGAAGGGCTGAGAGTGTAAGCAAAAAAAACCCCCGGCGCCGCAACGTGCGCCGAGGGTCCCGGTTGGTCGAGTCGCCGCAGCGCGAACGCTGCGGCGTCATCGTCGGCCACGCAAGATCGTTACTTCGGCAGGATCACCGAGTCGATGACGTGGATCACGCCGTTCGAGGCAGCGATGTCGGTCGCGGTGACGTTAGCGCCGTCGACGCTGACCTTGCCGTCCTTGACCGCGATCTTCACGGACTGACCCTGCACGGTCTTGGCCTCCGTGAGCTTGACGACGTCAGCAGCCTTCACCGCACCCGGCACGACGTGGTAGGTCAGCACCTTGGTGAGCTGGGCCTTGTTCTCGGGCTTGAGCAGGTTGTCGAGGGTACCGGCCGGGAGCTTGGCGAAGGCGGCATCTGTCGGCGCGAAAACCGTGAACGGACCCTTGCCCTTCAGGGTCTCGACGAGACCGGCAGCCGTCAATGCCTTGGCAAGCGTGCCGAAGTTGCCCGCCGCGACGGCGGTGTCGACGATGTCCTTGTTTGCCTTGGACTTGTCGCCATGACCGCTGGCGAGAGCCGCCGGCGCAGACATGAGTGACACAGCCGCGAGGGCGAATACAGCGACGAGGGAGCGCGCAGAGGGGCTCCCGGAGACACGGGACTGAAACATTGAAGATCCTCCATGAACTTGGTTCGTCCCACGGACACGGGATGTTGTCCGGGACCCCTACCAGACCGTCGACCCGCGGGATTAGTTCCGGCGGATTTTCCACGCCCTCGGCAAGACGCTCGACGGGCGTGCACTGCACATCACCTTCACGCTGCGCGGTGAGGGCACCCTGATCCGGGTGATCTCCGCGCGCGACATGCACCGCAAGGAAAGGAGCGTGTATGACCAAGCCCGCTAAGCCGCTGCCCAGGTTCAGTACCGAGGCGCAGGAGCGCGCGTTCTGGGAGACCGAGGGTCGCGCATCCACCCAGCATCTCGACTGGGCGAAAGCTCTGGACAGGAAAAGGGCGTGCTGGTCTGGCAGCGGCGCAGCGGCGCCGGTAAACCGTTACTCAGGACTCCACCCGCCTTGCCAGCAGGATCCGAAATGAGCAATCTCTGCCGAGGGGCTGCGGCCCATGCTGGGCGGGCGTCAGGAGACGGTGCGCGCGCTGGCTGCGCGCCTCGACCTCGAGGCGGCTGTTTTCGACTTGAACGACTCGCACAAGATCGAGCGGCAACTGAAAGGCGTGCGCCTGCTGCTGAACCTCTCCGGTCAGTTCATCACGACCCAGAAGCCCCTCATCGAAGCCTGCCTGGCTTCCGGCACCCACTACGTAGACCTTGCAGGCGAGGTGGAGGACACCTCCAGCGCTTTTGCCTTCGACGAACGGGCTCGCCGCGCGAACGTCATGATCATGCCTGGCGCCGGGTTCAATGTCGCACCGTCCGATATCGCGGCGGGGCTCGCGAAGAAGAGGTTGCCGGATGCGACCGAACTGGTGATCGCAGTGGCCACCGACGGCGGGGTGTCCCGCGGCACCCTCAAGGGGATGCTGTCGCATATCGAACATCCCGGGCACCGACGAGTCGGCGGCGCCCTGGTCGCGGCCCGGCCAGCCGAAACCGAACTGGACTTTCAGGTTGCAGGCAGGAAGTTCCGCGCGGTCTATGATCCGTGGCTCGGCGATCTGTTCACCGCAGGGGTCTCGACCGGCATCGGCAACATCTCGACCTACTCGGTCCTGCCGGGGCTCGCAGTCACAATGATGAAGGGCCGGCTGCTCTGGCTGCGCGATCTGATCCTGAACCACCTGCTGCCACTCTTCCCGGAGGGTTCGTCGGCGCGCCAGTTGCGCGATGGCAGGACCTGGGTCCTGGCAATCGCTTCCAACGGGCAGACCCAGCAGCGGGTCGCGTTGATGGGTCCGGAAGCCTACCGGTTCACCGTACTCTGCCTTCGCGAGATTGCGCGCGCGGTGCTGGCGGGGAAGTGGTCCGCAGGATTCCAGACCCCGGCCCTCTTCGGGCGGGAACTGCTCGACCGGATCGAGGGCGTGAAATGGGATTGAGATCGGTCGACGAGATGTGCGGCGGGCGCAAGGGCGAAGCAAGGCCCGCGCCACAGACCGTCAGACGTTGAAGCGGAAGTGCATCACGTCGCCCTCGCGGACGATGTACTCCTTGCCCTCGAGCCGCAGCTTGCCTGCCTCCTTGGCGCCGTGCTCGCCCTTGAGGGCGATGTAGTCGTCATAGGCGATGACCTCGGCGCGGATGAAGCCGCGTTCGAAGTCGGTGTGGATGAC
>JBILMF010000007.1:0-51078 GCA_044375655.1 Steroidobacteraceae bacterium | reverse complement strand
GCCAGCGGACATGCCAGCGGACATGCGCGCAGACCTGCCTGCGGATGCACCCTTGGACACGCCCGCTGGGGCGTCGGCGGCGCCCGCCGCGGTGGTCCCACCAGCCATGCTGCCCGACCTTGCCGGACTCCCGTCGGGGTCTGTACCGGTGACGCACCGGATCCAGCTCGGCGCCTACTCCAGCCGCGAGGCGGCGCTTGAGGGGTGGCGGAGCGTCCGTGCCCGGCACCTCGAGCTGCAGGGGCTGGTGTCACAGGTGGTTGCGGGCCGCGGCGACACCCGCGAAGTGTTCCGTCTGCAGGCCAGCGTCGCCAGCGAGGAGCGCGCCCGCGAGATCTGCCGTGCGCTCGCGGCCTCCGGCCAGGGTTGCGTCTACGTGCCGCCGGGCCGCTGACGCTCCCGCGCACTCACCCAGGCAAGGGGCAGGCGGATGTACGAAAGTTTCTTTGGACTCAGCGAGCCGCCCTTCTCGATCACCCCCGATCCACGGTACCTCTATCCGAGCAGCCGGCATACTGAGGCGCTTGGCCACCTGTTTTACGGTGTCAGCGCGGCCGGCGGCTTCATCCAGCTCACCGGCGAGGTCGGTACCGGCAAGACCACGGTCGTGCGCTCGCTGCTCGCCCGCGAACCGGCCGATGTCGACATTGCGCTGATCCTCAATCCGCGCGTCACGGTGACCGAGTTCCTGCAAACGATTTGCGAGGAGCTGGGTGTCGTCGTGCCCGCCGAGCGCCGCGAGAGCGTGAAGGCGCTGGTCGATGCTTTGAGCGCACGCCTGCTGGAGGCCCATGCCGCGGGACGTCGTGTCGCGGTGCTGATAGACGAGGCACATCTGCTCGAGCGCGACGTACTCGAGCAGGTGCGCCTGCTTACCAACCTCGAAACCGCGACCCGCAAGCTGCTGCAGGTGATCCTGATCGGTCAGCCGGAACTGCGCGAGCTGCTCGCCCGCGAGGACATGCGCCAGGTGGCGCAGCGCATCACCGGGCGCCTGCATCTCGATCCGCTGTCCGCGGCCGAGACCGCTGCCTACGTCCGCCACCGGCTGCGGGTTGCCGGCGCGACCCGCGAGATCTTCAGCGCCGCCGCGCTGGCGGAGCTGCATCGGCGCAGCGGCGGATTGCCGCGGCTCATCAATATCGTCGCCGACCGGGCGATGCTCGGCGCCTTTGCGGATGATCGCCACGAGGTGACCCCCTCCGTGGTGCGCGCGGCGGCCGCCGAAGTGTCGGGGGTCGAACCACAGCCTGCGATCTGGATCTGGATCGCAGTCATCGCGAGCGGCATCCTGCTGGCAGCGGGCGGCATTTTGCTGCTGCGCTAGCCGCAGCAGCAGCTGCAGCGGGAGAGGCACACATGAAGACCAACATCAAAGTATTCACGCTGATTGTCATGCTGGTTTCTGCGGCTTGCGCCGGCTTCGCGGGGCCCAGCTTTGCGGGCGATGCCGTCGCGGGCGATGCCGTCGCGGGTGACGGCGAATGGTCAGCCTTCGGCCGCGACCCCGGCGGCAGCCAGCACTCGCCGCTGGCGCAGATCGACACCGGCAACGTGCGGCGCCTGCGGCTGGCCTGGACGCACCGCAGCGGCGATTTCATCGATGCGCCATCGCCGCGTGGCAGCATCCTGCAGGCGACTCCGCTGCACGTGAACGGGATGCTCTACTTTTGCACTCCCTTCAACCGGGTGTTTGCGCTCGACCCGCAGACGGGCCGCGAGCGCTGGGTGTTCGATCCGCACCGCGCCGACCCGGTGAGCGGACGGGCGGCGCTGAGCCCGCCGCGGCAGCGACCGTCACGCTGTCGCGGCGTGGCGTACTGGCAGGGGGCCGCGGCCGCGACGGCGGACGGTGGCAGCGCGGGGCCGGTCTGCCAGCGACGCATCTTCAAGAATGGCGACAATGCCCGCGTCTATGCGCTCGATGCCGACACCGGTCAGCCCTGCGCCGATTTCGGTGCCGGCAAAGGCCATCGTGGCTGGGTGAGCCACGCCGATTTCGACAATCACGGCGAGGGAGACGCCGCTTCCGCAACCTCGCCGCCGGCGGTGCTCGGCGATCTGCTGATCGCCGCGGTGGCGGTCAACGACGGCATCGCAAACGCCAAGGACGGCATCGTTCGCGCTTTCGATGTGCGCAGCGGCGAACTGCGCTGGGAATTCAACCCCATCCCGGCCGAGTTCCGCGAGCGCAGCGGGGCGGCCAACGTCTGGTCGACGATCAGCGTCGATGTCGCCAACAACCTCGTGTTCCTGCCGACGACCAGTCCGTCCACCGACTACTACGGCGGCGGGCGTCGCTTCGACATGCCGCTCGTCAATGCTATCGTCGCGCTCGACGGCACGACCGGTCGCGTGGTTTGGTCGCAGCAGGTGGTACGCCACGATCTGTTCGACTACGACCTCGTCGGCCATCCGCTGCTGGTCGATATCCGCCGCGATGGTCACACCGTGCAGGCCGCGCTGCTGCAGACCAAGATGGGCTGGCTTTACGGGTTCGAGCGCACCACCGGCAAGCCGCTCTGGCCGATTGTCGAGCGGCCGGTGCCGGCGAGCGACGTGCCCGGCGAAAGCGCTGCGGCTACGCAGCCGGTACCCGTCGGCATGGCGCCTTTCGCTCGCCAGGAACTCAAACGCGAGGAGCTCTTCGGCCTCACGCCCCTCGACCGCTACGCCTGTCGGCGGCGTTTCGACCAGCTGCGCTACGAGGGCATGTACACGCCACCCTCGGTCCGCGGCTCGGTGCTGTTTCCGTCCGCACTCGGCGGCGGCAACTGGGGCGGAGCTGCCTACGACCCGGCGAGCAACCTGCTGATCATCAAGGCTGAGAACCTTGCGACGGTGCTCAAGGTGGTCCCCAAGGTCGACGCTGCCGAGGACCGCAAGCCGCCCAAAGATTACCTGACCCGGCCGCTGATCGGCACGCCGTACCGCATCGAGGGCGAGTTGTTCAACTCGCCGCTCGGCGTCCCGTGCACGCCGCCGCCATGGGGCACGCTGACGGCGCTCGATCTCGGCACGGGCAAGGCGCGCTGGCAGATTCCGCTCGGGCAGATCCGTCGCGCCGGGGTCACGGTGCCAAAGGGTGCGGGCTGGGGCTCACCGAACGTCGGTGGTCCGATCACCACCGCAGGCGGGCTTACCTTCGTCGGCGCCACCATGGACTCCAAGCTGCGGGCGCTCGACACCGCGACCGGCCGCGAGCTTTGGGTCGCCGATCTGCCGGTACCCGGCATGGCGGTACCGATGACCTACTCGGTCAAGGGTAAGCAGTACGTGGTGATCGCCGCTGGCGGCAACGCGCAGGTCGGCACGCCGATCGGCGACTATCTCGTGGCTTACGCGCTACCCGACTGAGCGAGCGCGCGCGTCAGCAGCGCGAACACGCCGTCACCATCGGCTCTGACCGCCCATCGCACGTTCTGCGCGCGGCCGGGCAGCGGCCGATACTCGACTGCCGTATGACCCATGGTCAGCGCCGAGTCGATCTCCACGTCGATGTGGCAGGACCGGAATGCGAACAGGGTCGGATCGAGCAGCCACGCAACCGGGCAGGGATCGTGCAGCGGTGAACCGGACTGCCGTGATCCGTTCGCGGGCAGCGAGTTGGAGAACTCGAGCAGTAGCGCCGCCGCGCGTGCTGTGACCGAGTCGATAGCGCCAATCGCCGCGCTGCGCGCCGGCGTCGCCCGTACCTGGTGTGTGGCATCGAGACCGAAGGCGAACACCGGCGGACCCGCGTTGAAGACGATCTGCGCGGCGTGCGGATCTGCATGGATGTTGTATTCGGCTGAGGCGGTGATGTTGCCGCCCTCGCTGCGCGCCCCACCCATCACCGCAAACTCGCGGATGCCCCGCAGCAGCGTCGGTGCGCGGCTGATCGCCGTGGCGATGTTGGTCATCGGTCCGGTGATCAGGAGGGTCGTCGAGGCTGGCTCCGCAGCGAGCAGCGTACGCACCACAAAGTCGACGGCATGCTCGGCCGCGACACCGTGGCGCGGCGCAGTGATCGGCAGCGGACCGAGGCCGGTCGCGCCATGGAAGTCACCCGCCTCGACGGGCTTGCGGACCAGTGGCCGATCGCAGCCACTGAACACCGGCACATCCTCGCGCCCCGCAAGTTCGCGGATCAGGCAGGCGTTGCGGGCGGTGAGCGCTGCGCCGACATTGCCCGCCACGGTGGTTACCCCGAGGAGTTCGAGCGCATCCCTCGCGGCAAAGGCCAGCAGCAAAGCGACCGCGTCGTCGACTCCGGGATCGCAGTCGATGATCACCCGGCGCCTCATGTGGAGTACCGCCTCATGTGGGGCACCGCCTCATGGGGGGCACGGCCTCATGGCTCTGGTCCGCGCGGTGGTGGCAGCCCGGAGCCGGCAATCCTCGGCCACAGCCATGCAAGCAGCGCGTCGATGTCGCCGCGGCTGCCTACGGTCGTGTAGCCGATCTCACGCCAGCCGGGATTGGGTTTGCCCTGGGCCACGGCGAACTCGAAGATGTAGCCAGGTTCCTGGCCCATGCGGATGTCGGCGATGGTGACCAGATCGCCGCGCAGCTTGACGCGGAAGAGCCCATGACTGAACCACGCGATGCGCTCGAGCCCCCAGTTCCCACGCAGGGCATCGAACAGGTCGCGGCGGCTCGCAAAGCGGTCGAAACGGATCGGGCCCGGCGCATCGAGCAGTGAATGGAAGCCCTCGTGGTAGGTCCTGCCGCCCGGTTCCATGACGACGACCCGCCACAGCAGCGTGTTGAACGCGGTGGGCGTGACGAGCAGCCGATCGACGGCGATACCCTGCGCGGCCAGTTGCCGCTCGGCGAGGCGTGTCACCCAGGACTGCGCCGCGACACTCCAGCCGAGGTAGGCCACGGCGACGCCGAGTCCGATGCTGTTCCAGCGGTATCGCCGCAGGCCTCCCGCGAGGCCCGTGGCGAGCAGTCCGCAGAGCAGTGGCAGCGTGAACAGCGGGTCGATGATGAAGATACTGCCGACTCCGTACGGCCGGTCGGTGAATGGCTGCAGCAGCTGCGTCCCGTACACCGTCATCAGATCGAGCAGCGGATGCGTGAACAGCGCCAGAAAAGTCGCCAGCCACCAATGACGGAATCCCGCTCCATCGCCCCGTCTGGCGACCAGCCAGGCGAGCAGCGGCGACAGCAGCGTGAGGTAGAAGAGCGAGTGACTCTCCGCCCGGTGGAAAGTCATGTTGCGGATGGGGTCGCCGTGGTCGATCAGCGCGTCGAGGTCGGGCAACGTGCCGCAAATGCCACCCCACAGCGCGGCTTTCCATACCGGCGCGCGGCGTCCAAGCGCCGCCACGCCGACGGCAGCTCCGAGCGTGAATTGCGACAGCGAATCCACGTTCTAGCGGGCTGCGGGTCGGGACGCGTCAGCGGGAAGAGCAGGCTTGCGCACGCCGCTCAGCCGGCGACATCGTCCCAGAACGCTGCCATCCGTCGGCGCATTGCGGCGTCGGGCAGGCGTCCCGTCGCCGCGCCGAGGTTGTCCTCGAGATTCGCGACTTTGGTCATGCCGGGGATCGCGCAGGTGACGGCCGGATGCGAGACCACGTACTTCAGGAAGAACTGGCCCCAGCTGCGAGCGTCGAACTCGGCCGCCCAATCCGGCAGCGTCCGCCCGCGTATCCGCGAGAACAGGTTGCCGTCGCGCCGACCGCCGAAAGGCAGGTTGACCAGCACCGCGATACCGCGGTCGGCAGCAAGCGGCAGGATTTCCTCGGCGGCACCGCGGTTGCCGAGTGAATAATCGACCTGCACGAAGTCCATCTGCTGCGTGCGCATCAGCTGCAGCACCTGTGGATATTGTTCGTCTCGCGAGGTGGTGATGCCGGTGTAGCGGATGCGTTTTGCCGCCACCCACTCGCGCAGCAGCGGCAACAGCACCTCTGCCCCGATCAGGTTGTGCACCTGCATGAGTTCGATGAAATCCGTACGCAGCCGGCGCATGGACTCGTCCATGCTGGCGATGCCTTCCTCGCGAGTGCCGCTCTGGGCCGTGACCTTGGTGGCGATGAACGCCTGCTGCCGATTGCCGATTTCCGCCAGCAGTTCGCCGATCACCCTTTCGGACTCGCGGTAGAGCGGCGCGGTATCGATGACACGCAGCTGCGCAGCCGTAAACCGCTGGAGCACGGCGCGGCGTGCGGCACGTTCCTCGGGGGTCGTCGGGCTGTAGTTGTTGGTGCCGACGCCGATCACGGGCAGCAATTCGCCGCTCGATGGCACGGGCTTGCGCAGCAGGGCGTCCGGCGTACGGGCCTGCAGCCGGACGCCGCCTGCGGCGAACCCGGTGGCGAGGCAGAGTTGCAGGGCGGTGCGGCGGTCGATGCGTCCGTGCATGGCAGTCTCCGGGAGGTCACGTCAGTGCGGCGGTGGCCAGCAGTCCTTGCGGTGATGCGAGTGTCTGTCCGGGCAGAGCAGCGCGCAGCAGCGCCCAAGCGAGGCAAAGATTGGACGAGATCACCGGAATCGGCAACTCGCCGGCCAGCACGCGCAGGGCGCGCAGGCTGGGCATACCGGTGCCGCTCAGCAGCACGGCCTCGGCTGCGCCGTGCTCGAGCCCGCGCACAGCAGTCAGCGCGTCAGCGCTCGTCATCTCGTAGATGCCGTGGGTATCCGTGAGGTGCGGGTCGACCCGTCGCCGCGCGGCGACCGTGATGCCCGCTGCTTCCCAGTAGCGGTAGCCGGCCTCCGCGAGACTCTCGGGATAGGGCGAGACCAGAGCGATGCGTTGCACACCGAGCGCCTGCAGCGTGAGACGGATCGCCTGCGCTGCCGTGACCACCGGGATGCCGCGTTGCCGCGCCGCCTCGCTGGTGAGGCGGTCCTCCAGTGCGGGACCAGCCCGATAACTCGAGCCCGTGCAGCCGAAGCCGAAAGCGGCGAGGCGCAGCATGCCGAAACTGGACATCGCTTCGGGGATGTGGCGGATGTAGTGATCGAGACGCGTCTCAACATTCTGCGCCGGATGCACGAGCCGCGTGGCGTAGAGTTCGACGCCGGCGGGGAGCAGCACCCGCAATTCGGGCTCGACGGTCGGGTTGGCCTGCGGCACCGCCACACCCAGTCGGGCGCGGGCGCCGTAGTCCACGTTCATTCGCAGAGGCTTTCGAGGTACCCCTGCGCGACCGGCGAGAGGCGCTTCATGGCGAGTTCCCGCGCTCGCGGCACGTCGACGAGATGTTCGAGTGGACCGGAGACGAGCATGCGACGGACCTGCGGGTCCTTGCGCGACACGGCCGCCATCTTGTTGAGTACGGTGAAGCCGCGGTAGATCTTCGCCCGCGGCGCGCGGCGGCTCTCGATGGAGCGTGCGAGGTACTGGCCGAAGCGCGAGTAAAGAAAATAGTCGTCGTCGCCGACGTCGAAGCGGGCTTCGGCGAAGAAGTCCGGAAAGTTCTTTTCGAGATACTGGTTGACCTTGAGAAGACGGGGTCCAGGCTCGCTGTCCTGGCGCACTGCGGACTTCTTCATCTTTTGCTGCTCACCTCCGTGAGGTCCGGACCGCCATCTCTGGGCGTCACGGGCGGCACCACACCCCGCAACGCGCGCGAAAATTAAGGCACGTCGCCCACGAGTGCAATACCTTTGGAAAAATAATCCGCGAGGTTCCATCGATGAGCGCTGAGCCGCTGCCCGCACTTGAGAGTTTCGCCGCGCCGCTGCGCGCGCTGGTGTTCGGTGCGAGTGGCGGCGTGGGCGCAGCCTTCGTCGAGTTGCTCGCGGAACACCCGCGGGTCGCAAGCCTGCGGGCGGCGTCGCGCAGCGCGGTAACACCGTGGAATTTCTCCCTCGAGGACGAGGCCTCGATCGCTGCGGTGGCTGCGGCCGCCAGCCGCGACGGACCGCTTGATCTTGTGCTGGTCGCCACCGGCATGCTGCACGCCGAGGGTGTACGGCCCGAGAAGACCTGGCGCAGCGTGGAGCCCGTCGCGTTCGCGCGCGCTTTTGCGGTCAATGCGACGGGGCCGGCGCTGATTGCCAAACACACGCTCGGTTTGCTGCGCCGTGATGCCAAGTCGGCGTTCGCCTGCCTCTCGGCACGCGTCGGCTCGATCGAGGACAACGGCCTCGGTGGCTGGCACGCCTACCGGGCCTCCAAGGCGGCGCTCAACATGCTGGTACGCAACTTCGCGATCGAACTCAGGCAGCGCAACCCGCGGGCGGTGTGTGTCGCGCTGCACCCCGGGACGGTCGACACGCGGCTTTCGCGGCCCTTTCAGTCCGGTGTCGATCCGGCAAAGCTGTTCACGCCGCGGCGCTCGGCACACGCGCTGCTCGATGTGCTCGATCGCCTGACGCCGGCTGACAGCGGTCGACTGTGGGCCTGGGACGGTCAGCCGATCCCGTTCTAACCGGTCTCAGATACCGGTGCGCTGGCGGGCGTCGGCGATCACCGCGGGCAGCGCCGCGAGCAGGTGCTCGAAATCGTTCCAGCGGCTGCGGTGGTTGGCCACCGCCAGCCGGATCACGAAGCGACCCCGCAGCATCGTGCTGCTGCAGGCGGCGATGCCGGTTTCCTGTAGCCGCAGCAGGGTTTCGCGAGTTAGCAGATCCTGCTGTTCCGGGGTGGTGCCGGCGGGCGTGATGCGCCAGCAGGCGATGTTCAGGGAGACCGGCAGCACGACCGTCACTTCCGTCAGCGCGGCCGCCGCGGCGGCGAAGCGCCGCGCTTGCGCGACGTTCTGTTCGATGAGCGCCGCGATGTGCGCGGTACCTGCAGCCTTCAGCGACATCCAGGCCTTGAGCGCCTTGAAGCTGCGCGACAGTTCGACCCCGCGCTCGGCGAACACGAGACCGCCTGCCAGCATGCCGCGCTCTTCGGTCCTCAGGTAGTTCGCCTGGGTCGCGAAGGTCTCGCGGTGCGCCTTTGCATCCCTGACCAGCACGCAGGCGACCTCGTAGGGCAGGTAGCCCCATTTGTGCAGGTCGAAGGCGAGCGAGTCGGCACGCGACTGGCCGCGGAACAGCGGGCGCAGCGCCGGTGACAGCACGGCGAGCGAGCCCACGGCACCGTCGATGTGGAACCAGAGTCCCTCCTCGGCGGCAAGATCGGCGAGCGCATCCAGATCGTCGATCGCACCGGTGTTGATGGTCCCCGCTGTCCCGACCACGCAGATCGGGCGCAACCCGGCTGCACGGTCGGTGGCGATCATGCGGCGCATCGCGCGGACGTCGACGCGGAAACCCTCATCCACCGGCACGGCACGGAAGGAGTCACGACCCATGCCCATCAGCTCGAGGCACTTGGTGATCCAGTTGTGGGTCTCGCTCGAGCCGTAGACGGTGAGCCGCGGCTGACCATAGAGGCCGTGCTGCCGCAGGTCGAAACTCGCACGCGCATTGCGCGCCACCGCGAGGCCGATCACGTTGGCCATGGTGCCGCCGCTCGCCATGATGCCGCTGGCATCCGTCGGAAACCCCATCACCTCGGCCAGCCATTTCACGACCTGCAGTTCGACCAATGTGGCTGACTGGTGCAGGCCGGCAGCGTTCACGTTCATGCTGGCCGCCAGCATGTCGGCCATCATGCCTAGCGGCGTGCCGTTCGATTTCATCCAGCCCCAGAAGCGCGGATGGCGGTTACCGGCCGCGTAGGGCAGCACATGCCGCAGGAACTCCGCGTAGACCTGATCGGCGCCCTGGGGCGTGACCGGCAGGGGCTCGCCGGTGAGAGCCGCCGCGACCGCGGGCGGCGGCGGCGTCCATGGCGGTCGCTCGCGCAGTGTGGTCAGGTGGTCGAGGCTGTCGTCGACCATGCGGTGGGCGAGTGCCCTGAAGGCCTGCCAATCCTGCGGATCGAGAGTCAGGTCCGCGTCGGCAGGCACGAGTGGCTGCGGGTCGTCGTGTGTCATGGTCGATTATGGACCGCCGTTTGCGCTCAGCGCAGCCGCGTGAGCCCCGGTATGCGGTCGTAGGCCGGGTCGAAGGCGAGCACGTTCTCGATGCCCGCGCGCTGCATGCTGGCGATGTGCATGGCGGCGCGCACCGGCAGCGTCGGATACTGCAGTACGAGTTGCTTGGCGCGCTCGGCGGTGTCGCGGTCGATCGGCAGCACCTCGTCAACGACGCCGAGCAGCGCATCGAGCGCCGGCTGGATGCCGCCACGCCGCTCGATTGCCGTGTAGCGGTGCAGGATCTCGACGAGCACCGCCGCGTCGGTGACAAGGCGCACGCGCTGGCTCACCAGGGCCTCGAGGCGCCGCTGCGCGTCGACCTTGTTGGGGTGGGCGGCGCCAACGAGATACATCGGCACGCTGGAGTCGATGAACACCATGTTCGTGTGGGGGTACGTCGGGGGCGGTTCCGCGGTCGTCCGGGTCAGCTCTCGCCGGGGCCCGGGCCGGCTGCGTAGCCGCGCTCGGTTTCGCCGATGAACCGTTCTATGTTCCCGGTCGGCGTGGCGTGCCTGACGGCAGCACGGATCGCCGCCAATTTGCGATCGACATCGCCGGTCGAGACCTCGCGCCGCGCTGCAGCCAACGTCTGCCTGACCCACTCGGCGACCGTCATGCCGCGGCTGGTGGCCACCGCCTGCAGGGCCGCGTACTCCTGATCGTCGAACAGGACCTGCAGTCGCTTTGTCATGTTAGTAGTCTGAATGACTCATTATGATGAGTCAAATCAGGCTGGGCGACTTTTGCCAACGCCGACCGATGGTTATAGTTCACCCGGGGGACATGCGCCGTCCGCGGCGCGACGCCGGGGTACGCCTGAGGCCCCGCAGCAAGGTAGAGGAAGAGCTGATGAACGCATCGACCACGGTCAGGCCCCGCGCCCGCGCCACCCGTCCCGGCAAGCAAGGCCTGTACGACCCCCAAAACGAGAAAGATGCCTGCGGGTTCGGCTTCGTGGTCGACATCAAGGGGCGCAAGTCGAACGCGGTGCTGCGCAATGCCATCGAGGTCCTGAAGAACCTCGATCACCGCGGAGCCTGCGGCTGCGAGGTCAACACCGGCGATGGCGCGGGTGTGCTCATGCAAATGCCGCACGCTTTCCTCAAGGACGTCGCCAAGAAGGCTCACATCAGCCTGCCGGAGCCCGGCGAGTACGCCTGTGGCCTCATCTTCATGCCGCGCAACGCCACGCAGCGACGGCGCATCGAACAGATCTTCGCCCGTGTCGTGCAGTCCGAGGGCCTCGTCTATCTCGGCGGACGCACGGTGCCGACGGACAACTCCATGCTCGGCGAGACGGCGCGCATGAGCGAACCCTTCATGCGCCAGGTGTTCGTGCAGCGCGGTCCCGACACGCTCGATGCCGAGGAGTTCGAGCGCAAGCTCTATGTGGTCCGCAAGCGCGCCTACAACGAGATCCGCGTATCGACCATCGGCGGCGCCGAATACTGGTATGTGGCGAGCCTGTCGCACAAGACGCTGGTCTACAAGGGGATGCTGCTCACGATGCAGCTCGACCAGTACTTCCCTGACCTGCGCGATCCGCTCATCGAGACGTCGATCGCGCTCGTGCACTCGCGCTTTTCCACCAACACCTTCCCCAGCTGGGATCGCGCGCACCCCTACCGGTACATCGCCCATAACGGCGAGATCAACACGCTGCGCGGCAACATCAACTGGATGCGCGCCCGCGAGGCACTGCTCGAGTCTCAGCTCTTTGACGAAGACACGCGCAAGCTCGCGCCGATCGTCAACGTGAACGGCAGCGACTCCTCGATGTTCGACAACGTGCTCGAACTCATGGTGCTCGCCGGCCGCTCGCTGCCGCACGCCATGATGATGATGATCCCGGAGCCGTGGTCGAAGCACGAGTCCATGGATCCGGCGCGGCGCGCGTTCTACCAGTTCCACTCCAGCCTGATGGAGCCTTGGGACGGGCCCGCGGCGATCGCCTTCACCGATGGTGTGCGCATCGGTGCCGTGCTCGACCGCAACGGCCTGCGCCCCGGGCGCTATTACGTCACCAAGGACGGCATGGCGGTGATCGCCTCCGAGGCTGGCGTGCTCGATATTCCTCCGGCCGACATCGAGCGCAAGGGACGTCTGCAGCCAGGACGCATGTTCCTCGTCGATACCGAGCAGGGCCGCATCATCGAGGACGAAGAGATCAAGCGTACGGTCTGCAACGAGTGGCCTTACGCCGAGTGGTTGGGCGAGCACCTCGTGCATCTGAAGGACCTGCCGCCAGCGCCGCAGCTGCCAGCGCCGGAGCCGGATCTGCTACTCGCGCGGCAGATCGCCTTTGGCTACAGCTTCGAGGACCAGCGCATCCTGATGGCGCCCATGGCCCGCGACGGCGTCGAGGCCGTGGGTTCGATGGGCAACGACACACCGCTCGCGGTGCTTTCGCAGCGTCCGCGGCTGGTCTACGACTATTTCAAGCAGCTCTTCGCACAGGTCACGAACCCGCCCATCGACAGCATTCGCGAGGAGATCATCACCTCCTCCGATGTCTTTCTCGGTTCGGAGGGCAATCTCCTCGACCCGAAGCCGACCGACTGCCGGCGCATCGAGCTCAAGGCCCCGGTGGTCACCAACGAGGAGTTCGCGAAGATCCGCCGCGTCGCCCTGCCGGGCCTGAAGGTAGGGACGGTGTCGCTGCTCTTCCGCGCGGCGCGCGGCGAGGAAGGCCTCGCCAAGGCAATCGAACAGATGCGCGGCGAGGCGCGCCGCCTGATCGAGGAAGAGGAGGTGAACATCCTCATCCTGAGCGATCGCGGCGTGACGCGCGAGATGGCGGCCATTCCGTCGTTGCTTGCGGTCTCCTCGCTGCACCATTACCTCATCCGCGAGGGACTGCGCATGCGCACCTCGCTCGCCATCGAGACCGGCGAGGCCCGCGAAGTGCATCATTTCGCGCTGCTGATCGGTTACGGCTGCAACGTCATCAATCCGTATCTCGCCTTCGAGACGCTCGACGGCATGATCCGCGACAGCCTGCTCACCAACGTCGACCACAAGCTCGCCTGCGCCAACTTCGCCAAGGCGGCTACCAAGGGTGTCGTCAAGGTGATGTCGAAGATGGGCATCTCGGCGGTGCAGAGCTACCACGGGGCGCAGGTGTTCGAGGCCGTAGGCCTGCGCCAGGACGTCATCGACGAATATTTCACCGGTACGGCTTCGCGGGTCGGCGGTATCGGTCTCGAGACCATCGCCGCCGAGGTGCTGATGCGCCATCACTCGGCGTTCCCCGACCGCGCGGCCGGCGAGCAGGTGCTGCCGACCGGAGGTCAGTACCAGTGGCGTGCCGACGGCGAGTTCCACGTCTTCAATCCGGAGAGCATCCACCGCTTGCAGAAGGCGGTGCGCACCGGCAGCTATGCCACCTTCAAGTCCTACGCCGAGCTAATCGACGACCGCGCGCGCAACCTCTCGACGCTGCGCGGTCTGCTCGACTTCAAGAAGGGCGAATCCGTGCCGCTCGATGAGGTCGAGCCGATCGAGAGCATCATGAAGCGGTTCAAGACCGGCGCCATGAGCTACGGCTCGATCAGCAAGGAAGCCCACGAAACGCTGGCCATCGCCATGAACCGCATCGGCGGCAAGAGCAATACCGGCGAGGGCGGCGAGGATCCGGACCGCTACGTGCCCCTGCCGAACGGCGACTCGAAGAATTCCGCCATCAAGCAGGTCGCCTCGGGCCGCTTCGGTGTCACCAGCGAGTATCTGGTGCAGGCGAAGGAGATCCAGATCAAGATGGCGCAGGGAGCGAAGCCCGGCGAGGGCGGACAGCTGCCCGGCACCAAGGTCTATCCCTGGATCGCCAAGGCTCGGCATACGACGCCGGGCGTCGGGCTCATCTCGCCGCCGCCGCACCACGACATCTACTCGATCGAGGATCTCGCGCAGCTGATCCACGATCTCAAGAACGCCAACCGCCAGGCGCGCGTCAGCGTGAAGCTGGTCGCGGAGGTCGGCGTCGGCACGATCGCCGCCGGCGTCGCCAAGGCGCACGCGGATGTGGTGCTCATCAGCGGCCACGACGGTGGCACCGGCGCCTCGCCGCTGACCTCGACCACCCACGCCGGTCTGCCCTGGGAGCTCGGCCTGGCCGAGACACACCAGACACTGGTGCTCAACAACCTGCGCAGCCGCATCGTCGTCGAGACGGATGGACAACTGAAGACCGGGCGTGACGTCGCGATCGCGGCCCTGCTCGGCGCCGAGGAGTTCGGCTTTGCGACCGCGCCGCTCGTATCGGTGGGTTGCATCATGATGCGTGTCTGCCATCTGAACACCTGCCCGGCCGGCGTCGCCACGCAGGATCCACGGCTGCGCGAGCGCTTCGCGGGCAAGCCCGAGCACGTGGTCAACTTCATGCGCTTCGTGGCTACGCAGTTGCGCGAGCTGATGGCGGAGCTTGGCTTCCGCAGCATCAACGAAATGATCGGCCGCGTTGACCGCCTCGAACCGCGGGCCGCGATCGACCACTGGAAGGCGCAGGGCTTCGACTTCAGCAATATCCTCTATCAGCCCGACTCCGGCGCCGAGGTCGGCCGCTACCAGACGATGGAGCAGGATCACGGACTCGAGAAGTCGCTCGACATGACGACACTGCTCGAACTGTGCCGCCCGGCCATCGAACGCGGCGAGCGCGTCGAGGCCAGCCTGCCCATCCGCAACGTCAACCGCGTGGTCGGCACCATTACCGGCAGCGAGATCACCCGAAAGCGGGGCCCGCAGGGACTGCCGGACAACACCATCAGCATCCGCTTCAAGGGTTCGGCAGGCCAGAGCTTCGGCGCCTTCATGCCGCCGGGCATGAGCTTCACCCTGGAGGGTGACGCCAACGACTACGTCGGCAAGGGTCTTTCCGGCGGGCGTATCGTCGTGTTCCCGCCGCGCGCCGCCACGTTCCGGCCCGAAGAGAACATGATCATCGGCAACGTCGCGCTGTACGGCGCGACGTCAGGCGAAGTGTTCATCCGCGGCCAGGCCGGCGAGCGTTTCGCGGTGCGCAACAGCGGTGTCGATGCCGTCGTCGAAGCGATCGGCGACCACGGTTGCGAGTACATGACAGGCGGTCGGGTCGTGGTGCTCGGCCCCACCGGTCGCAACTTCGGGGCCGGCATGTCCGGTGGCGTCGCCTATGTGCTCGATGAGACCGGGCATTTTCCAGCGCGCATCAACATGCAGATGGTGGAGGTGGAGCGCGTCGAAGACGGTGCCGAGGCCGAGGCTCTGCGCTCGCTTGTTGCCCGGCACGCGGAACTCACGGGCAGCACGCATGCGAAGCGGATCCTCGATGCGTGGCCGACCCAGTTGCCAAGGTTCGTGCGGGTGATCCCCAAGGACTACAAGCGCGTGCTCGCCTGCCTCAAGCGGGCTCACGATCAAGGCCTCTCGGGCGACGAGGCGACCATGGCGGCTTTCGAGGAAAATTCCCGCGATCTCGCGCGAGTGGGTGGTAACTGATCATGGGCAAGCCAACCGGATTCATCGAATACCTCCGCGAGACCCCGCTCGACCGCTCGCCGCTCGAGCGCGTGCGCGACTGGAAGGAGTTCCACCACCATCTCGACGAAAAGGGTCTGCGCAACCAGGCCGCCCGCTGCATGGACTGCGGCGTGCCGTTTTGCCATACCGGCAAGCTGATGAGCGGCGGCGCCTCGGGCTGCCCGGTCAACAACCTGATCCCTGAGTGGAACGATCTCGTCTACCGCGGACTGTGGCGTGAGGCACTCGAGCGGCTGCACAAGACCAACAATTTCCCGGAGTTCACCGGTCGGGTCTGTCCGGCGCCCTGCGAGGGCTCGTGCGTGCTCGGCATCAACGCGCCGCCCGTCACCATCAAGAACATCGAGAACACCATCATCGAGCGCGGCTTCGAGGAGGGCTGGGTCAACGCCGAGCCGCCCGCCACGCGTACCGGCAAGAAGGTCGCTGTGGTGGGTTCGGGTCCTGCAGGCCTCGCGGCCGCGCAGCAACTCAACCGTGCCGGTCACAGCGTCACCGTGCTCGAGCGTGCAGATCGTCCGGGTGGGCTGCTGATGTACGGGATTCCGAACATGAAGCTCGACAAGGAAGAGGTGGTCATGCGCCGCATCCGCCTGCTCGAGCAGGAGGGGATCAAGTTTGTCTGCAACGCCAACGTCGGCGACAACTACGAGGCGCAGATGATGCGCCGCGACTTCGATGCGATCGTGCTCTGCACCGGAGCGACGCAGGCGCGCGATCTGCCCGTCGAGGGCCGCGCGCTCGCCGGTGTGCACTTCGCCATGGACTATCTGACCGGCGCTACCCAGGCCGTGCTCGGCAAGAAGCCCGCCAAGGCTGCCGTTCACGCCAAGGGGCTCGATGTGGTGGTCATTGGTGGCGGCGACACGGGGACCGACTGCGTCGGCACGGCCATGCGTCATGGCTGTCGGACGCTGACCCAGTTCGAGATCATGCCGAAGCCGCCCTTGGAGCGTGCCGCCGACAACCCGTGGCCGGAGTGGCCGCGGGTCTACAAGATGGACTACGGTCAGGAGGAGGCTGCCGCGAAGTTTGGCAAGGACCCGCGCGCCTACCTGACCACGGTCAAGCGATTCAACGGGGACGCGCAAGGTCGCGTCAGCGAACTCGTCACGGTCGAGATCCGCTGGGAGAAGAACGAACGCGGCCAGTTGGTTCCCGTCGAGCAGCCCGGCACCGAGCGGACGCAGCCTGTGCAGCTCGTGTTGCTGGCTATGGGGTTCACCGGGCCGGAGGTCGGGCTGCCGCAGGATCTTGGACTCGAGCTCGACGAGCGTCGCCACGTCAAGGCGGCTTACGGCGACTACTCCACCAACGTGCCAGGGGTGTTTGCCGCTGGCGATTGCCGGCGCGGGCAGAGCCTCGTGGTTTGGGCGATCAATGAGGGCCGTGGGGCGGCACGCGAATGCGACCGCTGGCTGATGGGACGGACCGACCTGCCCTGATGATCCGGCGTCGCCGGAGGCAGATCAGCGCGGCGCGCTGACCTGCGCGGCGACAGTCGCGAGATCGACTTGCGCTGCGATCGGCACGCGCTCGCCCTGTGCGGCGACGGCGGCCGGGGCATCCTGCTGCGGCGCGCCAACCGAGGCGATCGGCTCGACCGGCGGCAAAGGTGGCAAGTCGAGGAAGGGAGACTGCTGTTCGATCGCGTCGGCATGGTTGACTGCGATCGTGACCCGAGACGGCCCGATCTGCAGGCCATCGCCGCCAGCGCCGCCGATGCCGAGGAAGCCGCCGCGCGCCTCCTGACCATAGATCCAGATCGTGGCCCGACGTCCGTTGCGCTGGAAATTGAGCGTGATGGTCTTCGCGATGGTCGACGAGGTATACGTCCAACCGGCGGCGACTACCCGATCGACAAAGAAACGCATGAGTTGCAACGGGCGCTGCGGATCGACGAAGTCGATGCGACCCGCCCAGTTGTTGCCGGAGCCCGTGACCACGGAGCCGCCGAGGAACACGGTAGCTGATTCCGGGAGCGGCATATCCGCCGCAGAGCGCTGGATAACGGTCCGTGCGTCATCCGCAACGAACGACGGCTCGAGCGCCGTCTGCAAGGCACAGCCCGAGATAACCAAGCCAAGCAGGGCCGTGGCGACGACTCGTACCGGTTTCATCGCGCGCGAGGCTATCACGGCAGTTTGGGCATTGACCCGTTGATTGATCCGATTCGGAATCAAACAGCCCTCGAGACGTCAACATTCCGTCTGGCGCAGACCCGCGCCCTGAAACCAGCGTTGACCTCGCGACCAAAAAAAACCCCGCTTGCGCGGGGTTTCTTTTCAGTAGCAAACGCTCCCGGGTCGGTCACTTTCAGTTGCTGCAAAGGAGCAACTCCGCTAGGCGCAATACTCTCCGGCTCGAACCCCGTTCGGGGTTCCCGGGGGGCGACCAAAGTAGACCGCCACCCGACCGTGCCCGCGTCGACCGCCTGGGATTTTGGTGTGTCTGATTCACGCCTCTGACTTTTTTGCGAAAGCGCATCGGATGAATCAACGAAGCTTCAAAAACCCACATAGCCAGCCTGATCAATCACTTGCGCGTTGTCTGGCCGCTACGAGTGTGGTGATTATACACCACAGGCGAGCGAATGGAAGTGACGGAAATGCGACAGCGATCACGATTCCTGGTTCTGTTGGGTATCTGCCCCAGGTCGTGTCAGTTGCCCCAGTGCGGGCCGCGCGACAACTCCACCAACTCGTAGTAGGTCTGCATGTAGCCGCCGACCTGCCCCTTCAGGAACAGGTACTCGCCGTCGGCGGTGCACCAGACGTCGTAAGGCGGGTGTTCCTGCGGCAACTCCGGGTTGGTCACGAACTGGTAGTGCAGTGCATCGAAGGTTCCCGCACCCACGCTCACCCGTTCCGGACCGACGAAGACGATGTTCAGCCCGATGGAGAACAGCATTGGTCCGGTGGCACCGCGGTGGTCCGGCGAGGAGAGCAGCATCTGCCGGATCCGCTGCACCTCCCCCGGTTTGTGCTGGTCGATCAGCCGCAGGTGCCAGGCGTCGCAGGCGATCGCATGGTTCTGGAACGTGGGCAGCGGCGCATCGAGGTCCATGCGCTGCGATACGCGACCCTCGAGCGAAGTCCTGGTCTCGCATTCGGCGAACTGCGGGTGGAAGCGAAACCATCCCGAGCCCATGAACCTGCTGCCGACCGACAGACGCACGAAACAGTCCGTCGGCATCCAGTCGGCATCTAGCGAGTAGGTGATGTCGCGCATCACCGACGGCCGGTCGTCGATCTCGCAATGCGCGGTGCAGGTGCGGGTACCGTCGGCATGTACGTCGATGCGGAAGTACTCCCGACCGCGTTCCTGCCCGAGCCGCTCGGGCTTCCGGCTGGTATAGAGCACCTTGCCCATCACGCTGCGGTGGTCGCGTTGCAGGATGGGCAGCTTCGGGTCGGCGGGGGCGTTGGCCATGGTGGGTTCTCCGAGGTTCTTGCGTAAAACTCTTGGGATGGGCGTGGTGCGGGCTGCGCAGCGCTAGGCCGGATCGCCACTCCACTGCCGCGCCTCGCGCGACGCCGCGCGGAAATGCGGCAGGTTGTAGAGCAGCAGCGCGCCGCAGATCGCCGACACCGCGGTGGCGACGACGAACATCGAGTAGCGCAGCTGAGCCTCATCGGCGAAGTAGAAATCCGTCACCAGTGCGACGGCGGTTGGTCCGATGAAGAAGCCGACCGCATTCAGCACGAAATAGTAGAGCGCAATCACCTGCGCCCGCATGGTGGGCGGCGAAATGGCTACCACGGCTGCAGCGCCGGCCGCCGTGGGCGCCGCAGCTCCCAGGGTCGCCGGAATCAGGAACAGCGTCGCGAGCAGCGGGGATGGCATCAGGGTGAACGAGCAGTAGCCGATTGCCATGACGACGAAGGACACCAGACAGACGCGGACATAGCCGTCCTCGTAGCGCTTCTGGAAGTAGTCGCTCATCCAGCCGCCGACGAGCACACCGATCAGACCAAAGACGATCACGATGACGCCCCGCCATTGCACCCAGTAGCCGAGCTCCTCGGCGGAGAGCGAGTAGGTGCGCCGCAGAAACTCGGGAATCCAGAAACCTATGCCGTAGGCCATGATCGCCAGGCCGGAGAGGGCGAAGAACAGCACGTAGAAGGCGCGCCAGCGGCTCGCCAGATGGGCGAAGGTCTTGTTGATCGTCGCGGCCACGGGCTTCGCGCCGGCGACCAGGAATTCGCGCCGCACGGGCTCGCGGATCGTGAGCACGAGCAGCGCGATCAGCAGCCCGGGAAGACCGACGTAGATGAACATCAGCTGCCAGGGCTCATGCCAGCCGAGCAGCGGCAACTCGACCGGCCCCGCCTCCTTGATCTTGGGATACACCGCGCCGCCAATGATGAACGCGAGACCGCTGCCGCTCGAGACACCCGCCGTGTAGAGGCCGATCGCCCGGCCTATCTTGTCCGGCGGGAAGTAATCTTTGAGCAGCGACAGCGCGGAAGGGTTCAGGGCCGATTCGCCCGCGCCCACGCCGACCCTGGCGAGAAAAAGCGCTGCATACGAGGTCGCGAAGCCGCAGGCGGCGGTCATCAGGCTCCAGAAAGCGACGCCCCAGAAAATCAGCAGCCTGCGATTGCCGCGGTCGGCCAGCCAGGCGATCGCGACGCCGAAGAAAGTGTAGAAGACCGCGAAGGCGCCGCCCAGCAACAGGCTCATCTGCGTGTCGCTGATCTGCAGGCTCGCCTTGATGTCGGGCACCAGCAAGGCAATGATTTCCCGGTCGATGAACGCCAAAATATAGGCGAGCAGCAGCACTACCACGACGTACCAGGAATAGAGCGGATTCGGGTATGGCACCTGCGCCGGCGGGGTGTTCTGGCTGCTCATGGGGCACGTTCTCCTCGGGACTCTGTGGAGTATCGCTCAAGGCCGCCCGCTGGTGACTGCCGACCTGTGCCGCGCTGCGGCGTCGACATGCCCGCCTCGCCGCTCAGGCACCGGCGGCCGTGAAAGCGGTGCGGATACCATGGCGGCCGAGCGCCCGGCTGACTACCATTCCGCCGGTGAGCGACTGGTGCATCCCGACTCTCCCGGTGCGGGCGCGCAATCGGGACACTTTGCAGTTCTAGCCGATCCGGTCACAACTTGAAAGTCAGCCATCACCCGGATTACTACCTGCCGCTGCCCGAGGGACACCCTTTCCCGATGGTCAAGTACACGCTGGTGTACGACGCCCTGCGCGCTGCGGGCATGCTGCCCGCGACCAACATCATGCTCCCCGGTGAGGCCGTGCGCGCCGACCTCGCCCGGGTGCACACCAGCGACTACCTCGACCGGCTGTTCGGTGACGGGCTGGGTCCGCAGGAGCAGCGGGCGCTCGGCGTGCCGTGGTCGCCGCGGCTGCTGCGACGTTCGCGTCTGGCGGTGCAGGGCACCGTGCTGGCGGCGTCCGCGGCGCTCGAGGACGGGCGAGCTGGCAATCTCGCAGGCGGCACCCATCACGCGTTCGCGGATCATGGCGAGGGCTTCTGCGTGCTCAACGATGTCGCGGTCGCCATCCGCAAGCTGCAGCACGAGCGACGTATCGAGCGTGCGCTCGTCATCGATCTTGACGTTCATCAGGGCAATGGCACCGCCGCGATCTTTGCGGGCGATGAGTCGGTGTTCACCTTCTCCATGCACGGTGAGCGCAACTATCCGGCCCGCAAGATGCGCTCCACCCTCGACGTCGGTTTGCCCGATGGTATCGACGATGATGCCTACCTGCAGACGCTCGAGTCGCATCTGCCGCGGCTCACCGCGGATTTCAGTCCCAACATCGTCTTCTACCTTGCCGGCGTCGATGTCGCCGGCGGCGATCGCTACGGCCGATTCGCGTTGACGGATACGGGCATCAGGGCGCGCGAGCGCTGCGTGCTCGACTGGAGTCGGCGTTGCGGACTGCCGCTCGTGATCACCCTGGCCGGGGGGTACTCGCCGAATGCAGCACGCACCGCGCTGTTGCACTGCATCGTTTTCGAGGAAGCTATCGGTGCGCCGCCGGCGGATTCGGTGACGCCGTGAACAATCCGGCCACGACCGGCAGCCGCCCACCGCGCCCGCGGCTGGTGCAACGCCTGCTGCGCTTCGTGGTCGATCATCGCGTGTTGTCCGATGCGCGCATGCTCGAGCTCTATCCGCCCTTCTGGTTCATGCGCATCCGGGTGCTGGAAATGGACCCTGACTGGCGACGCGTGCGTATCCGTCTGCCGCTGAACGCGATCTCCCGTAATCCGGGCGGCGTGATGTTCGGCGGCTTTCAGGCAGCGCTCGCGGACCCGATCGCTGCGCTCGCCTGTGCGCGGGTGTTCCGCGGCTACTCGGTGTGGACGCGCGGTCTGAGCATCGATTTCGAGCACGGCGGCAGCACGGATCTCGAGTTGCGGTTCGAG
Organism: Steroidobacteraceae bacterium; assembly: GCA_044375655.1. Taxonomy (GTDB): domain Bacteria; phylum Pseudomonadota; class Gammaproteobacteria; order Steroidobacterales; family Steroidobacteraceae; genus UBA964. Next base: position 29,243 of record JBILMF010000007.1, on the reverse strand, counting down.
TTTCCTGCTGAACTCGAGGCCGCGATCCGCGACGAGCTTGCGCGCAACCAGCGGGCTACGCCGTCGTTCGAGTACGGGTTCCATCTGACCGATGGTTCGCGCTGCACGCGCATCGTCAATACGGTGGCGATCCGGCCGCGTGGTTACGCGCGTGCCACGACACCTCCCGCACCGGGGACCGGCGTCGATTGAGAGGGCCGGTGCCGGTCTTGGCGGCTCGCCGCCGCGGCGAATCGGCTACGCGGATTCCAGCATCAGCCCGCGCAGCTTGCGGATCGCGTTCGTCTCCAGTTGACGGATGCGCTCTGCGGACACGCCATACTTTGCGGCGAGGTCGTGCAGGGTCGCCTTTTCGGCGTCCCCCGCCATCCAGCGACTCGCCAGAATGTCGCGGCTGCGTGCGTCGAGCAACTGCATGGCGGCGGCCAGACGCTCGTGCGTATCGTCTTCCCACTCGGCATTTTCGACCTGTGCGGCCGGATCGGCATCTGGCGCCGGCAGATAGCTCGCAGGCGAGTGGACCTCGTCGTCCTCGGAGTCGAGCGGCGTAGGATCGAAGGACAGATCGCGTGCTGCCAGCCGACGCTCCATCTCGGTGACTTCGCGCTCGCTCACGCCGAGCTCGGCGGCGACGCTGCGGGTTTCCTCCGGAGACAGCCAGCTGAGATTCTTCTTGATGCGCCGCAGGTTGAAGAACAGTTTACGTTGCGCTTTGGTCGTCGCGACCTTCACGAGGCGCCAGTTGCGCAACACGTACTCGTGGATCTCGGCGCGGATCCAGTGCACAGCGAAAGACACGAGGCGCACGCCGATCTCGGGGTCGAAGCGCTTCACGGCCTTCATGAGGCCGACATTCCCTTCCTGCACGAGATCGCCCATCGGCAGACCGTAGCCGGCATAGCCGCGGGCGATATGCACTACGAAGCGCAGGTGCGAGAGCACCAGGGCCCGCGCAGCTTCGACATCGCCGTCGTCCCGGAAGCGCCGCGCCAGCGACTGCTCGTCTTCGCGCGACAGCACCGGAACCTTCGAGACTCGCTCGAGGTAGGCGTCGAGACTGCCGAGCGGACCGGCCAGGGACAGTTCTGTGTAGCGGGGTGCGAGAACCTGTGTCGTCATGGATCTTGACCTCCCGGCAAATGTTAGCACTCGGTTGGTTGGAGTGCTAATCCGGCTAGTCGTTCATAAAGACCCGCGGAAGAATCGATAAATGCCGAAACTCAGCTTATTGTTTCACTGAAGAGGCAATCAACCGCCAGGCTGTATCCGGGAGATCAATCGGGCAGCGCCTATCCAAGCGCCTGCCAGCCCCAGCAGGGCAGCCCCCCCCACCAGTGTGGCGAGTTCCTCGACACCGAGCGGCTGCAGCACGAAGCCGCTGCCGTACAGTGCGGCGAGCCGCTCGATCGGTCCGGCAAGGTAACCGACGAGTGCCGTGACGAGGCCGGCGGCGGCCAGCCCGCCGAGCAGTCCGAACAGGCAGCCCTCGTAAAGGAACGGTCGACGGACAAACGCATCGGAGCCGCCCACCAACTTGGTGACCTCGATCTCGGCGCGGCGGGCACCGATCTCAAGACGGATGGCATTGCCCGTGACCACGATGACCCCGAGGCCGAGCAGTGCCGCGAAACCTGCGAGCATCTGCCTCAATAAATCGAGGATGGCTGCCAGGCGGCGTACCCACTCGCCGTCCACCTGCACGTTCTCGACCTCCGGCCAGGCGACAAGATAGCGACGCAGGGACTCGATGCTGCGCGGATCGGCGTGCCCGGCGTCGGGCTCGAGCGTGATGACATGCGGCAGCGGGTTGCCCTGCAGCGCATCGAGCGCCGCACCGAAACCGGAATACTCGCGGAACTCGGCCAGCGCTGCGTCTGCCGGGATCACCGTCGCCGCGGCGACATCGCTGCGCGCGCGGGCTGCCGCGGCAAGCTGCTCGGCTTTCTCGAGCGCGGTCCCAGTACGCAGGTACACGGACAGTTCGATCGAGCCGGCCACCTCGCCGCTTGCCGCCTGGGCGTTCTTGACCAGCAGCCAGAACGCGGCAGGCAAACTGAGCGCGACCGCGATCGCGAGCACGGTGAGCAGACTGCCAATCGGCCGCCGCAGCAGGCGCCCGAGGGCGGCGATCAGGGCCTGGGCGTGCCGCGTGAGCCAGATGCCAGGCGGGATCATGGTACTGCCTCCGTCGCGGAGCCGACGACGCGACCGTCGTCGATCAGGATCTCGCGCTGCGCAAACTCACGTACCAGCGCCATGTCGTGCGTCGCGATCAGCACCGTGACGCCCACGTCCTGGAAGCGGCGAAAGAGCTGCATGACCTCGCGCGCCAAGCCGTGGTCGAGATTGCCGGTCGGTTCGTCGGCGATCAGCACGGTGGGGCGCGCCACCACGGCGCGCGCGATGCCGACCCGCTGCTGCTCGCCCACGGACAGTTCGGCCGGTGGGACGCGCTCCATCTCGAGCAGGCCGACCTGGTCGAGGGCCGCGCGCACGCGCTTGTCGATGTCGCGGAAGCGCGTGTCGGAGACCATCAGCGGCAGGGCGACGTTGTCATACACCGGACGGTCCATCAGCAGTTGATGGTCCTGGAAGACGATGCCCAGCCGTCGGCGGAAAGCGGGGATCGCGCGCGCCGGCAGGGTCGAGGTCTCCTGGCCGTTGACCGCGACGGTGCCGCGGGTCGGACGTTCGATCAGGGTCATCAGCTTCAGCACCGAGCTCTTGCCCGCGCCGGAGCGCCCGGTGAGAAAGACGAACTCACCCGCGCGGATCTCGAAGGAGACGTCTTGCAGCGCCTCGCGGCCGTTCGGATAACGCTTGAAGACGTGGTCGAAACGGATCATGACGCCGCCTGCCCTTCGACCAGCGCGGCGGCAAACGCTGCGGCATCGAACTCACCGAAGTCCTCCGCACCCTCACCGATGCCGATGAAGCGGATCGGCAGACCGAGCCGCCGGGCGATGGCGAGCACGATACCGCCCTTCGCGGTGCCATCGAGCTTGGTCAGCACCAGCCCCGTAACGCCCACCGCCTCGTGGAACTGCACCGCCTGCGCGAGCGCGTTCTGTCCCTGATTGGCGTCAAGCACGAGCAGTACCTCGTGGGGCGCCGCGGGATCGACTTTGCCGAGCACGCGCCGCACCTTGCGCAGCTCTTCCATGAGGTGTGCCTGGGCCTGCAGACGACCCGCCGTGTCCGCGATCAGCACGTCGGCGCCGCGGCTGCGTGCCGCACTGAGCGCATCGAAGGCAACCGCCGCCGGATCCGCCCCCGGCTGCTGGGCGATGAGCTCCGCGCCGGTGCGTGCAGCCCAGATGCCTATCTGCTCGGTTGCCGCGGCGCGGAAAGTGTCCCCGGCAGCCAGCACCACACGCAGCCCTTCGCTGCGCAGGCGATGCGCGAGCTTGCCGATGCTGGTTGTTTTGCCGGAGCCATTGACCCCGACCACGAGGATGGTGAAGGGCCGTGCGCTACGGTCGATATGCAGCGGCTTGGCGACGGGCGCGAGTATCGCGGCGATGTCCGCCCGCAGGGCGACGAGCAGCGCATCGACGTCGTCGAGTTGCCGTCGGGCGACGCGCGTGCGCAGCCCTTCGAGGAGTTCTTCGGTGACCTGTACTCCCACGTCGGCAGCGAGCAACCGCGTTTCGAGCTCCTCGAGGACTGCCGCGTCGATGCGCCGCGCGCCGAACAGGCGCGCGAGCCCGGCGCCCAGGCCGCCTCCCGGGCGGGTGAGACGATCCTTCAGGCGCTGCAGGAAGCCGGGCTTGGGTTCGCTGCTCATGAGGCTGCGGATTTTAGGCTACCCTGCGCCTCAAATGGCCTCGAACCGCGGCAAGTCACGCGAGCTGCGCATCATTGCCGGCCGGTGGCGCGGCCGCCGGCTGCGCTTTCCGGCGGGCGCGGATATCCGGCCGACGCCGGATCGCGTGCGCGAGACGCTCTTCAACTGGCTCGCGCCGCACCTGAACGGCGCACGGGTGCTCGACCTGTTCGCCGGCAGCGGAGCGCTTGGCCTCGAGGCGCTCTCGCGCGGGGCCGCAAAAACCGTTTTCGTCGATGCCGATCCGCGCGTGGTCGCGGCGCTGCGCGATGTGTTCGCCGAGTGGGGCGTGCCCACTGACGCGGCGACCGCGCTGCGCGTCGACGCGGCGCGGATGCTCGACGGGCCCGCGGAGCGATCCGCGGCACCCTTCGACCTCGTCTTCATCGATCCGCCGTTCGCAGCCGGCCTTTGGCAGAGCGTCGCCGGCCGACTCGAGCGCGGCGGCTGGCTCGCTCCACAGGCCTTTATCTACCTCGAGGCGCCCGCCGGTACGGCGCTCGATGGTCTGCCGTCCGGTTGGACGCCCTGGCGCAGCGGCAAGGCCGGCGAGGTCGGTTATCATCTTTTCCGCCGCGGACCGGTGCCGGACGCCGCCGCTGGCGAGAATGCGGGGACGGGGGACCAACCAACATGAAGCGCAACGCGCTCTATCCGGGCACTTTCGATCCGATCACCAACGGGCACCACGATCTCGTGCGGCGTGCCGCCGGCATTTTCGACCGCGTGGTCATCGCGATCGCCGTGAACCCCAGCAAGGCGCCGCGTTTTCCACTCGCCACCCGTGTGGAACTCGCCCAGGCGGTGCTCTCCGACCTGCCCAATGTCGAGGTTCGCGGCTACTCCGGCCTGACCGTCGACTTCGCCCGCGAGCAGGGGCTCAACGTCATCATCCGCGGCTTGCGCGCCGTGTCAGACTTCGAGTTCGAGTTCCAGCTCGCCAACATGACCCGCCACCTCGACCAGACGATCGAGACCGTGTTCATGACGCCGCAGGAGCAGTTCACTTTCATCTCCTCGACGCTGGTACGCGAGATCGCCGCGCTCGGTGGCAACGTCAGCGAGTTCGTGCACCCCGTGGTGGCCGCCGCGCTGCGCCGTCACCGGGAGGCGACGCTCGCCGGCTCCTGACCGCCGCCGGCCGCTGCCAAACAACTCCACCGCGCTCGAGGTCGACCGCCCGCCAGAGGTACCAGGCGGCGGCAGAGCGGTAGGGGGCCCAGCGCTCCCCATGCCTGCGCAACTCGCCGGGCGTCGGCAGTCGCCGACGTCGGTAGGCAATGCGAAAGCCGTTGAGTACGCCGTAGTCGGTCACCGGCAGCACGTCCTGCCGGCCGAGCTGGAACATCAGCATCATTTGTACCGTCCACGGGCCAATGCCGCGGACGACGGTCAGCCGCTCGACGATCGTCGAGTCGTCCAGCGCATGCAGAGTCGCCGTGTCGGGCACGACACCCGCCACGGTCTGCGCCGCGAGATCGCGGATCGCAGCGACCTTCGCTGCGGAGAGACCCGCCGCCCGCAGGTCCGCGAGGTCGCGCCCAAGGACGGCCTCCGGCATGGGGAAGTCCCCGGAACAAAGGTCCGCCGTGAACAGGTTGCGGAAGCGCTGCAGGATCGCGGCCGCTGCCTTGCCGCTGATCTGCTGCGAGACGATCGCCTCGGCGAGATGTCGGAACGGCGACGGGCAGTCTGCGCTTTGCAGCCTGTAGGGTCCGGCGGCTGCGACCAGCGCCGCCATCACCGGATCGGCATCGGCAAAGTGCGCGAGTAATCGCCGGCGGGTCAGTGCTGGCACGTGTTGCACCAGTAGGTCGAGCGTTGCGCCTGCACACGTTGCCGGATCAGCCCATGACAGTTGCGACAGGCTTCGCCCGCCCGCTCGTATACGAACAGCTGCTGGCGGAAGTATCCCGGATTACCATCCGCGCCGACGTAGTCGCGCAAGGTGGTGCCACCCACCTCGATGGCCATGGAGAGCACCTCCTTGACCGCCGCCACGATGCGCGCAACCTCCGCCCGGGTCAGGTGGCGCGCCTGTCGGCCGGGACGTACGCCGGCACGGAACAGCGACTCGCTGGCATAGATGTTGCCGACACCCACGACCACCCGGGAGTTCATCAGGAACGGCTTGATCGCCACGCGCCGTAGCCGCGAAGCGCGCCAAAGATATTCCTCGTCGAATGCGCGATCGAGCGGCTCCGGTCCGAGGTGCGCGAGCAGCGGGTGCGTGTCGCCCTGGATCAGGTGCAGCGAGCCGAAACGGCGCGGATCGTTGAAGCGCAGCGTCTGGCCGGAGTCGAGCCGCAGATCGAAGTGGTCGTGCTTCAATCGCGGCGTATCGGCCGGCAGCACCCGCAGGTTGCCGGACATGCCGAGGTGCAGCAGCAGCGAGCTGCCGCGAACAGCGACCCCATCGAGGTCGAGCAGCAGGTACTTCGCGCGGCGGCGAACCTCGCCGATGCGCGCGTCGCGCAGCACTTGCGCCAGCGACTCGGCGACGGGCCAGCGCAACCGGCGCTCGTAGAGGAGGAAGTCGGTGACGCGCCGGCCGGCGACATGCGGAGTGATGCCGCGGCGAGTGGTTTCGACTTCCGGAAGTTCAGGCATGCGATGACCACGTCACACGTGGACTGCACGTTAAACGAAAAGGCCTGCTCGCTGGCAGGCCTGATCGCACCGCTGGGGGCGCACCCGCGGGCGCGCCGACGGGCTCACTTGATCTTGGTTTCCTTGTACGAGACGTGCTTGCGGACGACGGGGTCGTACTTCTTGACTTCCATCTTTTCCGGATGGAGCCGCTTGTTCTTCATGGCCACATAGAAGTGGCCGGTGCCAGCGGTAGACAGCAACTTGACCTTTTCACGCATGACTTTCGGGCTCCGTCGTCAGATCTTCATGCCTTTGGCGCGCAGGTCGGCGACCACCGCGTCGAGGCCGTTCTTCTCGATGGTGCGCAGCGCGCTGGTGCTCACACGAAGCGTTACCCAGCGCTTCTCGCTTTCCAGCCAGAACCGCTGCGTGTGCAGGTTCGGCAGGAAGCGCCGCCGCCGCTTGTTGTTGGCGTGCGAGACGCGATTGCCCGTGGTCGGGCGCTTGCCAGTGAGTTCGCAGACGCGGGACATCTTAGGAAGCCTTTTTGAATCAGAGGGTTATGCCTACCCGGCGGGGTTGGCCCCCGGGCAAAGGGCCGCTTTTATACCAGTCCGGCTGTCGACTGGCAACCCGCATCAGACGATCCCCCGCTCTGCGAGGGAGACCGTGTCGGGGCCGGCGACGATCAGATGGTCGAGAACGCGGATGTCGACGAGCGCGAGCGCGTCGCGCAGCCGCACGGTGATCAACTCGTCGGCGCGGCTCGGTTCGGCGACGCCCGAAGGGTGATTATGGGCAAGGATGACCGCGGCGGCGTTGTGTCGCAGCGCCTGCCTCAGCACTTCGCGCGGATGTACGCTGGCGCCATCGATGGTGCCGCGGAACAGCTCCTCAAAGGCGATCAGCCGGTGACGGTTGTCGAGGTGCAGGCAGCAGAACACCTCGTATGGTAGATCGCGCAGCTGGGCGCCGAGGAAACGCCGCGTGTCGTGCGGTGAATTCAGGGAGACTCCGGCACGCAGCGCTGCCGCGTAGTGGCGCCGGGCGAGCTCGAGGCTGGCCTGCAGACGGGCGATCCGCGCCGGACCGAGACCCCTCGAGTTGAGGGCGCGTGCCGGTGTCGCCGACAACAGGTTGCGCAGACAGCCGTGCTCGAGCAGCAGCCCGCGGGCGAGTTGCAAGGCGTCCGCGCCGCCGCTGCCGGTGCCGAACAGCAAGGCCAGCAGCTCGGCGTCGGAGAGTGCGCCAGCGCCGCGCTCCAGCAGTTTCTCGCGCGGGCGTTCGCCGGGTGGCCAGTCGCGCAGTGGCCAGCTGTGCAGTGGAGTGTGGGGACGGGTCATGGGGATTCCTGTGGGGTTGCGCTCGAGGAGGGCCGCCGGCAAGCCGCGCGGCTGCGACGGCCAGGGCGGTGCTCCCGGATCGCCAGCTTGGGCGGAGCCGGGAGCTGCCGACGAGGGCCGAAACTCGGCGGATGCCTCCCATAACCGAAACACCTGTCCGGCATAACCGTTGGTCAATCGACCTTTGCCACGGGCTTGACCGATAATCCGCCGATGTCTGAACTTGGCGGTCGCCGAATCCTGCTCGGGGTGAGCGGCGGCATTGCGGCGTACAAATCCCCCGACCTCGTGCGGCGCCTGCGGGAACGCGGCGCGGAGGTACAGGTCGTGATGACCCCCGGAGCACAACGCTTCGTCACACCGACCACCTTCCAGGCCGTCTCGGGCCGGGAGGTGCGCGCCGAGTTGTGGGACGCAGCCGCCGAGGCGTCCATGGGACACATCGAACTCGCCCGCTGGGCGGATCTCGTGCTCGTGGCGCCCGCGACCGCCGATTTCCTCGCCCGCGTCGCCACGGGTCGGGCCGACGACCTGCTGACCACACTGATCCTCGCCACCGAGGCGCCGGTGGCGCTCGCTCCCGCGATGAACCGGGTGATGTGGTCGAAGCCGGTGACTCAGGACAACGTGGCAGCCCTGCAGCGCCACGGCGTGCAGCTTCTGGGTCCGGGGAGCGGCGGTCAGGCCTGCGGCGAAATCGGCTCGGGCCGCATGCTGGAGCCGCTGGAGATCGTGGACGCTGTGGCGCAGATCCTCGCCGGTGTGCCACAGAGGACGCCCGAGTTGCGGGTCGTCGGCAGCGCGCAGCCCGAGCGCGGTGCGCTGCAGGGGCTGCGGGTGATGATCACGGCGGGTCCGACGCGCGAGCCGATCGATCCCGTGCGCTACATCACCAACCGCAGCAGCGGCAAGATGGGCTTTGCGATAGCCGCCGCGGCGCGTGAAGCCGGCGCCGAGGTCATCCTGATCGCCGGACCGGTGGCGCTGCCGACGCCGGAAGGCGTTCGCCGCCTGGACGTCGAGACCGCCGCTGAGATGGCCGCTGCAGTCGAGCACGAGGCCGACGGCCTCGACGTGTTCGTCGGTACCGCGGCGGTGGCCGACTACCGGCCTGCCACCCGTGCCACACGCAAGATCAAGAAGACCCTCGAGCGTGTCGATCTGCCGCTCGAGCGCACCACGGACATCCTCGCCTGCATCGCAGCCCGTGCCGACCGTCCATTCGTCGTCGGCTTCGCTGCCGAGACCCACGACGTCGAGAACTACGCTCGCGCCAAGCTGGAGAGCAAACGCCTCGATCTCATCGCTGCCAACGAGGTCGGCGAAGGCAAGGTGTTCGACCAGGACGACAACGAGCTTCTGCTGTTATGGCGGGACGGTCGTCTCGCCATCGGTCGCGCCTCAAAGGACGAGGTGGCTCGCCGGTTGGTCGAGGTGATCGGCTGGCGTCTCGCGGAGACACGCCGCAGTCCGCGCGTCGGCACGGGCCCCGCATGAGCGCGCCCCGCGGCAGCGGAGAACGCCGTTGAGCAGGCGCCCGCTCAAGGTGCGCATCCTCGATCCGCGCATCGGCAGCGAGTTCCCGTTGCCTGCCTACGCCACGGCCGGCTCCGCCGGACTCGATCTGCGCGCCTGTCTCGATGCGCCACTGGAACTGCCGCCGGGGCGCACCGAGTTGCTGCCGACCGGCCTCGCGATCTGGGTGGCTGATCCCGCACTCGCGGCGGTGATCCTTCCGCGCTCGGGTCTCGGCCACAAGCACGGCATCGTCCTCGGCAATCTCGTCGGCCTGATCGACTCCGACTATCAGGGCCAGTTGCTGGTGTCCTGCTGGAACCGCGGCGCCGCCACCTACACCGTGCAGCCCGGCGAGCGCATCGCACAACTGGTCGTCGTCCCGGTGGTGCAGGTGGAACTCGAGATCGTCGATGACTTTGCCGCCAGCGCGCGCGGCAGCGGCGGCTTCGGCAGCTCCGGCACGCGCTGAGCCGCGCGCCGGCGTTCGCATCGGTGCCCACGTAACGTTCGCAGCGGCGCCCGCGTAACGTGCGCACCGGCGTCCGCACCAGCGCGCGTGTCGTCTAGGCGCGCTCGAGGATCGCGGTGACGCCCATGCCGCCCGCCGTGCATACGGAGATCAGGCCGCGACGCGACTGCGGGTGGGTGGCAAGCAGCTTGGCGAGCGTGCCGAGCACGCGCGCGCCCGTGGCGGCGAAGGGATGGCCGACGGCAAGGCTGCTGCCCGCGACGTTAAGCCGGCTGCGCTCGATCGCGCCCAGCGGCTGCGTCCGACCGAGCCGGTCTCGGCACCAGTCGGCTGATTCCCACGCCGCCAGCGTGCACAGCACCTGTGCGGCGAAGGCTTCGTGGATTTCATAGAAGTCGAAGTCCTGCAGAGTCAGCCCGGCATCGTCGAGCATTGCCGGCACGGCGAGCGCCGGCGCCATCAGCAGGCCCTCGTCGCCGCCGACGAAGTCGACGGCCGCCGATTTGCCGAAGGTCAGCCATGCCTGCACCGCGAGTCCGCGATTGCGTGCCCAGTCCTCGCTGGCGAGCAGGACTGCCGCCGCGCCATCGGTGAGCGGCGTGCTGTTGCCCGCGGTGAGCGTGCCGTCTGCCGTGCGGTCGAAACTCGGGCGCAACTTGCCGAGCTTTTCCAGCGAGCTGTCATTGCGCACGTTGTCATCGCGCTGCAGCCCGGCGAATGGCACGACCAGATCGTCGAAGAACCCGGCCTGCCAGGCGGCAGTTGCGCGGCGGTGGCTCTCCAGGGCGAGCAGGTCTTGCGCTGCACGCGGGATGTGCCACCGCTTGGCCATCAGCTCGCAGCTCTCGCCCATCGATAGGCCCGTGCGCGGTTCGCTGGCATCGGGGATCACCGGCCTGAAATGACGCGCTCGCAGACCAAGGAACGGTGTGAGGCGCCCCGCAAGGCTGCGGGACCGGAACGCCCGCATCAGCAAGGCCCGGTAAGCCGGCGGGTAGACGATCGGCGGGTCGCTGACGGTATCGACGCCACCCGCGATGCCGGCGTCGATCTGGCCGAGCGCGATCTTGTTGGCGATGCCGATGGCCGCTTCGAGGCTGGTGCCGCAGGCGCGTTGCAGGTCGAAGGCCGGCGTGTGCGGGTCGAGCGTGGTCCCGAGCACGCACTCGCGTGCAAGATTGAAGTCGCGCGAGTGCTTGATGACGGCGCCGGCTGCGACCTCGCCGAGACGCACGCCGGCTAGTTGGAACCGCTGCACTACACCCTGCAGCGCCGCGGTGAGCATCTGCGGGTTGCCGAACTGCGCGTAGGCGCCGTGCGCACGCGCGAAGGGAATGCGCACCCCGCCGATCACGGCTACACGACGGACTCGCGTGCCTACCAGCACTTCCTGCGCCTCAGCGGGCCGCGCCGGATTTGACGCGCTCGTAGTGCCGATCGCGCAGCGCCGTGTGGCGCGACTCTAGCGCCTGCAGCCGTCCGCCGGTTACCACGAGATCGGGCAGGCTGGATGCTTCGAGAGGATCCCCCGACCACAGCACGAGGTCCGCGATCCTGCCGGGCTCGATGCTGCCATGCCGATCGGCAACACCAAAGATTTCGGCGGGTACGCGGGTCACCGCGGCGATGCCCTGCGCTCGGGGCAGCCCGTGGGCGACCGCGTTGCCGGCGGCCTGACGGGTCTTGCCGGCGTCGTCGATGCCCGTATCACGGATCGACACGGCGACCCTCACGCCCGCGGCATGCAGCCTTGCTGCGTTGGCGAGCGTCGCACCTACCTTGTCGAAGGAGTCGGGCAGGTTGTCGAGCGGATCGAGGATCACCGGAATGCCGGCGGCGGCGAGTTCGCCGGCGACTCGCCAAGCTTCCGCGCCGCCGCGGATCGCGGCATTGAGCTTCTCTTCGCGGACGAAGGCGAGGGTATTGCGTATGTCGATCGCGCGGTCGACGTCGAATACGAACAGCCCGTTGGCCTTGATGAACTCCAGCAGCACCTGCCTCCCCGAGGGTGACAGCAGCCGCTCGTCGTGCACCATGACGAGGTTGGGTGCCCGGGCCTCGACGAACGCCTGCCGCAGCAACATGAACTGCGCCGCACGCGAACCCCCGGAGAGGTCATTGGCGTCGCCGCCGAGATCGATGAACATGGCGCGGACGGTGCCGGGTGCGGAGCCGTCGAGCCCAACCGGAGCGCCGAGTCCTGCCACGAGGCTGCCGCCCCACGCCGCAGCCGGCGTAAGCACGCTGAACGTGACGCCGTTGACGAGATTCACGCCGAGCGACATCGACTCCGGATTGAAGGCCAGCGTGACGTCGAACTCCGGGCGCATCTGCCCGAGGCGGTGCGCGTAATCGCCGGTGGTCTGTTCGAGGCCGATTTCCTCGAGTCCGAGATGGCCGAGTCCGCCGAAGATTCCCGGGGTCAGCGCGCGACCCTCCGCCTCGATCACGCGCACACCGGCCGGCGCGGCGAGGCCGCTGCCGATGGCAGCGATACGGCCGTCCTGCACCAGTACGTCGGTGGCCGCGAGCGGCGCGGTCGACTCGCGGGTCACGGTGTACACGGTCGCGTTGCGCACCAGCAGGGAAGTCGGCGGGCCTGCGCCTGCCGCGTCCGTTGCTGCGGCGCTGCCGACGAGCAGCGTGCAGGCGAGCACGGCGCAGACGAGCAGGGCGCAGGCGGGCACGAGACGGACGGGCAGGATGCCTTGGATGCGCCCTCGACGACGGGACGCGGCAACGATGTGGCTCATCGGATCACCCCCGCCGCAGCCGGCTGGCCGAGCAGGAAGTCGGATTCCGGCAAGGCACGTGGTGTCGCGCGGTCGAAGCGCAGTGCGCCGTCGATCCACACCTGCTCGGTCAGCGTGTACACGCTGAAGGGGTTGCCATTCCACAGTACCACGTCGGCCATCTTGCCAACCTCGAGCGTGCCGACGCGCGCTTCGAGACCGATCGCCCGCGCGGCGTTGCGGGTCAGCCAGGTGATGGCGTGTTCCGGAGTGATCTCGATGCCCATGCGCTTCGCCGCGCCCATGCCCTTCGCGGCCTCCTGATTCAGCCGCTGTATGCCTTCGGCCGAATCCGAGTGCACGACAGCGCAGCCGCCGGGTGCGGCGTCGACCAGGATCATGTTCTCGGGGATCGCGTCGTAGGATTCCATCTTGAAGCCCCACCAGTCGCCCCAGACCGCAGCGCAGATGCCGTTGTCGGCCAGCAGGTTGGCGATCTTGTAGGCCTCGGTCGCATGGTGGAAGGTGCTGACGCGATAGCCGAACTCGCGCGCCATGTCGATCACGATCGCCATTTCGTCGGCGCGGTAGCAGTGGTGCTGTATGAGCACTTCGCCGCGCAGCACCGCTGCCAGCGTTTCCAGTCGCAGATCGCGCTTCGGCGGCCGCAGGTCCCGCGCGCCGGCGGCGGCACGGGCCTGGTACTGACGCCAGTCGCGCTGGTACTCCTGCGCTTCGATCCACTGCGCGCGCCAGCCGGCAACATTGCCCATGCGCGTCGAGGGCAGCTGTCGACGGTTACCGTAAACCCGTTTCGGATTCTCGCCGCAAGCCATCTTCAGGCCATGCGGTGCGTCCGGGAACTTCATCGCCTGATAGGTGACCGCGTGGACGTTCTTGACACTCACCGAGCGGCCGCCGAAGAGATTCGCCGAGCCTGGCAGCACGTGCAGGGTAGTGACGCCACCCTCGAGCGCGGCCTCGAAACCCGGATCTTGCGGCCAGATCGAGTGCTCCGCCCAGACCTGCGCCGTGGAGGGTGCGGTGGCCTCATTGCCGTCCGAGTGCGCCTCGACGCCTGGCGAGGGATAGACGCCGAGATGCGAGTGCACGTCGATGAGCCCCGGAGTGACCCACTTGCCGCGCGCATCGACGATGCGCGCCTCCGCGGGCGCTGCCAGATCCCGGCCGATGGCGGCGATCTTGCCGTCGCGCATCAGCACGTCGGCGTCCGCAAGCCGCTCGCCATTGCCGACCAGCACCGTCGCGCCGCGCAACAGCGTCGGGGCTGCAGCTGCCGGTGCATAGGTCGACGGATAGGGCGTCGGCGCGTCGGCCGGTGTCGCGCCTTGGGTCGCTGCGGTGGATCGGCCCTCGGCCGCAGTCGCGCCACCGCGCACCGCTGCCGCGGAGCAGGCGCCGAGGGTCGGCGTCAGGACAACAAGCAGCGCCAGAGTCATGGAACCGCGGAAGGACATGGACTGCCTTCTCCCTGTGATTTTTCCGCTTGCGAGGCGACCGTCGCACCGCGGCGCGACGCGCTCGGACCCTGACGACGCGGTTGCGTCCGTCACGGCCTGCACGGCAAGATGCCTGAATCGGGGTTTCGGGACAACGGGGCTGCCATGGGGTGCGGTCCCAGCAGGGGCATGATGTCGTTCAGGACTTTCGAGGAGTTCTATCCGTTCTATCTGGGTGAGCATGCCGATCGCACGTCGCGGCGCCTGCACGTCGTCGGCACTGCGGCGGCGTTGCTGCAGTGGCTGCTCGCGCTGCCGCTCGGCAACCTCTGGCTGTTCCTGAGCGGGCTCGTCACCGGCTACGGTCTTGCCTGGATCGGCCACTACTTCTTCGAAAAGAACACTCCCGCCACTTTCAAGCATCCGCTCTACAGCCTGCGCGGCGATCTCACGATGGCGCGCGACGTGCTGACCGGCCGTATTCACTGGTAACCCCGCCGTTCCGTCACCTGGGGAAGCCATGCCCGCCAGCCGCATCGACCGTGTCTTCGAGAAACGTCTTGCCGCCGTCATCAACAGCGGCGAGCGGCGCGTGCTGCAGGGCGGACGCCGCGGCGTCGAGAAAGAGTCCTTGCGCGTCACGCCGGAGGGGCGCATCGCCGCCACCATGCACCCGGCGGCGCTCGGCTCGGCGCTCACCAACGAGCACATCACCACGGACTATTCCGAGGCGCTGATCGAACTCGTCACGCCGACCTTCACCAGCAACTGGGAGCTGCTGCAGTACCTCTGCGACCTGCACCAGTTCGTCTACCGGCACCTCGGCGACGAACTGCTGTGGGCGACCAGCATGCCCTGCGTGATCGAAGGCGATGCCAGCATTCCCATTGCGCAATTCGGGCCATCCAACGTCGGGCGCATGAAGACCATCTATCGCGAGGGTCTCGGCCTGCGCTACGGGCGGGTGATGCAGGCGATCTCGGGAGTGCACTACAACTACTCGTTCCCGCAGCGACTCTGGCCGGTGTGGGCCGACGTGCGCGAGTCGCGCGATGCCGGGCAGCAGTTCGTGTCCGCCGCGTACTTCGACCTGCTGCGCAACTACCGGCGCCACGGCTGGATCGTGCTGTACCTCTTCGGCGTCTCGCCGACGGTGTGCAAGTCTTTCCTGCGCGCCCGCGGCGAGATTCTGCCGGAGTTCACCCGTGGCACCGGCTGGGAGCCGCATGCGACCTCGCTGCGCATGAGCGACCTCGGCTACCGCAATCGCAATCAGGCTGGGCTCGAGGTCTCGGTCAACAGCCTTGCCGAGTACGCGGGTGACCTCGCGCGCGCCATCAGCACGCCGCATCCCGAGTACCAGCGGCTCGGCGTCAAGGTCGACGGCATCTGGCGACAACTGAACGCCAACCTGCTGCAGATCGAGAACGAGTACTACGCCTTCATCCGTCCCAAGCGGGTGGCGCGCTCGGGAGAGCGGCCGACCAAGGCGCTGCTGCGCGCCGGCGTCGAGTACGTCGAGGTGCGGGCGCTCGATGTCAGCGCGTTCGACCCGGTCGGCGTTAACCAGAACAAGATGCGCTTTCTCGAGGCCTTTCTGGCGCTCTGCCTGATGCGCGAGAGTCCGCTCATCGACGGCGCGGAGCAGCTGGCGCTCGACCGCAACCACGTCACCGTGGCCCGCCGTGGCCGCGAGCCCGGGCTAATGCTGGTGCGCGACGGACGCAACGTGCCGATGCTGGAGTGGGCACGCGAGATCCTCGACCAGATGCAGGGCGTCTGCGAGCTGCTCGACGAGGGCGACCCGCAGCGCCCGTATGCGGCGGCGCTTGCCGTGCAGGCCGCGAAGCTCGACGACGTGGCGCTCACGCCGTCGGCGCGCCTGATTGCCGAGTTGCGACAGACCGGAGAGTCGTTCTTCGATCTCGCGCTGCGCACCTCGAGGACACACAAGGACTACTTCCTCGCGCTGCATCCCCCCGACGAGCAGCGCTTGCGCGAATTCGCCGACGAGGCGGATGACTCGCTGGCAGCCGCCGAGGCCATGGCCCGCGCCCCACAGCAGGACTTCGACGAGTTCCTCGCCGCGTGGTTCGCCTGAGCGGTTGACAGGCGACCGCGTCGGCCGTTGCTGGCCGCTCCGGTATGATCGTTCGGCATCCGGCCTCGCCGCCGGCGGGTCGAGGGGGTTGTCATGCAGCAGTCCGGCACGGCTGCAGCGCAGGACGCGCTGCGTTTCGACAAGCGTTTCGTGGCTCTCGCCGCGGTACTGCTGGCTGGCGCTTTCTTCGTGCCGCCGCTGTTCCGCGGCGCTGTCATCGCCCTCGCCATCGTCGCCGCGGTGCTTTCGGCGTTACCTCTCGGCACGCGCGGTCTGGTGTTTTCCACCATGATCGGTCTGGCTACCGGCATCGCCTCGGTGAACCTGTTCGCGATAGGCATCTTCCAGGGACCGATTACCCAGGAGTTCGGCTGGAGCCAGACCGAGTATGCGGGGGTCACGCTCGTAGGCACCGTGGTGACGGTCGTCTCCTCGCTATACATCGGCCGGTGGTTCGACCGGCAGGGCGTGCGTTACTGGGCGCTGGTCGGCGTGGTGTTGTTCGCCGCCGCGATGATCTCGCTCTACTGGCTCACCGACAGCCTGCTGCACTTCTACGCGGTGTTCGCGCTGATGCCGATCATCGGCGCCGGGACCTCCTCGATCGCCTACTCCCGCGTCATCGCGGCTTGGTTCGACCGTCGGCGCGGCCAGGCCTTCGGCGCCGCCCTCGCCGGCATCGGCATTGGCGGTGCGGTGCTCTCGGCCTACTCCCAGTTCCTGATCGGTACCGTCGGCTGGCGCGGCGCCTACGTCGGTCTTGGCGTGCTGATACTGGTCACGCTGCCACTGCTTTTCTTCAAGCTGCGTGACTCGCCAGCGGAGGTGGGTCTCGGCCTCGACGGCCGGTCTCTGGACAGCGGGGCTGAACAAACCACTGCGGCGAGCGCAGCCGGCGCCGGCGCCGCCGCCGCCGGTGCCGCCGCCGCCGGTGCCGCCGCCGCCTCCGCGGTGCCTTCCCTCGTCGGGTACACCGCTACCGAGTCGCGACGTCAGCCGCGCTTCTGGCTGATGTTCTTCTCTTTCCTGCTGCTCGCCTTCGGCATCGGCGGAGTGCTCATCCCGCTGGTGCCCATCCTGCGAGCCCGCGGCATAGATCCCGAGCAGGCGGCTGCAGTGCAGGGTGCCCTCGGGCTTGCCCTGATTGTCGGGCGCGCGTTTGCAGGATTTCTCATGGACCGGTTCCACGCGCCGCTGGTTGCCGCGGCGATCCTCGCTTTTCCGGTGATCGGCGTATCGCTGCTCGCCCTCGATGCCAGCGGGCTGACCGCACTGGTGGCGGCGATCTGCATCGGCCTCGCGGCGGGCGCCGAACTCGACGTCGTCGCCGTGCTGGTCACCCGCTACTTCGGGAACCTGTCCTACGCCGAGAACTATGGTTGGCAGTACGCCGCCTGGACCTTCGGCTCGGGGACGGCGGTGATCGTCACCAACCGTGTCTACGATGTGCTCGGTACCCACACGCCGGCGCTGTGGGTGTACGTCGGCCTCTTCGTGGTATCGGCGCTGCTGATCCTTCGTCTCGGCCGCTATCCCGAGTTGCCGCGGGTCAAACGCAGTCTTTGAGGGCGATCGACGGGTCCGCCACCTTCGCGGCATCCAGCTTCACGCGTGCGGCGATCAGCTTGCGCGCCGCCATCTGGTCTCGCGGCTGGTTCACGGTGT
Organism: Steroidobacteraceae bacterium; assembly: GCA_044375655.1. GTDB lineage: Bacteria > Pseudomonadota > Gammaproteobacteria > Steroidobacterales > Steroidobacteraceae > UBA964. The sequence goes on along the minus strand of JBILMF010000007.1, from coordinate 11,537 downwards.
CGATGGCCAGCAACTCGCCGTCGGTGCGCAGGTAGCAGCAGGAGAACGAGTTCGCCGCCGGGTCGCCCCGCAGCACGATCCGGTCATGGCCCTGCGACAGACCGACGATCAGCAGCTTGTGGTGGTACTGGTCGGACCAGAACCAGGGAACACGGTCGTGCCGCTGTGCGCCGCCGAGGATGTTGAGTGCCGCGGTAGTGCCCTGCTCGAAAGCGTTGTCGACCGACTCGAGGCGCACCCGCCGGCCGTAGCGCAGCGACGGATGGTTGCTGCAGTCGCCGATGGCGTAGATCGCCGGATCCGTGGTCCGACAGTACTCGTCGACCACGATGCCGTTGTCGCAGGCGAGCCCCGCCGACTTCGCCAGCGCTTCGTTGGCGAGCACACCGATGCCGACGATAACCAGATTCGTCTCGATCGGGCCTGCCGCGGTATCCACCGCGCAGACCCGTCCGTCGGCATCGCCGCGCAGCCCGAGGAGCGCGGCCCGCAGCAACAGTCGCACGCCGTGCCCGGCGTGCTCCGCTTCGTAATAGCGGGAGATCGGCTCGGCAACCACGCGATTCATCACCCGGTCGGCCATCTCGAGCACCGTGACTTCCATGCCGAGGTGGCGCAGCGTGGCAGCGGCCTCTAGCCCGATGTAGCCGCCGCCGACGATCACGGCGCGCCGCCCCGGCTCGATCTCGCTGCGCAGCCGCTCGGCGTCGGCGATGTCCTTGAGGTAATGCACCCCGGCGAGCTCGCTGCCCGGCAGCGGGAGCCGTCGGGCGATGCTCCCGGTCGCAAGCACCAGCGCGTCGTACGGGAGGCTGCGGCCGTCGTCGAGTTCTACCCGCTGCAGCTGTCGCCCGATGGCCGTCGCGCGCCGGCCGAGGTGCAGGCTGATGCGGTTGTCATCGTAGAAAGCCTGATGCCTGATCAGCAGCCGGTCGAGAGACATCTCGCCCGAGAGGAACTTCTTCGACAGGGGTGGCCGCTGGTACGGGAGCCTGGGTTCGTCGCCCACTACGTCGATGCTGCCCTCGAAGCCCTTCTTGCGCAGCGTTTCCGCACATTGCGCGGCCGCCTGTCCGGCGCCGATCACCACTACTCGTTCAATCATGGCTGGCAAGGATAGGGCCGATCGCCGGAGCGCACCACTCGCGGGCGCGATGGCGGCCACGCTGCGCCATAATGGTGCGCAGTTCCCGTCGCTGACCTCACCGGAGGCCTGAAACATGCGGATTGCAGGCCTCGCGGGCGTGGCATGGAAGGTGCAATACTCCACGCGCCGCGGTCTGGCGCTTCAGTATCGGGAGAAGAAGACATGAAACTCGTCACTGCCATCATCAAGCCCTTCAAGCTCGACGACGTGCGCGCGGCGCTGTCCGAGATCGGCGTCTCCGGCATGACCGTCACCGAGGTCAAAGGGTTCGGTCGCCAGCGTGGTCACACCGAGCTCTACCGCGGTGCCGAGTACGTGGTCGATTTCGTCCCCAAGACCCGCATCGAAGTCGCCGTCCGCAGCGATCTCGTCGATCAGGTCACGGACGCCATCGTCAAGGCGGCCAAGACCGGCAAGGTCGGCGACGGCAAGATCTTCATCACCGACATCGATCGCGTGATTCGCATCCGTACGGGCGAGACCGACGAGTCGGCTCTCTGAGCCCACGCGGGCTCACCGGCCGCAGCGCCATGCCCAAAGCCATCCGTATCCATCGGGCCGGCGGACCCGAGGAGTTGCAGTGGGAAGATGTCGAGGTCCCGCCGCCGGGCGAGGGCGAGGTGCAGTTGCGGCATACCGCGGTTGGCCTCAACTACATCGACGTCTACGACCGCACGGGCCTCTACCCCATGCCCATGCCTGGCGTGCTTGGGCGCGAGGCGGCCGGGGTGGTCACGGCCACCGGCCGCCGCGTGCGGGACTTTCAGCCCGGTGACCGTGTCGCCTACGTGCATACGGTTCCCGGCAGCTACAGCGAACTGCGCAACCTGCCAGCCTCGAGGCTCGTGAAGCTGCCGCGCTCGGTGAGCGACGAGCAGGCAGCCGCGCTGATGCTCAAGGGCCTGACCGCCGAGTACCTTCTGCGCCGCACCTGTCGCGTGCAGCGCGGCGACTGGATCCTCGTGCACGCCGCGGTGGGTGGCGTGGGTCTGATTCTTTGCCAGTGGGCGAAGGCGCTCGGCGCGCGGGTGATCGGTGTGGTCGGCAGCGAAGCCAAAGTCACGATGGCCCGCCGCAACGGCTGCCGGCACGTGCTCGTCGCGGGCCGCGACCAGCTCGTCGCTGCCGTCAAAGAAATCACACGAGGCGCGGGTGTGCGGGTGGTCTACGACTCGGTGGGCAAAGAAATTTTCATGGACTCGCTCGACTGCCTCGCCCCGCGCGGCTTGATGGTCTCCTACGGGAATGCATCGGGTCCGGTACCGGCAATCTCGCCGCTCGAGCTGTCCAAGCGCGGCTCGCTGTTCCTGACGCGGCCTTCGCTCTTCAGCTACATAGCGCAGCGCGCGGAACTCGACGCCGCGGCGCGTGCATTGTTCGCAGCCCTGTCTGCCGGCAAGTTCCGTTTGCGCATCGGACAGCGCTACGCGCTCTGCGACGCGGCGCAGGCCCACCGCGATCTCGAAGCGCGCAGGACCACCGGCTCGACCGTGCTCATTCCCTGAGCGCGCTGCGCCGGGGCTGCCTCATCGCCTGAGAAAAATCCACTCCGTCGGATCGGAGAGCTGCGCGGTACGGCCGCCGCCGGCCGGAAAATTGTTGTCGTTCACCACCAGCCACTCGTCGGGACCTAGCGGCCAGAGAGCCTCGGGAGTCAGGAACGGGAAGCGGAAGCGCGGCGAGCTGCCGGCGAGGCGCTGCGGATCGGCGATATCGAGGAGGTCGACGAGAGGCGTCTTTTCCGGCAGCCGCGACAATTGCACGCGGAAGATACGCTTGAAGCGCGCGCCGGGACCCTGCAGGGCGTCGCGCTCGATCACGAGGTAACTGTCGGCCGCGCCGGAGGGATCGCGGACGATCTCGCTCACTGAATTGCCCGGCTCTTCCAGCGGATATGCCCATTCGCGTCCGCTCCATGCGCGCAGCGCGAGGTCGTACTCCAGCAGCCGTACCTCGCCCTCGGGGTCGCCGCGCAGCGGCGCCTCGAGCATCGCCACCAGCGTGTCCGCCCGTGGACCGGGGGCAAGACCCTCGAAGCCCCGGGATACGGCGAGGTGAGAATCCCGGCCGCCGATCACCACGTCCGGGTGGGACGCGGAGCGCAGCACGCTGCCGCCCGGCACGAGTTCCACCGGTGCCTCGAGCAGGGTGCCATTTGCCGAGAAGTGCAGCAGCCATGGGCCGTGCTCGTCGCCGATCCAGAACGTGCCGTCGGCCATCATCACCAGCGATTCGGGATCGGCGTCGGCTCCCGTCAACGGCCGTCGCGGGTTATCGCCGAAAGCGAGCGGCCAGGGAAAATGCCTCCCCGGATCGCGCAGCTCGATCCGCTGCAGCATGCGGACTGTGGGTGCCGGCTTGCGCGCCTCGGCGCGCCTCGGCCGCCGTTCGGGTCTCGCCGGAGCACGCAGCGGCTCGATCGCGAAACGGTACAGCACCAAACGGTAATCGCCGCTGTTGGCGCGCGTACCAAAGCCGTTGTCGGACAGCGCCCACCACTCCTTGGGCACGGGTGCCGCAGCCGGGCCGCCCTGACGATTGCGCGCCGGCGCCCGGGTCTGGCCCGGACGCACCGGCACCGGCGCCACTGCACTGATGCCCTGCACGGGCTGGTTGGCGAAGCGCGGAGCCGGCAGCTTGCTGCCGTCGTCGGCGTAGCCTCCGGCAGGCGGGGTACCGGGTGCAAAAGTGTCCGCCGGCAACGAGGCGAAGCCCGTCAGCGTGGTCTCTGCCGCCGTGCCCGCAATGCTGCCGAGCGCGGCGACGATCACAACGGGCAGACCGGTACGCACCACTTCAGCCGATCGGTCCCTGGCCCGGACGCAGCACGCCGATGAGCGCGGAGATCGCCACGCCCGCCCAGATGAGCAGCACGTAAGGCCGGCACGCCGCCATGCCGTCGATCATCTGCCGATCACTTTCCGGTGTCGGTCCGGTGGTCGCAAGCACGCGGAACCCCTCGATGAACGGCGGCAGATTCTTGCGAATCATGAAGCCGCAGAAGATCAGGAAGGCAAAGATCAGTAGCTTGGCCGCGAGCCACGGGTAGGGCTGCAGCGGTCCGGTGACCCAGTGGTAGCCCACCGAGGCGATGATCGCGAAAATCATGAATACGCGGAACCGGCGGTCCCAGATGGCGAGAGTTCGGCCGAACTCCGTGCCCTCGCGTGCATGGATGGTATGTACCACCCAGACCCAAGCCGGCCCAAGCAGGACGATGAAGATCATTTGCCACAGCGGATGTTCGTAGCCGACGAACTCGCTGAGTACGCCGCCCACTGTGAGCATCAGGGCGAGGCAGTAGCGCGGCAGCATGTCGAGATTGATGAATATCTTGAAGGCCGTAAGCCGCGCCTCGCGCGACAGCTGCGTGTTGGTGACGAATTTGCTGGAGTAGAAAACTCCGGCGTCGCCGCCGAGCCAGTAGACGAACAGCAGGATGTGCAGGTACTTGACGAGCCCGTGCGCGAAACCGATCTCTTCCATGGGATGCCCCCCCGGCGATGGAGGAGGCTAGCCTAGCAAACGGCGGCCGATCCGCCGGATCGCCCGGCGCGGTCGCCGCAGATCGGACGTCCTCACGGCAGCGGGCGCCGACCGGCATCAAAGACTTCGTCGAGGGCTGCAAGCTCCCGTGCATCGCGGCCATAGGGGTCTGGCTTGAAGACGATGCTGCCGTCATCGTCGCGATCCGCCGTCCAGTAGATCAGCAGCACGGGCACCGGTCGCGGCAGTGGCAGCGTACGCGTCTCCCCGGCGGCCACTGCGGCGTCAAGCGCGGCGCGGCTCCAGCGTGCCTCGTCGGCCAGCAGCAACTGCACGAGTTCCAGCGGTCGCTCGGTGCGGATACAGCCGGAACTGAAGGCGCGCTCGGTCTCGCGGAACAGCGACCTCGCGGGAGTGTCGTGCAGGTAGACGAGATGCGGATTCGGAAAAGCGATCTTCACTGCACCCAGCGCGTTGTACGGACCCGGATCCTGTCGCAGTATGTACGGAAAGCCGGCTGCGTCATAACGCCTGAAGTCTATCTTCGCCGGATCCACTTCCATGCCGCTGCGATCGAGCACCCTGAGATGCATGCGCGCGAGCACGCCGCGATCGCCGCGCCGCAGCGCCGGGAGGATATCGTTCTCGAGGATGCCCGGCGGCACCGTCCACGACGGGTTGAGCACCACGCTGTCGATCAACGATTTGAACACGGGTGTCTCGCGGTAGGGCTGGCCGACCACCGCACGCGACTGCCAGATGCGCCGGCGATCGCGCACGTAGTGCACCTCGAAACCTGCAATATCCACCACCACCAGATCGCCATCGCGAATCTCGTGCAGCACCTGCCGGCCGCGTTCGAGATTGACGCGCAACTGGGCTATGCGCCGCTCAACCGGCACATTGAGCGCACGCAGCGTCGAGGGGCCGAGCAAGCCATCCACCTCCAGCCGATGGCGGCGCTGGGCATGGCGCAGGGCTGCGTCCAGCACGGGGTCGAGCAGTGTGTCCCCCGGCCCTGAGGGTGGCGTCGACTTGCCGCCAACTGCGGCGAGATCACCGCTGATCGCGAGCCGACTGCGCAGCAGCGGGACGCGCGGATCGCGCATGCCAACCCTCAGCGTGGGTCCCGCCGGGATCGTCGGCCAGCCGCCGAGTGCCGCGATCGTCCGATGCTGGGCGAGGGCGTCGCGACCTGCCGCGTACATCCAGTGGCCGGGGCGCGCCTCGGCGACTCCACCACGGATGCGGTTGCCGCGGATGGCGTCGTGCACGAGCCGCACGAAATCGGTATCGCGCATGCCACGCGCGTCGAAGTTCCAGTTCGGGTCGAGCGATACCGGATCGACCTTGCCAAAGTAGAGGTGATACAGGGCGAGGGCAAAGGCATCCGACGCCAGCAGATCAAGCTGCGCCCGCGCGCGGTCGGTGGCGGCCGGCCGCGCCATCAGTTTGCGCAGGGGTGCGAGGTGATAGTCCGCCGGACGCAGACCGTCATCCTCGATGTCCGCGATCACCTCGAGCAGCGACTGCAGCCGGACCGGATCCCAATAGGGTCGATAGCCGTTCAGTGAGTAGAGTTTGGCCAGGGAGCGTCGCGCCTGCAGCCGCGCGCCGTCTACTGCGAGGTCGCCACCCGCCTCGAGCGTGCCGATGTGTTCGCGGATCACCGTGTCGACGGCCGCTTCGGCCACCAAGGCGCGGGTGGCCACGAGCACCCAGACGATGCACAGCCCCGCAAGGCGCGACCCCATCGTCTTCGTCCTGCGCTGTCGCGTAGACCGCGGACAGACGCGCTGCTCGCCCATGGTGAACCCCCGGTCCGGATGGCAGAGCCGGGCGCGGCGCCCGGCGACGCGAACGGGCCGATGGCTCGTTCACGGGGCGCACATCTAAAATCAAGCCGATGAAGCCTGCAAGCGCGACGCTCCTGCCCGCCGCAGTCGGCCCCACGCTGGTCGCCTGGCATGCGCTGAGCGGTCGGCACGATCTTCCCTGGCAGCGCCAGCGTACGCCTTACCGCGTGTGGATCTCGGAAATCATGCTGCAGCAGACGCAGGTTGCTACCGTCATCCCTTACTTCGAACGCTTCATGCAGCGCTTCGCCGATGTGACGGCGCTCGCCGACGCACCGGTGGACGAGGTGCTGCATCTTTGGACCGGGCTCGGCTATTACGCCCGCGCCCGCAATCTGCACCGCGCGGCGAAGCGAGTCCGGGACGAGTTCGGCGGCGTTTTCCCGCAAACGCCCGACGGGCTTGCCAGCCTGCCGGGCATCGGCCGCTCCACGGCCGGCGCGATCCTCGCGCTTGCGCTCGATCAGCGGCATCCGATCCTCGACGGCAACGTGAAGCGCGTGCTCACCCGCGCCTTCGGTATCGAGGGCAATCCGGCGGAGCGTGCCGTGGAGCAGCGCTTGTGGGAACTGGCCGATGCCTGCACGCCGGCGACCGAGGCTGCAACCTACACGCAGGCGATCATGGACCTCGGAGCGACGCTCTGTACGCGTCGTCGTCCGGCCTGTGCGTTGTGCCCGCTCGCCACTGGTTGCGTCGCCCGTCGTTACGGCCGGCAGCACGAGCTGCCGACGCCGAAGCCGCGCAAGCCACGCGCGCTGCGCCGCGCCGAACTGCGCTGGATGCTCATTGCCGAGGACGCTGCCGGCGCGGTGTTCCTCGAGCGCCGCCCGGAGCGCGGCATCTGGGGCGGACTCTGGTGCCTGCCCGAGTTCGCGAGCGAGTCGGCCTGCCTCGCCTACGCACGTAACCACTTCCGTATCGCCGGCGTTACGCCGCCCGAGCGGCTGGGCGCGATCGCCCATGCCTTCACTCACTTCGACCTCGAGATGCGTCCGCTGCGCCTGCGCGGCTGCACGCCGACCGCCGTGATGGAGTCGCAGGAGTCGCTCTGGTATAACGCGCGTCATCCCGAGGGCACGGTCCGCATCGGTCTGCCCGCGCCCGTCAAGGAATTGCTCGACGGGCTCACCACAGGAAACTTCTGAACATGACACAGACCCCTGCAGGCGCGCCCGCCGTGCGTTTGGTTCAGTGCGTTGTACTCAAGCGCGAGGCGCCGGGGCTTGAGCGTCCCGTTTATCCAGGCGAGCTCGGTGCACGCATCTGGAAAAACGTCTCGAAGGAAGGCTGGCAGCGCTGGGTTGCGCACCAGACCATGCTCATCAACGAATACCGGCTGGTCGCCATCGAACCGAAAGCCCGCAAGTTCCTCGAGGCGGAAATGGAGAAGTTCCTCTTCGGCGCGGGCGCGAGCAAACCCGAGGGTTACGTCGAGCCCAAGTGATCCTCCCGGATAGTGCCCTGCCGACATCCAAAGAACAGAAGCGCCGGCGACCAGCACGCGTGCGGTTGCGGGTGGCAGGTGCCAGGAGCAGTAACGGCGGTCGGCGAGCACATCCCAGATGGACACCCGAAAGACCAGTGCTGAGCGCCATTCAGCTGCAGTTTGGTCAGAATTCGATTTCGGGATCGGCGACCCCGATTGGCGCGGGCCCGAGCAAATGCACGCCCAACAAGGCGCTCCGGTTCAAGCCACCCTCTGCGGCTCGCCGCAGCGCATTTCCACCGGCGGTTGAATTGGAAAAATCTCTCATTAGATCAGAGCGTTACATCTGACTGACCTTGACGAAGCCCGGAGCAGCGGGTGTAATGCCGCACCGCCACTCGGCAAACCGCCCTTCACCGTGGCCAGATAGCTCAGTTGGTAGAGCAGCGGATTGAAAATCCGCGTGTCGTTGGTTCGATTCCGACTCTGGCCACCACCCTCTTTTCGCGTCGTTGACTTGTCCGCCTCAACGGAAAAAAGGCGATTATCAGGGGAGTGTTTGGCGACTCGACTCTGCTCCCGACTCCTGCTTGTAGCGCTTGATGGTCAACCAGAAGAGGGCGCCGACGACGGAGACCAGCACCAGCATCAGCAGGCCCAGGTACCAACGGACTTTCCAGGCCTCGTAAAGGCCGAAGATGACTCCGATCGGAGTGGAAACGAGCAGAATCGGTTTGGCGATGCGCACAGGAGCATTGTCGCACGTGCTCCTGCCGCTCTGCCGATGCCGTTCGACTGGTCAGGAGCACTCGGTCCAGTTGCGCGGTGGGTTTGCACATCCGGACCTCTTTGATTTCGCGCTCGCGTTGCTGGCTGACACGCCGCAGCCCGCGATACTCGGCGAAGAAAGCCACCATCTTGCAGTGGCACCGGCAGGTGGTTGCAGGCGGAGACGTGCTGGTCGATGGTGTCGTCTGTAGCCTGACGGTCGCTATCTAGCCCATCCTAGCGGTTGTTCGCTGGACTTCGGCGCGGCCCGCACCGGCGGCAGACGGAAGCTGCCGTCGCGAAACGAGGCTTGCGGAAGATACGCGCGAAAACTCAAGCGAAAGTGGCCGCGGGGAGCCGGCAGCCAGTTGCTGTCCGCGTCGCTCGGTGGTTCGTTCTGGATGACGATCGGGATGGAACCGTCGGCTGCACGCACGATACCCTTGGTCCGATCGCCGATGGAGTAGCGGCGGATCGGGTTCTCGTGAAGGAACCAGCGTCCCTCGCCATCCGGCGCGTAGATCGTCAGCGACCAGAAGGCGTCGACCGGGATGTCCTGCGGCACGACGAATCGATAGGTCCTGCTTCCGTCGAAGGGTTCACCGTCCGCATCGGAGGTGCTGTTTACGTAGAGGGCTTCCTCCTCGGGTAGCGCCGCAAGGCCACCGAGGGCTACTGTCGCACGGAATCGGTCATCGTGCCCAAAGCGGCCAAGGCCCGCACGCGGGTAGACCCACCCGCTCTTGCCTGTACCGGCGGCGGCGAACGTCCGGCGCAGTTCCTCGCGCAGTGGTCCGAGCAGCCGTTGCCAGAGGGCCCGCGTCTCTTCCGGCAGTTCGCTCCACCCGAGCGCTGCCGGGCCGATGCCGGCGGGTGCCAGTGCCGAGAGACGCTCACGATGTACTGTCGGCACCGGGCCGCGCGCGAGCGCTGCATTCACCGCGGCGAGGAATTCCTGAGGTGTCGGCAGCAGGGGGGTGGGTGTGGTGTAGACCCGCGGGACCGGCGCCTCCGACAAGCGGAACTCGCGCTGCGCCGCCACTGCTGTAGGCAGATCTTCCGGGCCGTCGACGACGACTCTGACGATCATCCAGACATCGTTGGTGGGCGCGCGCAGGACCTTCACGCCGTCCGCGGCCTGACCTTTCCACTCGGGTCCGACGATGAGCACTCGCCCGCCGCGACCCCCGTCGGTGCGCGTGCCGGGTATCGCGAACGCGTCGGTGAAGAGGTCCATCAAGTGCACGCTGTGATAGCGGTCAGTGAGCGCCGGCATGTCGAGAGTGACCGGACCAGCAGAGAGGTCGAGCCATGCGCTCGCGTACAAGGTGTCGTTGTTGGGGGCCGTCACCGCCCTGTCCTGCGGGCCGGTTAGCGTGGAGCGCATGCCGAGGGTATTAGCCGGAACGCGCGAGTTGCTGCGCACGCGCATCATCTCGTATACGGGAAAGCCGAAGTGGAACGCGCGGCGCACCATCTCTTCGTCTGCCGGAGCGCCTGCCGCAGCGACGCTCGCCATCGGCACGAGTGCGGTGATGAGGGCGATGCTGAAGATGCGCAGCAAATGCATCGATCGTCCTGCCGGTCAGCGCGAGATCAGCAGACCACCATCACAGGTGATCACTTCGCCCACCGTGTACGCACCCGCACGCGACGCGAGGAACATCGCGAGTCCGGCGATATCCTCAGGCGTGCCCACCCGGCCGCGGGGGTTGGCCCGGCCCACGACGGACCAGTCGACGCCGTCGCCCTCGACCTTGCCACCGAAACCCACGCCCGTGCTCAGCATCCAGGTAGGGAACGGTCCGGGCGCGATCGCATTTACGAGGATGTGCTCGCGTACGAGGCGCGCAGCCAGCAGGCGCGTGAGATGGTGCAGCGCTGCTTTCGAAGGCCCGTAGGAATAGGTTTCAAAGACCGGTTTGCCGATACCGTCGATCGAGCCGATGTTGATTACCCTCGACGGCGACTCCGCGGTCCCGGCGGCACGCAGCAACGGCAGCAAAGCCTGCGTCAGGAAGAACACGCCTTTGACGTTGGTATCCATCACCTTGTCCCAGCCGATCTCCGGGAACTCGCCGAGCGCCGCGCCCCAGGACACGCCTGCATTGTTGACGAGGACGTCGAGAGTCTTTTCGCGTTCTCCGAGCCTTGCGGCGAGGGCAGACACGCCGTCCATCCCGGAGAGGTCGGCGGGCAGAGCGATGCACTCGCCGCCGTACTCGCCGGCGAGGCGTTCGGCAGTGGCCTGACAATTGGCGGCCTTGCGAGAGCTGATGTAGACCTTTGCGCCGTTGGCGAGGAATCCGGCGGCGATCATCTCGCCGATGCCGCGAGAGCCGCCGGTGACGAGCACCGTTTTGTCGGCGACGGAGAAGAGGTTTTTCATGGCGTGGGTTCCTGATGCTGCCGGACGGATGAGATGATTCGCGGATGATCCAGGACTGGGCGCAAGCGACGATGCTATCAGGACACTCCATAGCCATCACCGGCGCCGCACAAGGGCTCGGCCGGACGTATGCCGAGACTTTCGCAGCCTGTGGGGCCCGACTTGTTCTGGCAGACGTGGACGGGGCGGCGTTGGCCGCTGCCGCGGCGGCCGTCGAGGCGCTGGGCGCGAGGGTCGTCACGGTCGTTGGCGATGCACGCGAGGAGTCTGCGGCAACCGGTCTCGTCGCGGCGGCGCTCGGCGAGTTCGGGCGGCTCGATGCGCTGGTCGTCAATGCCGGCTATCTGCGTGATCGATCGTTTGCCAACATGTCCACCGAAGAATTCGACGACATCGTTGCCGTACATCTGCGCGGTGCCTTCCTCGCCTGTCGGGCGGCGTGGCCCACGATGAAGGTGCAGG
>JBILMF010000060.1:0-16455 GCA_044375655.1 Steroidobacteraceae bacterium | reverse complement strand
TCAGGCCAAAATCTTCGACACCAGTGTGGACTGCTGGCGGCACGACCACACCGATCTGACCGTCAACACCCAGAAGCCCCAGGCTGTGCTGGACAGTTCCTGCACCGGCGTAGCCAATGGATCACGTCCCCGGCCCCTGCAATTCATCGAACATGCTGCGAACGGGCAGCCGTTGAACGATCAGATGCGGGACCGATCGATTCGCGTCGGCATTAGCGGCTCAGTCCAAGTACCCAGGCCGCTACCGCCTCATCGGTCATCGGGCCGCCGGGCCAGCGGACCGTGGGTTCGTACCATTCGTTGTTGCCGCGAATACGGTTGCGGTAGACCTTCATGGAGTAGCTCAGGAATCCGCGCCCGCTTGGCAGCTCGCCGCCCGTGTTGTCGATATAGATCGAATCAGCCGAGGTGGGCAGGCCAATATGCACTACGCCGGGAAGACGCCGCATGAGATCAGCGAAGTCGAGGCAAGCACTTGCGCAGGCGCCGTCGGTCAGCAGGTAGACGCGGCCGCTGAACGGCGACTCGACAATGGTCGTGTCGGTCATGAATCGGGCGGGCGCGGGCTTGCGCACATAGGGGAGACCCATTGCGGCGGCCCTGCCGATCTCCTTGGCCAAATCGCGCCGGTATCGCGCATCGGCTCGCTGCCCGTTGCTGGCCGCTTGCGCCGCCGAGTGCTGCAGGTCGCGCGCATTGCTTTTCGATGCACGCCAATCGACGGTCCAGTCGAATTGGCCCTCGATACGGTCGACGATCTCTTTGCCGAACAGCGCTGCCGCCACCTCGCTTCCCCAGCCGCTGTTGCCACCGGTGTTGCCGCGCACATCCAGCACCAACCACGGCGCCAACAGAAGTTGCGCAGCCTGCTCACCGAGTTTGCTGATCAGCGTCCGCAACGCCTCGACTTCTCGAGGCTCCAGGTCGAACGTGGGCAGGGACACGAACCAGACATCCCCGACCTGATGCAGCCCTAGTGAACCCCGGACGCGTCCCTCGGCCCGCTCCACCAGTTCCACGAGCTGCGCCTCGGGTATGGAGGTCCAGCGCAGTGTCAGCTCAAGTTCCCGGCCGTCCGCGCGGAAGATGCAGGCGCGATACGGTGGGACATCACCGTCAAAGGCGGTCATCAAAAACAGCGATGCAGCAGCCCGCTCATGGGGGACATCCAGATTCCACCGATAGGGGTCGACCCACTTTCGCTGGAGTTCCTCGACCTCTTGACCATCGCAGGTCAGCAGTTCGGCGCCTAGTGGTACCGCCGGCTCCCCGTCGTTGAGCGTCACGTAAACCCGTCCGTTCCCATCGCGCATGGTCAGCAGACCTGGCCAGGTTCGCCTCACGGGGTCCTTGAAGCCGAACCAGATGTGTCCATCGCGAAAGCCGTTGGTATAGAGGCGAACCGCCCGCCAGTAGTCGCCGGGACTGGTTGCGGCGGCCGCCTGCTCCAGCGCCAGGACCTTGCCGTCGGCAAGCCATCTGGAAAAGCCCGGGTTGGCCGCATCCACCGGACCCGGATGGTTGTCGCGCAGGGTGGAGTGGATCGATTCGATATCCATGCGCGCTGCGGTGGCCCAGTCCACTACGGCCGCGGGCTTCGGTGGCGGCAACGGTCCGTCTCCTGTCGCATTCCGTGTGGACCCGACAGTCATCAGCGCGGCAAACGCGGCGCCTGCGGCCCACGTGGCGTAGCCCCTGGGTTGCGGTGATGTGTACATGCTTGGATTCTCCGGATATCCGCTTGGAGGACGCGAAGGGGCGAAAGGTTTAGTTCGGCCGGCATTTCGTTGCATCGCGCAGCAACCGAGGCGGTTTGCTGATCCGGTGAGGGTGTTCGGCTCGGGCTGGATTGAGGACTTCGCTGGCGGTCCCCCTCATAGCCACGCGCCATGACCACTGACGCTTCCCAGCCATGGACGCCGCCGCGCAGAGCGTGGCAGACCTCGAAGGCCTCCCGCTGCGAACCGGCGAGTGGGCCGACGGGCACCAGCAGGTCATCAGGATGCAAGAGGACGCTCTACCTTTCGGTGAAATCTTGCCGTAGCCGCGGTGCTTGCCTTGCCCGTCACCGGCCCTGCGGGTGCCGCCTAGACGGTTGGCCCGGTGCCTTCCCCGGCCGGCAGTCGCATGCTGACCCGGAAGCCGCCGCCGGCAAGATTCTCGGCGGCAATACTGCCGCCGTGGGCCTCGATGGCGCGGCGGGTGATGGCTAGGCCGAGTCCGTACCCCTCATCTCTGACTCCGGTGCCGCGTACGAACGGATCGAAGAGTCGCGCCCTGTCTGCTTCCGCGACACCGCTCCCGCGATCTTCGACGGCAAGACACGCCCATCCGGACTCGCTCGTGGCGCGCAGGACGATGGCTGATCCCTCGGGGGCATGACGCACGGCATTGCGCATCACGTTGTCGATCGCGCGGTACAACAACTCGGGGTGGATGCCGATCGACAGGCCGCGGGGGCAGTCGAGTTCGACAGTGCAGTTCTTCCGGTCAGCCTCGAACCGGGTGTCGTCGGCGATGCCGGCGAGAAATTCCTCCAGCACCACGCGCTGCAGGGGTTCAGTCTGGCTGCCGCTCTCCAGGCGCGACAGAGTGAGCAGTTCGTTGACTAGACTGCTTGCCCGATCGATATCGGCGTGCAGCCGGGCAGAGATTTCGGCGCGCCGCTCCGGTGCCCGATCGATCAGGTCGACCGCGACCTGCATGCGCGCCAGCGGTGCACGCATCTCATGTGACACATCGTGCAGCAGTCTGCGCTGGCTTTCCACCAGCGACTGCAGCCGGCTAGCCATGCTGTCGAAACCAGGGCCAAGCGCCGTCAGTTCGTTCTGTCGGGTACCGAGAACACCCCCGATGCGTTCCTCCAGCCGACCCCCGGCAACGGCACGGAACGCGTTGTCGAGGCGGCGGATCGGTCTCGACACATAGGTGGCCATGGCAGCAGCGAACAGCAGGCTGATCACGCCACCAATGAGCATTGGCATGAGGAGCGGCATGATCGACGGCGGGTGCGGCGGAGGCAGCAACATGTTGGACTCCGCGCGGGGTGATGCCTCCAACATCCAGACGGCCGCGGCCATGACTAGCGAAGTGCAGACCTGCGCCAGCCAGAAGAAGGTGAAGAACCGCCAGTAGAGGCGCCCCACTGCTAGGACTCCAGGTACTGGTAACCGCGACGAATCACGGTCTCTATTCGCGTCTTGCCGTCCCGATACGCGCCTAGCTTGCGGCGGACGCTGCTGATGTGGGTATCGATGCTGCGATCAAAGCGGCCGAGAGGCCGACCGAGGGCCTCCTCAGACAAATGCTCCTTGGACACCACCTGACCGGCATGTCGCACCAGGATCTCAAGAAGGCTGTATTCGGTACTGGTCAGCGAAATCAGTTTGCCGTCGAGTTCGGCACGGCGCTCGCCGGGTTTCATGACGAGTTCACCGACGCGCAGCGTGGTCGGACTCGACTCGACGGGCCGCGTGCGCTTGAGGATAGCGCGGATACGCGCCACCAATTCGCGCGGTGTGCACGGTTTCGGCACGTAGTCATCGGCGCCAAGCTCCAGACCGAGAACCCGGTCGAGGTCGTCACCCCGGCCAGTGAGCATGAGTACCGGGATAGTCGACGCTTCGCGGATCCGGCGCAGCGTCTCGATACCCGACTGACCAGGCATCATGATGTCGAGCACGACGATGTCCGCTTGGCCTGACAACGCCAAGCGCGTTCCGGCCACCCCATCCGAGGCGATCAGGACCGAAAAACCCTCGGTAGCAAGATAAGTATCTAGCAGTTCGAGCAACCCGGGATCATCGTCGATCAGCGCAACGGTTGGCGGCATGGGTGAGATGTTAGGCGGGGTCAGCGCGTACGCCATCGATCTTTGCATTTACTTGCATCAGCGATGCGATAACCGAACTTTACGCGCCTTGACACAGTTTTGCGCAGGGCGCGTTGTATGACTCACCCCCCGTGCCGTTAAATCTTTCGTGAGACAGCCAAGCGGAGCGCATCGCTGTCACGGAGCAACGTTACAAACTAGGCACGAGAGAGACATCCCTATGAACAGTCTGCGAGGTGTGGGTGGCATCGGACACACGATGCACACGACGACGGAACGTTTTCATGAGCGGTATCCCGACCCGAGGGGGCTGGCCGAGGAGCTGTTTTCCAAACTCGACACCTCGGGTCGGGGATACATCGTCAAGGCGGATCTGCAGGCGGCATTCGACAAGATCGCCGCTTCCGAATCAGGGTCAGGTCGCAGCCCGATGAGTTCCGACGAACTGTTTGCCGTCCTAGATGCTGACAATGACGGAAAAGTGATCAAGCAGGATTTCGTGGATACGCTGGTAGCCCTGCGTGATCAGGGTGGTCCGCAAGGACGCGGCGGCAAGGGTGGGCCTCGCGGTCCCGGCGGTCCCGGCGGTCCCGGCGGTCCGGGTGGTCCGGGTGGTCCGGGCGGGCCCGGCGGTCCGGGCGGTGCAGGTGGCCTGGGTGGTCAGCGCGGTCCGCAGGCACCCGTTCAGGCTTCGCAGGTCGACGCCTTGATGGACAATCTGATCGGGAGCGACCACTCCCGAGGCACAAGGATATCCTTCAAGGCCTGATCGACCGTCGGGAGACAGATCGGGCACGACATCAAGTTGCCGGCATGAGGCGGGACAACTGGCCCATCGAGTCGCAGAGGACGCAGAGTGCGACTGCTCTCGAGAGACGCAGCGAAGCGGATTCCACGCCGCCGGTGAGGCCTGTTTTCATTGACGGGACGGCCTCGGTTGCGGGAAGCGGTTTTGGCAACTCGATGTCAAGCAACGTCGAGCAGTTGCAAACCGGTGCAAATGAGTAGAGCCGACACCCTGCAGGCACGCGGTGGGCGGTAACATCGTCGCGGTTCAACACGAGGAGTGATATATGGTTCATGCCGGTTTGCCGCCCGATTTGCGACGAATGCGCACCACGCTGCGCGCGCTATCGGTCATGGTCTCGCTCGCATTGCTCGCCGCCTGCGGCGGCGGCGGAGGCGGATCTTCCACGCCGCTGCCGCCGGCAGCACCGACCATCGGCACGGCTACCGCTGCCAATGGCAGCATCACGGTTGCGTTCACGCCGCCGTCGTCGACCGGCGGTTCGGCGATCATCGATTACGTGGTCACCTGCACTGCGGGGGGCAGCAGTCGCTCGCAGAGTGGCACGAGCAGCCCCATCACGGTCACCGGGCTCACCAACGGCACGAACTACAGTTGCACGGTCGTAGCCACCAATTCTGCAGGCGCGGGCAGTGCTTCCGCCGGCGTCAGCGCGACTCCGCGGGGGACGCCCGGCGCGCCCACCATCGGCGCGGCGACGGCGAGCGATGGCAGTGTCTCGGTCGCCTTTACTGCGCCCGTCTCGGATGGAGGCTCGCCGATCACGGGGTACACCGTGTCCTGCACGGGCGGCGGGGCGACGCGCACCGCGACCGGGACGGCCAGCCCGATCAGCCTCACCGGACTCGCCAACGGCACGACCTACAATTGCTCCGTGACCGCGACCAACACGGTGGGCAGCAGCTTGGCGTCGGCACAGGTGCAGATCACGCCAACGGCTGGCGGCACGGCGTACAACACCAACGGTGTGCTCTGCAATTACACGGTGACGGAGTTCAACAGCTCGCCCTCGGTCAACGCGAACGCCAGTGCGCTGTGGAGCTGCAACCCGACCCGCTCGCTGGTCTCCAATGCCATACCGAACCATACCGTGGGGACATTCCCTAATCCCGATAATCCGCACGCCATCCGCGCGCAGTCGGTCACGGCGACCTTCCCGCTGCGGCCTGCGATCGCCAATGCCAGCGGCACCAGCGTGGCGGTACCGGGATATGCGATCAACGGCGTGAAGTTCGAGCCAGCGACCATTGGTGCTTGCGACAGCGCCAATCCGCCCAACTGCTCGCGGGCGGGCGGACCTGGCGCGTGGATCATGGAGGCACTGCCGCCCTCGTCGTTCAACTTCGGCACCGACAGCAGCAACGGTCATGTGCAACCGAACGGCGAGTACCATTACCACGGCCTGCCGACCGGGTTGATCAACAAGCTCGGCAAGGGCACCGCGATGACGCTGATCGGATGGTCCAATGACGGTTTCCCGATTTACGCGCGCTTTGGCTACAGCAGTGCCAACGACGCTACTTCGGCCATCAAGGAACTCACCCCGAGCTGGCGGCTGAAGGCGACACCTGACAGTGGTCGTCCGGCTACCTCGCTTTACCCGATGGGTTCCTTCGTGCAGGACTACGAGTACGTGGCGGGCCTCGGCGATCTCGACCAGTGCAATGGGCGCATCGGCGTGACGCCGGAGTTCCCCAACGGCATCTACTACTACATGGTCACCAGCACCTTCCCGTTCGTGCACCGTTGTTTGCGCGGATCGACTTCGAGCGGCGGCTGATGCGCCGCCCGCTAGCCTTGCTCGGAGTGCTTGCTCTGCTCGGCGCCGCGCCGGTGCAGGCGCACCTCATGGAGAATCAGCAGGGCACCTTGAACCTAGTCGGCCAGCGGGGCTATCTCGTGCTCTCTTTGCCGGTAAGTGCGCTCAAGGGTGTCGATGACAACCGCGACCGCCGGCTCGACGCCGCCGAACTGCAGCGTCATGCTGCCGTCATCGAGCGTTACCTGCGCGCCCGCGTGCGCGTGAGCGACGCCAACAGGCCGGCGCCGCTCGATGGCGTGCTCCTCAACCTGTCGCCTGATGATCACCACAGGGAGGGACCCGCGACTCACCTCGTGCTGCTTGCCGTAGCGATGTTCGAGACCGAGCCGCGTCATCCCCAGATAGAGCTGCAAATCTTTGGTCGAGCGCCGGCCGAGCGCAGCTACCGGTTTTCGGCAACCCGCCGCGAGCCCGGCGGGAGACCCCGGGAAGAGGTGGTACGCTTCACGCCGAAGACGCCCCGACACACGTTCTTCGACTGATCGGGTCATTCCCCGGGGGAGGCTTGGTGAACGCGGACGCTCCGCATCGGAACGACCGCACGAGCGAGCCAACGGCGCGTCGCGGTGGCTTCGGTTGGCGCGCCAGTCGGTTGGCCTGCGAGTAAATCGCCGACGCGCGAGGTTCGCTGGGTTGGCGAGATTCTGCAGTTGCCGGCTGCTGCGAGTTCGCGAGGGAGTGGTTTCCGGGCTGAGCGGTGAGTCGGACGAGCCGGGCTCACCCACCGATGGATTGACGGGGCTTTTTCTGAACTGGTTCGCGATGGACAAGATTGCCAAGGAACAGGGCTTGATGAGTGCCTTTACCGTCACGGACACGGGCACCGACGAGGGCGAATGGAACGTCCTCGTTTCGGTAACCTACATGGACGACAAGGGTTACGAGGGGATCGCGGAGGCTTTCGAGAGGATTCGTGGAGATCACACCCCGGTGCAACACACGTCACATCCGACAGCTCTCAGCAGGCGTCGCCTTTGCGCGGATCGCGCTTCAGTTCCGGGTCGAATGCGCGCAGCGGATGTCGCTCGAGATCCAGTCTCCCATTGGTATCCCACGGCTCGAATGCGTTCTTGATGTTGGCGAGCCCGGTCATGGCCAGCTCGGGATGGTGACGCAGTAGGACCGACTTGAGGCTGACGTCATCGATCCACTTCATACCCTCCTTGGTGTAGACCTCTTCGCGATAGTCGGTGGTGAAGAAGCGGTCGGCCTGCAGTCTACGGCTGGCGTTCAGGATGAATATCTGGAACATCGTCTCGCCGAACCCGAAATTCGTCGGCCGATGCCCCTCGCCGAGGGTGCCTATCATCAGGTCGAGCTTCTCCACATCGTCGCCGTAAACTTCCTTGAGTTTCGCCACATGCTCGGCCGAGTCGGTGAGTTCCTCGAACCTCGCGATGGGCTTGAGGCCAAGTTGCCGCCGGAACTCGTTGTAGCGCGGCACGCCGCGCTCGCGCGCCCGCAGGATGTCCACGGCCCCCATGTCGAAGACCGGTGAGCCGGGGACGCTCAACTCCCGCATGAAATGCGGGTAATTGTTGAGTTCCAGCGCGCCCGGATGCTGGTTGCCGAGCGAATAGAACAGGTCGGCCATCGCGACGCGGTCGGTGAGCTTGACCGAGCCGGCCTGGCGGGTGGCGGCGAAGGCGATGTCCTCGATGGGTTCGCCGGTCCTGTGGTTGCGCAGATGCAGCCGCTCGGGCAGGAACGAATGCAGCCGGTAAATCTCCACGAACTCCTGCGACAGTCCGAAGGGCGAGTTGTGCTTGTTGATGGCGTTGCCGACCAGGCCGCCCAGTTCCGGGTTGGCGATGTTGAAAGTCGCCACCGTCTTGCGGTCGCGGGCCTTGCGGCGCCAGTAGGTGAGGATGCCGTACCAGTTGGCGTTGAGCCCCGTCGCCAGCCTCTCGTTCGGCAACACCGCCGGGGTCCATTCGATCGAATGGATCTTCGCCATGACCGCGGCGTTGACCAGGCGTGCGACGTTGAACAGGCGGTCGTCGTCCCAGTCGGGATGGAAGAATTTGAGATGGTCGCAGATGGCGTTGTGCTCGCGGACGAACAGGTTGTGCAGCATCGCCTGGCCGACCCACCAGTTGCGGTTGAAGCCGGTGTCCTCCACGCGCTGCTCGTTCAAGGGCAGCCTGCCGTCCTCCTGCAGCTTCAGCCTGCCGTCGACATGGCTGCGCAGGCGGTCCTGCGTGGCTTGGTCGCTGCCGTAGATCTGCGACCCGTCCCACCAGTGCGTCACTTCGTTCACGAACGTGACCGGCGCGGTCTCCTTGTCCGGACCCTGCCATGACGGGTCGGGCTGCGTGCGCCTGATGGTCATCTTGGACTGCTGGTAGAGCGCGCGCGCCGGATCGTCCTCGGGGAAAGGGATGTCGATGGTGGCGGTGGAGGCGTTCTCGCCGTGCGAGATCCAGTCGGAGTTCTGGAACTGGATCCAGCAGGCCGCCAGCATGTTGAGGAACCCGACCTCTTTCATCGCCTCGCCGCGTGTCAGCAACTTCTGGCTGACGAGCCGCGGGTTCGGGGACAGCAGATCGTCATCCGGTTTGATCGCATTGTTGTGCACGTTGCGCATGAAGCGCGTGTGTGCCGCTCCCTCCTTGGGATCGGCGAGGTTGTTCCAACTGCCATCGGCGGTGCGGAAATGCGTGACGCCCGGCGGGGGCTGCAGACCTTCCGGCATGAAACCGATCTTGCTGTGGGGCGGGTAGGTGGTGAGGAGGTTCTGGGCGTTGAGCCGCTCGCGCATGTAGGCCAGCGTCAGTACACCGGCCGAGACCCCCTTCCGGTACCAGTTGGTCCAGAGGCGTCCGCGATAGTGTCTGCCGACGGTGTGGGTGAGCAGATCGAAGATCGCCGCGCCCGCGGCGCCTGCGGTGCGGCCGACGACGAACCGCAGATAGCGGAGCTTGTGCAGCATGTAGGGCAGGCGCAACGGCGGCAGTGGCGCCGGGATCGTCGGCACCGGCGGCGGTGCCAGCAGTTCTTCGCGCCGGAAGTGCTGCGGCGGCGGCACATGCTGGTCGACCTCGGCCATGGCGTTGACGGTCGCCAGATCCAGCATGTGCGTCCAGTCCTTGCGACCGGGATCCTGCGCCACCGCCCGCCGGTAGTGCGCCGCTGCGTCGCGGTAGCGCTCGGTACGGAAGCAGCACAGCCCGAGCAAGGCTTCGGTCCTGCCGCCATCGGCTGGCTGGCCGAGGCCCTCGAGCAGGCTGTCGGCCCCGCAATAGTCGCCGCGATCCATCAGCGCCAGCGCTTCGATATGGACCGGGTCAACGGGATGTGCGTGCGTATCGGCAGGTGTGCTCATGTGATCGCTCTGTGTCTGTCGCTGTCCGGTGACGGGCGATCTCAGCCGTTCATGCTGATCTCGAGGTCCATGGGTTCCATCCGCCAACGGCGGTCGTGCGCGCTGTTCCATCTCTCGAGGTCGTAGCGGACCTGGAGCTGCGAGCAGTCAGCGAAGAACTGGGTGAAGAGCTTGCGCCCTTTGGGATCCAGCGCCACCTCGCCATAGTCGGCCAACAGCGGTGCACGCTCCAGCTGCAACGCGAAGTTGTTGTTGATGACGCGCTGATAGACGAAGTCAGGGATCGGTCTACCGTCCTTGTAGACCCTGGTGGGATTCCTGTCGGGCCAGAGCTGGTAGTCCCACAGCGCCGTGCCCGCCAGCTCGTGGATCACGCTCCCCTCGTAGAGATAGGCGCCGATCGATCGCGCCAGACTGTCGCGCGTCGGGGACGTCAGCACGGCAGATCCGATGCCGTTGGGGATGAGGCTGTCGAGCGTCTGCAGGAACTTGCGCACGTCGGCGTCCTGCCGCAATTCGTCGTCGTTTGCATAGTAGGCGTGGACATAACGCCGTGCGTGGTCGTGCACGACCTTGAACAACTCCGACAGGTTCTGCTGGCCGGCATGCTCGAAGGTCGCGCCCGCGAGTCCGCGCCGTTCCCAGTCCAGCTCCGGATCCGTCATGCGGATGTCGTAGCGCTCGTACATGGCATCGAAGTACTTCATCAGCCCCGGATGGCTGAAGCTGAACATGTTGACGAATTCGCCGTCGGGACGGAGCTGGACACGCGTGACGCCGTAGTTCGTGTAGAAGCTGTTGAAGATGTGCGGCCACAGCAGACGATACAGCGGATGCGTCGAATCCAGGCAGTTGCGCGCGGCGACATCCCAGTGGTTGCCGCTGATCAGGTGGACGTAGTTGAAATGACGCGTGAGGGCCAGCTGGGTGGTGGCGGCACAGGTCGCCAACAGGACCGCCCGACCCCACTGGGCATCGCCGGGCCGGACGGTACCGAACTCCGTGCTCTGAATCTCGTCGGCGAGCAGCTGTCTGCCGTCGTCGCTCTGCTTGAAGATCACCCGCAAGCCGAGCGAGCAGAGCCCGGGATGGTGCTCGAACCCTGCCAGATGCCGGAAGTCCCATTGCAGCAGCCCCTCGCCGCCGCGCTCGATGAAGAGGCAGTAGGGTCCTTTGACGGCCAGCAAGCCGAGCTCGGTAGGCCCGTCCACCTGGAACGGGACAGGTCGTCGCGGAGCGCGATACGAGTCGACGTAAACAGGGCTCAGTCCCGGCTGCATGGCCTTGTCCATGTCGCGATCCAGCGCGCCCTTACCCGTCCGCATCTCCGGCAGCAACCGGTTGATCCACAACCCCACCGCGATGAGGATGCGCATGCCGAGCCTGGACTCATCGGGAGGCAGCCGCTCGAAGACCAGCACCTTCTCCATCGGGATCGATGGATGGGCCTGCTTCATCGGGATCACCTTGACGAGGTCGCGGTTGGGGGTTGGCGCGACGATATGTTCCGGCTTGGCCAACGAGTACCGCAGGGACTCCCACTTGGCCCAGAACCTTTTCCTCAACACCCACTTGTGCGGCACGGTCAGCATGGAATCCACCTCATCGGACCGCGTCAGTGAGGACGCCCGTCGTGATGTACCGCCTGCTCGCTTCCGGCAGGCGCATGTAGTCCTCCACGCGCTGCCATCGCGGGTCCGCCATGATCTCCTCGGTAACGAGATCACCGAAATACAGATGCATGTGGTTCTGCATGCTGCGCTCGAAGCTGGCGAAGATGGCCTCGATATCGCCATCGGCAGCCGCGCAATAGGTGATCCGCGGCTCCTTCGTGAAGCTCTGCTTCGAGATCGTCATCAGCTCCTGCATGACGGCATCCTTGTTGCCGAGCAGGCTGCGCATGTAGTCGTGGTAGGCAACGAGGAACACGCTGCGCAGCGGAGCGCTGCCGATCTTCTCGAACTCCTGCAGCGACTCCTGCCTGCGACCAAGCCGAATCAGCGCATAGGCGCGCACAGCATGATAGGAGCCCATGTCACCGCCGACGGCGCGGAACTTCTCCGTCATCTGCAAGGCCGTCTGGTAGTCGCGGCCGCCGATGCGGCTGACGATCGCTGTTTCCCAGTAGTACGGGAAATACGGGCATTTCTCCAGGGTGATGTCGAACCAGTGGAACGACTCGGGGTGCTGACCCAGCAACAAGAGCGTGTACGCCATGTTGAAGGCGGCGCTGCCGTCCGCGTCCGGCAGCTCGACGGACTTGCGGGCATGCCTCTCCCACTGGTCCCACTGGCGACGGTGGAAATGCACGCGGTGCATGACCTGGTAGGCGCGCGAGATGGTGCGATCGATGGCGACCGCCTTGTGCGCGAACAGCAGGGCCTGGTCGTACAGGGCGTCGAGCTGTTCCAGAGGGCTGATCAGGCCCTTGTACCACATCAGCCAGCCTAGCTCGGCGAAGCCTCTGGCGTAGAACGGATCCAGGGTTACCGCCTCCGACATCCGCCGTATGCCCGCCTCGATCCAGCCGTCATGCGCCAGAGTCGGGCGCGCCAGCTCCGTCTCGTACTGGTAGCGATGTTGCAGGTACAGCTTGTAGGCCCCGGTATTGCCGGTGTCCGGTCGGTCGAGGTCGGCCTTCTCCGCCGGCGCCAGTGTGGCCTGCATCGCTGCCGCCACCTTCTGCGCCACATCCGACTGGACGGTAAAGATGTCGTCCAGCGCGAACTGGTAGGTCTCCGTCCACAGGTTGGTATCGTCGGCGGCGCGGACCAGCTGCGTCGAGATCCGCACCCGGTTGCCGGCGAACCGCACGCTGCCCGCCATGATCGTGCTGACATTCAGCTCGCGGGCAATCTGGCTGGGGCTCTTGGTGGTGTCGTTGAAGCGCAGCACCGCGGCCCGCGCGATGACCTTCAGGTCGGAAATCTTGGCCAGTCGATCGAGGATCTCCTCATGGACGCCCGACGCGAAGTAGGCGTTCTCCGGATTGGGACTTAGATTCTGCAGCGGGAGCACCGCAATGGACTTGGCCTCGGCTGCCGGAGCCCGCACCGGGACCTCAACCGCTGGTGTCAGCGCCGGTTCACTGCGGTCGGCAGCACGGCGCTGCACGAATGCCCGCACATCGATGACGTAGTCGAGCCAGGCCCGATCGTCCTTGCTGCCGGTCCAACCGCTCAGATCCGCGGTGTGCGTCAGTTCGAACATGATGGGCCGCTTGCACGGCTCGATCATCACGGGGATGAGCGTTCCGTTCTCGTTGCCTTGGGTGGCCTCGGCGCGTACCCAACGCGATCCAACGGAGTTCTTGGACCACAGCACGACGACGGCTTTGGCCTCGTGCAACGCCTTCTCGGTGACCTCGTCGTAGGCTTCGCCGGGCTTCAGCACCACATCCCACCAGACGCTGAAGCCCTCCTGTTGGAAGGCCTCAGCAAAGCGCTGGGCGACCGGTTGGTCGAGGCGGCTGTAGGAGAGGAAGATGTCAGGCATGGTCGATTTTCTGTCGCTGTTGCAATGCAAAAAAGCGTGTAAACCAGCGAGATTATCGTCGTGATGCAATTAAATTGCGACACGCATTTTTTGCGGGTACCGGGCCTCGAGGGCGCGATCGCGATCGCGATCGATTCTTTCGGCGATACGCGCGGCGAAGCAGAATGACACGCGACCAAGGTCATCGAGCCGGTACCATCGGGTTCGCCCTTGGTGTCGGTAGGGATCGAGGCGGTGCATTCCAGGCGCGCACGCGTCATCGCGTGGCGGGCGTTCAAGGATGCGGCGCAGTGGCGGCGAGGGTGGGTCTGAGGATGAAGTCATTTAACGCGGACTTGCAACAGGGGCTGCACGAGCCCGTCGCGATCCAATCATTCAGGAGTTCACATGGCAAAAGAAGACCGAAATCGCCGCAGTGGACATGGCGCGCTGCCTGACGGAGCCTTGGGCCGTCGACAGATCGTCCAGCTGGCGATGGGTTTCGGCATTCCAATGACGGTCGAAGGCAGGATGGCAGAAAAGTCGTCCGCAGGTCCGGCCGATGAGCGGGCCGTAATCAAGTCACTACGTGCCGAGTACAACGCCGCCATCGCGATGCGACGTCCGGAACTCTTTGCGAGAGTACTCAGTCGGGAGTTCGTCCAGATGTCTTCAGACGGCACGACGGTGAACGGTATCGACGCGGTCATGCAGGATTACCAAAAAATCGAATTCAGCGACCCGAGTTTCATCGCCTACGATCGCCAACCGGACGAGATCATCGTCAGTGGGGACAGTCGATTTGCTGTCGAGCGTGGACACTGGCGCGGCCGTTTTCGGTTGCCCGCGGGCGGCGAGACGGGGAATGCCGGGCTGTATCAGGCCGGCTGGTTCAACGATGGCAAAGGCTGGAAGCTTCGCACCGAAGCCTTCGTCAAACTCACCTGCGCCGATCCTTTCCAGTGCAGATAGCCCGCGAGGCCCATCACTGACGCTGACCTCCGTGATCAAACTTGCGTACAGCAAGGCTCTGCGAAGCCGAACGCGCTCAGCAACGTCTTGCGGAACTGGCGCCGAACGACGTCGAGGTGCAGACCATATTCGCCAATGAGCTTCTGTAACGGGCTTACGACGCCTCCAGTGAGACGCTTGATCTCGGCGGTCCTGCGCAATGCGCGTTGGTACGAGAAGACGAGCCAGGCCTTCGCTGTGTTTCCGCCGGTGAAGTCCGTGGGCGTCACCGGCGACGGTTCAGTGAGTGTGCGTCGAGCATCCGTCCTCAGTCGCTTCCAAGCCAGATCATCAGGAACACCGTGATGCCGGAGCCTAGTGCGGCACCCAGCAGCGCAGTTACCGCCAGCAGCCGTGCCATGCCGCGCTCGCCCGCGGCATGCCCAGGCTGGTCCGGGTTCCGGCTCAAGAGTTGGGTGCGCGGAATCTCCAGCACCGTGCTCAGCGCCGAGACAGTCTCTTGCGAGCCGACTGACTGGTTCTCCACCCGCTGCACGGTGCGCAAGCTCAAGTTCGCGATTTCAGCGAGCTGCTGTTGGGTCCAGCCGCGTGCCACACGCGCCTCGCGTACCTTCTCGCTCGAGATCTCCATCAGTCGCTCCCGGTCGGCGAATCGGTTCGGATGATCATTTAATCGCCAGTCCGGCCAGGTAGCCGAAGCCGATACCGACCAAGAGGCCCACAACTATCGGGAGGGCGAGGTTCGTGAGCGCGTGTTTCCAGTCGAGCTTGCCGGTCGCCGGATCGATACGGATTCCAGTTGTATTCACCTGGTCGGAGTCGATCAGCACTCCGTCGCGGTACAACTCGACGCCCGCCCCGCCGAACCCAATGCCAAGCGCGACGAGGTAGTGGTGGCCGCGGTGCTCGAAGGCGTGAGGTGTTTTGAACCGCCAGCTGCGGTTACTGGAAACGACGCGCTGGTCCTCGCCCTGGTAAACCGTCACGACCTCGCGGCCGGTCCAGCTTGAACCCCAGACATGGATGGTGATGTCGTCGACATCGAACCAGGCCTCGATGCCACTTTTAATGTTCGCTTTCATGCGGGTATCCCCACGTGCGGGTTTTCCGTTTCGGGCTGGCCCCGTCTGACCTTGCGTATTCTGATTCATCGTTGATGCCCATGGTGTTGCGCCCAATTGCGCGGCACTGATTGAAGGCTATGGGCTCGGTCATGAAAACGTCAGTTTCAGGCCAGGGAGACGACACTCTCCTGCCATGGCGCGTGGCTGTCGCATCCCAAGGAAGCCGGTTTGAACCGTTGCGGGCTCGACCTCCGCCTGATCCACGAGCTTATAATCGCCCGGTAAACCGGCCGATAAAGCCACGCGAAACTTCGCAAGTCACTGTTTTTAATGATATTATTCCACCCATGGAACCGACCAATCGGTACATCCCGGGGAGTGCCTTTCGATTCGGCTCCGCGACATCCGCTTGATCGACCCCGATGCTAACTCGCCCTGACGACCCGTCCATCGTCGAGACGCGCGCCTGGGTCGAGCGGGTGGTCATCGGCCTCAAGCTCTGTCCATTCGCACCCGGACCTGCGCTCAAGGGGCTCATCCGCTACGTGACGAGCAAGGCCGCGACGCAGGAAGCCTTGCTGGAGGATCTCGCCGCCGAGTTGCAGCGCCTTGTCGCGGCGCCGCCCGGGGACGTCGAGACGACCCTGCTGATCCACCCGCAGGTCCTGCAGGATTTCCACGACTTCAACGACTTTCTGGAGGTCACAGACGAGTTGTTGCGGTTGCTCGGCCTGGAGGGCGAGATCCAGATCGCGAGCTTTCATCCGCATTATCAGTTTGCCGGCACCGAGTCGGATGACATCGGCAACGCGACCAATCGTTCGCCGTATCCGACCCTTCACCTGTTGCGCGAGGAGAGTATTGCGCGCGCGATCGATTCTTTCGGCGATACGCGCGACATCTCGGCAGCCAACCTCGCCACGCTGCAGCAGTTGGGTCCGGAGGGACTCGAGGCGCTGAGGCGTGGCTAATCAGAATGACACGCATCCCATCCAATGCCTTGAGCCCGAAGAAGCTGCTGCATACGAAGTGGACGGCGGTCACGCCGCGCAACAAGGAGAAGCACTTCCTCGTCACCAGGGTCATCGAACCGGAGCCGCCGGGTTCGCCCGTGGTGTCGGTAGAGATCGAGGCGGTGCATTCCAGGCGCGCGCGCGT
>JBILMF010000195.1:0-4519 GCA_044375655.1 Steroidobacteraceae bacterium | reverse complement strand
GATCGGGCGGCAGCTTGAGCACCCGGCCGTCACCGAGGCGGAATGTCTCGTAGCGGTTGAGGAATGCCTGCACGCGGTAGTCGCCGGGTGGCAGCGCGGCGAGCGAGCGGAGCGGAAAGCCGACGGCACCGTCGTCGACCCGCCGGCTGCTGCCGGGCTTCCAGCCCTCGACGTCGAGACCGAAGAACGGGATGGCATCGGCGTCCCAGCTGACGAGGAAGCGGGGTTCCTCACCCGGTGACTGGTCGGCCGGCGCGAGGATCAGCAGCAAGCGGCCGTCCTGGGGGCCTTCGCGATATGCGGCCGGCAGCTGCACCTCGAAGGCCGGCCCACCCTGGCCCGGCCCACCGGGGCCCAGGCCACCCTGGCCCGGCCCACCCTGCGCCGGGCGTGCGCCCACGTCGGTGACGGGTGTCGCCGGCAATGGGGCTGGCCAGAGGAGGAGCAGAGCAACAATGAACGCGCTCGACAGCGCGGCGGACAGGCTGGGCTTCAGGATGCGCATGGGGAGTGCTCTCGGGAGCGGTTTCGGAGGATGGGAGGGACTCTCGATCGTACGCCGGCCGCCGGGGTACAGGCCGTCGGCAGGCTACGGACTCCGACCTATCTGCAGCATTCGCCGCGATTCCCATAGAATCGCCGGCCAATCATGGGGTACGCGGACACATTCGAGGTCATTGTCGTGGGTGGCGGCCATGCCGGCACCGAGGCGGCGCTGGCCGCTGCCCGCATGGGACGACGAACGCTGCTGGTCACGCAGAGCATCGAGACCCTCGGACAGATGAGCTGCAACCCGGCCTTCGGCGGCATCGGCAAGGGACACCTGGTGCGCGAGATCGACGCTCTGGGCGGCGCGATGGCGCGGGCGGTGGATCGGGCCGGCATCCAGTTCCGGACCCTCAATGCCAGCAAGGGTCCGGCGGTTCGCGCCACCCGCGCGCAGGCGGACCGGCTGCTTTACCGCAAGGCGATCCGCGGCCTGGTCGAGAACCAGCCGAACCTCGCGCTGTTCCAGGCGGAGATCGCCGATCTCGTGGTCGAGGGCGGTCGGGTCTGCGGAGTCCTTACCCTGACCGGGATCCGCTTTGCTGCCGGGGCGGTGGTGCTGACGGTGGGCACATTCCTCGGCGGCCGCATCCATGTCGGCCTCGAGCAACATGCCGGCGGGCGGGCCGGGGACCCGCCATCGAATGCGCTGGCCGCACGACTGCGCGAACTCGCACCACGGGTGGGGCGCCTCAAGACCGGCACCCCGCCGCGGATCGATGGGCGCAGCATCGACTACTCGATGCTGGCACCGCAGTACTCCGACGATCCCTTGCCCGTGTTTTCGTTTCTGGGGCGAGCCGCAGAGCATCCTCAACAGGTTCCCTGTTTCATTACTGCGACAAACGAGCGAACGCACGAGCTCATTCGGGCAGGCTGCGACCGCTCGCCGATGTTCACCGGCAAGATCGAAGGGGTCGGTCCGCGCTACTGCCCGTCGGTCGAGGACAAGGTGCATCGGTTTGCCGACAAGGGCTCGCACCAGATTTTTATCGAGCCCGAGGGTCTGTCCACCCACGAGGTCTACCCGAACGGGATCTCGACCAGCCTGCCCTATGACGTGCAGGTCGAGTTCGTGCGCTCGATCCGCGGCTTCGAGCAGGCCCACATCACGCGGCCGGGCTACGCCATCGAGTACGACTTCTTCGACCCGCGTGACCTGCACGCTTCGCTCGAGACCCGGGCGCTCCCGGGCCTGTTCTTCGCCGGTCAGATCAACGGCACCACCGGCTACGAGGAGGCGGGCGCGCAGGGCATCGTCGCCGGCATCAACGCGGCGCGACAGGTCCGCGGCGAGGCGCCGTGGGTTCCGTCGCGCGCCGAGGCCTACCTTGGGGTGCTGATCGACGACCTGATCACCCGCGGGGCGCCGGAGCCCTACCGGATGTTCACCAGCCGCGCCGAGCACCGGCTGCTGCTGCGCGAGGACAACGCCGACCTGCGGCTGACCGAGCAGGGCAGGACGATGGGGCTGGTCGACGGGGAACGCTGGACGTTCTTCTGCCGCAAACGCGAGGCGGCGGACGCCGAGCTCGCGCGGCTGCACAAGGCGCGCTGGCGCGGTACCAGCGCCTTCGACCTGCTGCGCCGCCCGCAGATCACGCTGGAGTCGCTGCCCGCGGCGGCCAGCGAACTCGCCGGACCCGAAGCGGCGGCGCAGTTCGCGGCCGACGACCCCATGATGGCGCTCGCCCAGCTCGACGAGCGCTTGCCAGCGGCGGTGGCCCTGCAGGTCGAGGTGCGTGCCAAGTACGCGGGCTACATCGAACGTCAGCAGGACGAGATCGACCGCCAGCGCAAACACGAAGAACTGGCGCTGCCGATGGACCTCGATTACGGAAAGGTGGCGGGCCTCTCCAACGAAGTCCGGCAGAGACTCGCGACGGCGCGGCCGGATACGCTGGGCCAGGCCTCACGCCTGCCGGGGATCACTCCGGCAGCGGTCTCTGTGCTGCTCGTGCACCTGAAGCGGCGCTCGGCCTGAGCGTCGGATCGCGAGCAGGATGACCCGCTCTCAGGGTGCGACCAGCCGGCGCTTGCCGTCCTGCGAGCGGACCACACCGGGTTCGTCGAGTCCTTCGCGGTCCCACAGTTCGCAGGTCACCTCGCGGTGGCGCTGGTCGAGCGCCTCGCAGTAGTTGGTGTATTTGCAGAGTCGCACCTGTGCGCCGAGTCCGCTGCGTACCTTGATGAACCAGTCCGGATCGGCGAGCGCCTGCCGCGCGATGCTGACGAGATCGGCGCTGCCGTCGGCGAGCCAGGACTCGGCCATCTCGAAATTGTGCACTCCGCCGCCGGCGATCACCGGCGTCGCGAAACCCGCGGCTCGTACCGCAGCACGTATCCGGTGCGCCGGCTGCCGATTGCGGCCGAACGGACCCTGCGCGTCGGAGAAATAGGACGGCATGCACTCGTAACCGCTGCGCCCCGTGTATGGATATGCGGCCTCGCCGACGCGCGGCTGTTTCGCATCATCGAACTTGCCGCCACGTGACAGCGAGAGAAAATCGAAGCCCGCGCGCGCGAACGCCATGGCATGGGCGACGGCATCGTCGATGCCGCTGCCACCCGCGATGCACTCCTCGGCAAGGAAACGGCAGCCCGCCATGAAGTCGGTACCCACTTCCTGCCGTACCGCAGCAAAGATTTCGAGCGGCAAACGCTGCCTCGCGGCCAGCGAGCCGCCATAGCCGTCGGTCCGATCGTTGGTGGCCGACAGAAAGGACGCCAGCGTGTAGGCATGGGCATAGTGCAGCTCCACACCGTCGAATCCGGCCTCGCGCGCGCGGCGTGCGGCGGCGGCGAACTGCCGTGGCAGCCGCGCCGGCAGGTCGCGGATATGCGGTGCGGAAAGATCCGTTACCCGCTCGCGGTGTCCCATCGACAGCGACTCGAACTCGCGTGGCGTCAGCACGCTGCGCAAAGCGGCCTCATCGAGGGTGCAGAGCCGCTCGCGCAGCACGGACTCCGGCTCCTCGGACATGCCGAGTGCCTGCCTGTGCATGGGCGTGACGGCGAGGAATTCGCGCAGATAGCGCTGCGGATCGGGGCGGCGGCGGATGGCAAGGAAGTCGATCAGCTGGATCAGCAGCCGCGTCTCGCCGCCGCTCGCCTCGCGTACCGTACGCACGAGTTCGGCGAGTCCCGGGAGGTAGCGGTCGTCACCGATACGCAACAGGGGGCCGCTCGCGACGTCGGCGATGCCGGTCGCCTCGACGACCAGCGCCGCCGGGCGGCCACGCGCGAAACGTCGATACCAGTCGAGTACATTGGGCGTGACCTCGCCCGTCGCCGACGCCCGCCACGGCACCATCGCCGGTACCCAGCTGCGGCCGGCGAGATCGGTTGTGCCGATGCGCAGCGGCTGAAAGAGCAGCGCGGCGCGCGCTTCTTCACGCGTAGGCCAGCGACCTCCTGCAGCGTCGTGGCGGATGCGCTCGGCGGGTCGCCACATCGCCATGGCCTGTTCAGTCCGTACCGTCGGGAATGACTGCCGTGGCCTCGATCTCGACCTTGGCCAGCGACTCGACCAGTGCCACCACCTGCACGACGGACATCGGCGGAAAATTCCTGCCGAGCACCTCGCGATAGGCGGCACCGATGCCGGGAAGCTCCGCGTGGTACTCATCGCGGCTGGTGATGAACCAGGTCAATCTGACGATATGCTCGGGTCCGGCACCAGCCTCGGCGAGCAGCGTAACGATGTTCCGCAGCGCCTGTCGCACCTGCCCGGGCAGATCAACGCTGGGGAACCGGCCGTGCTCGTCCCAGCCGATCTGGCCGGCGAGGAAGATCTGCCGACCGCGCGCCACCACGCCATTGGCGTAGCCCTTGGGGCGCGGCCATGCGGCCGGCTGCAGCACCTCGGCTCTCACCGCATCACCTCACGGGCGATGATCATTTTTTGCACTTCGGTCGCTCCCTCGTAGATGCGCAGCGCGCGGATCTCGCGGTACAGGCGTTCGACCACCTC
>JBILMF010000058.1:0-16896 GCA_044375655.1 Steroidobacteraceae bacterium | reverse complement strand
AAGGTCGTCTGTACCGCCAATGGCGAGCGCCCGCGAGTAGTAGTCGCCTACTTCGTGTCCGATGCCGATCGCCACCAGTTCCACGGGCGAGCGTGATTCGATCCAGCCGATGACCTGCCGCAGGTGCTGGTCGAGATAGCCGCCAGGATTTACCGAGAGAGTTGTCTGCTCGAGTGGCACGCCGTCAGAGATCACCATCAGGATTCGCCGCCGCTCGCGTCGGGCGAGCAGACGCTGGTGCGCCCACCACAGCGCCTCGCCGTCGATGTTGTCCTTCATGAGATCGTCGCGCAGCAGCAGCCCGAGGTTGCGGCGGGCGCGGCGCCAGGCGAGATCGGCGGATTTGTAGATGATGTAGCGCAGGTCGGTCAGACGGCCCGGATTTCGCGGGGCGCCGGCCGCGATCCAGTCGCGCCTTGCCTGGCCGCCATCCCACTCGACGGTGGTGAAACCGAGGATCTCGGTGGCCACCCCGCAGCGCTCCAGCGTTTTCGCCAGAAGGTCGGCGCAGAGCGCCGTCAGCAGGATCGGGCGCCCGCGCATCGAGCCCGAGTTGTCGAGCAGCAGCGTGACTACGGTGTCCTTGAAGTCGGTTGCGGCCTCCTGCTTGAAGGACAGCGGCGCAAGCGGATCGGTGAGCACGCGCGCGAGGCGCGCCGCATCGAGCACGCCCTCCTCTTCGTCGAACTTCCAGCTGCGACGCTGCTGGGTCCGCAGCACGCGCTCGAGACGCCTCGCGAGTCGGGCGACGATGCTCGGCAGCTGGCGTGACTGCGCGTCGAGCGTCGCACGCAGCTGCTCCAGCTCGGCCGCATCGGCCAGCTCCGTGGCGTCGCGGATTTGGTCGTGCGCGCGGGTGTAAACCCGGTAGCCCGCGAGGGGGTGGGCGGGTTCGCGTTCGCCATGCCGGCTCAGGCGGTTGCCGGCCGGCGACGTGCCGGCGGCTGTCCTGCGGCCGCGACGCAGAGGACGCAGTTTGGCGGTGGGCGCCTCGACTTCGAGGCCGGGCTCGTCCTCATCGGCTGCTTCACGCGCTGGCTGCACACCGGGATCCGGCAGGTTGGCAAGGCGTCCGGCGACGGTGCGCGCGGCGGCGCTGCGTGCGGCGGCCGCGGACGTGTTCCGCGAGGGGGCCGGCGTGCCGGCTGTAGCCATGGCGATCTCGTGACCGAGACCGAGCGCGCGCAGCACCTCGTACTGTGCGGCCGCGAAGGCCTGCTGGTCGTGCGTCGTATGCGCCAACGCTGACAGACACCCGGCGAGCCGCGTGTCGAGGAAGGCGCGCCAGCGCTGCATCAAAGGCAGCGCCTCGGCCGGAATCGGCATGTTCGCAAGCCGCTCACGCGCGAGCAGGGCGAGTGCCTGCGACATGGCTGCAGAGTTGTCGCCGGGACCGCGCAGTACGCCGCTGCGCCGCAGCTCCTCGTGTAGCAGCCTGGCGAGATTACGGCTCACCCCCGCCAGATTGCGCGCCCCCAGCGACAGGCAGCGGGCATCCTCCAGCGCGTCGAACAGGGCGCGCGCCCGGAAGCCGATTGGACGATGCTGCGCATGCAGCTGCGGGTCGTGGTGCGCATGGCGCAGCGCGAGCCGATCTGCGGTGCCGCGTGCCAGCGCAAGCGCGTCAGGTGTCATCGTGTCCGGAGGCGTCGGCAGGAGCAGTCGATCGCCCTCAAGCCGAGGCCCGCCGGGTCCGAAGGCGACACGAAGTTTCGCATTGCCGGCGAGCGCCCGCGTCGCCTCGGCAAGCACCCGCTCGAAAGGTCGCGATGCCGTCCGCTGCATCGCAGACGGCATGGTGGATTTCAATCCTCCTCCACCGCGTCGCTGAGTTCGCTGCGGCGCCGCGCCACGAAGTCGAGCAGTGCCTCGTCCACCGCCGGGTCGATGCCCGGGTCGACGTACTCGGCGAGCATGCGCTTCCAAACCGTGTTGGCGCGTTGCTCGGCGGTCAGACTGCCCTCGCTAGACCATTGCTCGAACGAGGAGTAGTCGGCGATCGTCGACTGGTAGAAAGCGGTCTCGAAGTTGGCGAGCGTGTGCGAGCAGCCGAGGAAATGGCTGCCCGGCCCGACTTCGCGAATTGCGTCCATCGCTTGCCCGCGCGCGCTGAGGTCCATGCCGGCTGTCAGCGCCTGCATCATCGCCAGCTGGTCGACGTCCATGACGAATTTCTCGTACCCCGCAACCAGCCCGGCTTCGAGCCAGCCCGCCGCGTGGGTCACGAGGTGCACGCCTGCGAGCACCGTCGGCAGCAGCGTGTGCGCGCTTTCGTAGCCCGCCTGGGCATCGGCGACCTTCGAGGAGCAGAGCGAGCCGCCGCTGCGACAGGGCACGCCCAGTCGGCGCGCGAGCTGTGCGGTGGCAAAGATCATCTGCGTGGCCTCCGGTGTGCCGAAGGTCGGCGAGCCCGAGCGCATCGAAACCGCACCGACGAACGAGCCCAGAATGACCGGCGCGCCCGGGCGCACCAACTGCGTGAGCGCCATGCCGGCGAGCGTCTCGGCGAGGATCTCGGCCATGCAGCCGGCAGGCGTCACCGGACCCATGGCGCCCGCCAGCACCGCCGGCACCACGATGGTGCCCTGATTGTGGCGGGCGAACTCGCGCAGCGAGCCGAGCATCCGGCCGTCGAAGGTAAGCGGAGAGTTGGAGTTGATGTTGCCGAGCAGCACGGCATGCGAATCGACGAAGTCCGCACCGAACACCAGCTGCGCCATGCGTACCGCGTCGGCGGCGCGTCCCGGGGTCTCGGGCGTGCCTTCGCAGGCGAGATCGGTGTGGCGGAAGTAGGCGTACTGCACGTCGAGGTGGCGTTTGCCCGGCGGAATGTCCATCGGCTCGCAGATGCTGCCGCCAGCGAAGTGGATGGCTGGCGCCATGTGCGCGAGCTTGATCAGATTGACGAGGTCCTCGTGCGTGGCGTAGCGGCGGCCGCGGTCGAGGTCGGTGACGAACGGCGGGCCGCCCACCGGGGAGAATACTGTGGCGTTGCCTCCGATCTGCACCGTCTTCGCAGGGTCGCGCGCATGCACCTGGAAAGTCGACGGCGCGGACTTCAGCAGGTGTCTGCACAGGCCACGCGGGAAACGCACCCGCTCGCCGGAGACGTCGGCTCCGGCGTTGCGCCACAGCTCCAGCGACGGCGGGTCCCGGCGGAACTCGATGCCGATTTCTTCGAGGATCGTTTCGGCGTTGTCCTCGATGATCTCGACGGCCTCGTCGTGCAACAGCTGCACCTCGGGGATGCTGCGCCGGATGAAGGCGAGCTTGGCGAGGCCTTTTTGCGCGCGGGCCGAGCGCCGCAGTTCGCGGCCGCGCCGCTGGATGGGTCCGCCTTGAGTCATGCTGCCTCCGTCTGCCGAATCTGGCCGCTCGACTATGGTCCAAATTGGAGGAATCCTCAAGGATGCGCGGGGCTCGCATCGCTGCGGCTTGCGGGCCGCCGGCGACGCCCACGGTGGACCATGCCGGCGGATTCTGCGGCTCTTAAAGCACCTTCAGCCGCGGCGTCTCGAGCTCCAGATCCTCGCCGAAGGCGCGCTGGTAGAACTCGGCGATGGTCGGGCGCTCCAGTTCGTCGCAACGGTTGAGGAAACTCACGCGGAAGCCTAGAGCGAGGTCGCGGAAGATGAGCGCGTTCTCCGCCCAGGTAATGACGGTGCGCGGACTCATCACCGTGGAGATATCGCCGTTCATGAAGGCATTGCGCGTCATGTCGGCCACCTTGACCATGGACATGATCATGCGCCGGCCCTCGGCATCGGCGTAGCCCTCGACCTTGCCGGCGACGATCGCCGCTTCGACGTCGTGCTGCAGGTAGTTGAGCACCGTGACGATCGACCAGCGGTCCATCTGGCCTTGGTTGACCTGCTGCGTCCCATGGTAGAGCCCCGAGGAGTCACCCAGCCCGATGGTGTTGCAGGTGGCGAACAGGCGGAACCAAGGGTGGGGTGTGATGACCCGGTTCTGGTCGAGCAGGGTCAGCTTGCCGCTTGACTCGAGCACCCGCTGGATCACGAACATGACGTCCGGACGCCCGGCATCGTACTCGTCGAACAGCAGCGCGACCGGACGCTGCGCCGCCCAGGGCAGCAGACCCTCTCTGAACTCGGTCATCTGCCTGCCGTCCACCACCACGATCGCGTCACGGCCGACGAGGTCGAGGCGGCTGAGATGCCCGTCGAGATTGATGCGGACAAGGGGCCAGTTGAGGCGGGCCGCGATCTGCTCGACATGCGTCGATTTGCCGGTGCCGTGATACCCCTGAACCATCACCCGCCGGTTGTGCGCGAAGCCGGCGAGGATGGCGAGCGTGGTCTGCGGATCGAAGTGGTAGGCAGGGTCGACGTCCGGGACGTGCTGCGAGCGGCTGCTGAAGGCCGGTACCGGCATATCGAGCGGCACGCCGAAGTCACGTGCGGATAGGTGGATATCGGGTTGCAACTGCAGCAGCGGATCGGAGTCTGGCATCGCGGTGTCGGCAGGGAGCCCGGGGAGGTTGCCTGGATACTACCCGTCATCGATCGAGGGAGACAGAACTCTTGGGCGTAGCGCGGGCTGGGCGACGATCGCCGCCGCGTATCAGCAGCAGTGCGATCACCGCCGAGGCGACCATCAGGAACACGCTGACCGCATTCAGTACCGGCGTGGCGCCGTCGCGCATCCGTCCGTACATCAGCACCGTGAGCGGCGACTCCGCGCCGACCAGCATCAGCGTCGTATTGAAATTCTCGAACGACATGAGGAACACGACGGCTGCCGAGCCGATCAGCGCAGGACGCAGGTAGGGCAGGGTGATGGTGGCGAGCACCGCCGCGTGCGTGGCGCCGAGGTTGCGGGCAGCCTCCTCCAGAGTACGGTCGAATCGCTTGAGGCGGGCACTGATCGTCAGGGTGGCGATGGCGATGAGATAGGACAGCTGGCCGAGCACGACCAGCGGCAGGCCCGGTCGCAGGAAATCCGCCTCCCAGCCAAAGACGTCCCCAAGCAGATCGGCTACGCGGCTCGCGAAAGCGAGGATAGAGATGCCAAGGATCACGCCAGGGATCACGAGCGGAAACAGCATCAGCAGAGCGAGCACGCTGCGGCCGCGGAACTGCGTGCGCTCCATCAGGAAAGCATTGGCCGTACCCACGAGCAGCGACAGCAGCGTTACCCAGCAGGCCACCAGCAGACTGGTGAGGATACTGCCCAGAAGTTCTTCGTCGCCGAAGAGACCCGTGCGCCCCGCCGCCGCATTGCCGGTGAACCAGTCCAGCGTGAATCCCTGCCACGGCGGCGCCGGATACGGAGCATCGTTGAAAGCGAAGACGACGACGGTGGCGAGTGGCATGAAGAGGAACACGAGGAATGCCGCCACGAAGAGCGCGGTGAGCACGCGTACCCAGGGATCGCGGGGCAGGGAGGGAATCATGTGCGGCTCATCACGTCGGCGAATCTCTGACCGCTGAGGCGCAGTCCGACCCACACCAGCAGACTCGACAGCCCGAGAAGCAGGAAACCGAAGGCGGCGCCTTGCTCCCAGTTGAAGCGGGTGATGAACTGCGTGTAGATCTGCTCGGTGAACCACAGCGAGTTCTTGCCGCCGAGCAGCGATGCGGTGAGATAGTTGCCGAGCGTGAGCATGAAAACCACGATGCAGCCCGCGGTGATGCCGGGCGCTGCATGCGGGATCACCACCGTCCGCAGCACGCTCCAGCCATTGCCGCCAAGGTCGTAGGCTGCCTCGATCAGCGAGTCGTCGAGGCTCTCGAGACTGGAATGGAGCGGTACCAACATGAAGAGCAGCGACGTGTAGACAAGACCCACGAGGATCGTGGCGTCGCGATACAACATCTCGGGCGGCACTTCGGCGATGCCCAGAGCCACCAGCAGTCTAGGCAGCACGCCGCTCTCGCGCAGCAGGATCATCCAGCCCAACGTGCGTACTGTCTCGCTCACCCAGAAGGGGATCAGGCAGGCGACCAGCAGCAGGGCGCTCAAGCGTCCGCGCGTGAGCTTGGCGATGGTCCAGGCGATCGGGAAGGCGATAAGCAGCGTGAGCGTCGTGGCGATAAGGCTGATCACCGCGGTCCGCGCGAACACATCCCAGTAAAGCGGCTCGGTGAAGAAAGTGCGGTACTGCGCGAGGCTCCACGCGTACTCGCCTGGCGCCGTACGTTCGCGCAGCGACAGCAGTGCCAGGTCGACGTGCGGCAGCAGGATCAGGCCGCCGAGCCACAGTAGCGCCGGCGCAAGCAGCAGCCACAGCGCGAGCCGCCGTGCGGCGCCGGCGCGCTCAGCCATGACGCGCGCTACCGCTGTCTGCCGCCTCACTGCCCGGGTCCGTCTTGAAGCACACTGCGCGCGCTGGCTGGAAGCCGAACACCACCCGCTCGCCTACGCGCAGGTCGGCGCAACGCCCGGTCTGCGGCAGCGCCACGCGGAACTCGCTGCGGCTGCCCGTCTCGCGCAGGAGCACCGCGGAGTTGGCGCCGTCGAACAGCAGGCTCTCCACCAGCGCTGAGTACACCGACTCGCCTGCAGCGAGGTCGAGCTCCGCGACGGTGCGCCCGAGCACCGCGGCCTCCGGCCGCACGAAAAGACTGGCCGCGTCGCCGATGGCGAGCGCGCCGCGCCGCTGCGCGCGCACCGTCCAGCCGGCGGCCGTGACGAGTTGCACCGTATCGCCGTCCATCGCCCGGATGCACCCGTCGATACGATTGCTGGCGCCGACGAAGCCGGCTACGAACGGGGTCGCCGGCGCGTAGTAGAGCTCCTGCGGCGTTCCCACCTGCTCGAAGCGCCCTGCATTCATCACGGCGACTCTGTCTGCAAGCACGAGCGCCTCCGACTGGTCATGGGTGATGTATACGAAGGTGGTGCCGAAATCGGCCTGCAACTGCTTGAGTTCGACCTTCATGCGCTCGCGCAGCTTCAGGTCGAGCGCACCCAGAGGCTCGTCGAGCAGCAACAGGGTGGGTTCGAGGACCAGGCTGCGGGCGATCGCGACACGTTGCCGCTGGCCGCCGGAGAGTTCGTCCACCCGCTTGCCCGCGACTCCCGGCAGACCAACGCGCTCGAGCATGGCGAGCGCACGGCGCTCACGCTCGGCCCGCGCGATGCCGCGCCGCGCGAGACCGTAGGCGACGTTCTCGCCGACGCTCAGCATCGGGAACAACGCGAGCTGCTGGAACACCATGTTCACCGGGCGCCGGTTCGGCGGCACGCCGCGCATGCTGCGGCCACCGATCTCGACGTCGCCGCTGTCTGGCTCGACGAACCCGGCGATCATGCGCAGCAGCGTGGTCTTGCCGCAGCCGGAGGGTCCGAGGATGGCGAAGAGACTGCCGCGGCGCACGCCGAAAGACAGCGAGTCGACGACGACATGGCTCCCGTAGCGCTTGGACAGCGCCCGCGCCTCGAGATCGATGTCCTCTGCCGCGGCCATCCTGGCGATGACCTACCGGGCGGCCTTGACCCGATCGAGGACGCGACCCTCGATCTCTTCGAGGCCCGGCGGGATCGCCGGATACCAGCGGACGTCGCGGAGGCCGTTTGGAAAGCTCGCGGCGAACTGCGCACGCAGGCGTGGATCCGTCAGGTTTTCCGCGCCCTTCGCGGCCGAGAAATTGCCGGCGGTGCGTGCGATGCGCGCGGCAACCTCCGGACGCAAGGTGAAGTTGATCCAGGCGTAGGCAGCCGCGTCGTTACGACCGCGAGCCGGCAGCGCGTAGGTGTCGAGCCAGCCTAGCGCGCCGGAGCGGGGCACGACGAACCTGAAGTCCGGGTTCTCGCGGTTGAGTCGCCAGCCGCCCGAGTCCCAAATCATGGCTGCGTGCAGTTCTCCTGAGCGCATGCCATTGAGCAGTTGGTCGCGGTTGTCGACGAAGAAGCGGAAGTTGGGCTTGCAGGCGATCAGCCGCGCGCCGACCTGGTCCATGAGCGCCCCGTATGCCCGCGGTTCGCCGTAGAGCGCGAACGGATCCTTGCCCATGGCAAAGGCGAAGGCCATGAGAGTGGGTCGTCGCAGGCGTACTGCAGTGCGCCCCTTGAGATCGGTGCGGCAAAGGTCGAGGTAGTCGGTGATGCGGGCCCGCCGCGTGTTGACCACCAGGCCCTCGGCGCCCCAGACGTACGGCAGGGCGTAGAGCTTGCCATCCACCGTCGCGTTGCGGCGCACCGTCGCCAGGAGTTCCGGCTGGATGTGCTCGACCCTTACCTTCGCGAGGTCTATCGGCTTGTATATGCCGAACTCCTGCTGCGGACCGACGATTCGGTCCTGCGAGGGTTGCGCGAGATCGAACCCCGCCCCGCGGGTGGCGCGCAGCTTGGAGATCATCTCTTCGTTGTTGGACAGAGTCACTTCGACTTTGATGCCGGTCTCGCGCGTGAACTGCGCGGCCACATCGGCTGGGACGTAGTCCGCCCAGGTGATGATGCGCAGCGTGCCTTGGGCGACGGCAACGCCGGGCAGCATGACGGCGAACAACAGAAC
Source organism: Steroidobacteraceae bacterium (assembly GCA_044375655.1). GTDB lineage: Bacteria > Pseudomonadota > Gammaproteobacteria > Steroidobacterales > Steroidobacteraceae > UBA964. The sequence continues at coordinate 8,417 of JBILMF010000058.1, read as the reverse complement.
ACCGAGCCGTGTGCGCAAACGAGGGGGAAGTCGCCACCTGCGGCTGCGCAACCGGTCGATCATGACGCCGTACTCCACGGTTCCGGAGGATGGCAGTATAGCGACAATACTCCGGAGGTCGGCCCGCCATGAAGACTCTGCAGCACTACATCGACGCCCGCTGGGTCGATCCCGTCGACGCCGGCACGCTGTTCACGGTGATCGATCCGGCCGATGAATCCGCGGTGGCGCAGATCCGCATGGGATCGCCAGCCGATGTCGAACGTGCCGTGGCTGCTGCTGCGCGCGCCTTCCAGTCCTTCGGCCGCACGCCGCTGAAGGAGCGGCTTGACGCGTTGCGGCGCATCAAGTCCATCTTCCTGCGGCGTATCGACGAGATGGCGGTCGCTATCACCACCGAGATGGGAGCGCCGCGCGACATGGCGCGCGACGCGCAAGCAGCCGCCGGTCCTGGCCACATCGAAGCGACCATCGCCGCCGCCGGCCAGCTCGACTGGGAGACCCGTATCGGCACCGCCAACGTGGTGCGCGAACCGATCGGCGTTTGCGGTCTCGTCACGCCCTGGAACTGGCCGATCAACCAGATCATGGCCAAGGTAGCCCCGGCGATCGCGGCCGGCTGTACCATGGTGCTGAAGCCCAGCGAGCAGGCACCACTGTCGGCGCAGCTGGTCGCCGAGTTCATCGACGAGGCCGGTCTGCCCCCCGGCGTCTTCAACCTCGTGCACGGCACCGGACCTGCGGTCGGCCACGCGATGAGCGCGCATCCGCTGATCGACATGATGTCCTTCACCGGTTCGACGCGAGCCGGCATCGATGTCGCGAAGACCGCCGCCGATACGGTCAAGCGGGTCGCCCAGGAACTCGGCGGCAAGTCCGCCAACCTGATCTTCGCCGACGCCGATCTCGAGCGCGCGCTTGGCACTTCGGTGCGCCGCTGCTTCTTCAACACCGGCCAGTCATGCAACGCGCCCACGCGCATGCTGGTCGAGTCCTCAGTGTATGCGCAGGCGGTGGAGATCGTGCGCCGCATTGCGGAGACGACACGGGTCGGCAACCCGCGCGAGTCTGGCCGTCACATCGGCCCGCTCGCTTCGCGCATCCAGTTCGAGCGTGTGCAGGCCTACATGCAGCTCGGCATCGAAGAGGGCGCGCGCCTCGTATCGGGCGGACCGGGCAGGCCGGCGGGGTTCGAGCGCGGTTTCTTCGTGCGACCGACCGTATTCGCCGACGTGCATAACCAGATGCGCATCGCGCGCGAAGAAATCTTTGGCCCGGTGCTGGTGATGATCCCCTTCAGTACGCTCGAGGAGGGTCTGGAGATCGCCAACGACACGCCTTACGGGCTTGCCGCCTATCTGCACACCGGCGACCGCGCGAAGGCGCACGCGGTCGCGCGCCGCCTGCGGGCGGGCAGCGTCTACATCAATGCCGCGTCGCAGGGTTATGCGGAGCCGTTCGGCGGCTACAAGCAGTCGGGTAACGGGCGCGAGTGCGGGATCTACGGGCTGCTCGAGTTCCTCGAACTGAAATCCATCAATGGCTACCACGCGAACTGATCGCCGGTCGTAAGCCCCTACCCACGCCAAGCGGCCCGGGTTTGCCGTCCCGCCCTGGTTGCGGCGGATGTTGCCGCCGGGCGGCCCCTGCGCCAGCCGCCACGCCGACGTTTACCTTCTGTTGACCCACAGCGCCGCCTTGCCGTCCTAGACTCGGACGTGACCGGGGATTTCTCCGATCCGATGGCGCTCGCGGGGGCGGGCGGGAGGGGACAACAATGAATGCGAACGTCGAATCCGGCCTGCCGGCCACTGGCATGAGGGGCTTTCTGGCGCGGCCGCCCTGGCCGGGGCTGATGGCCTTCTTCATCGTGTTTGTCGTGCAGGCACTGGGCCACACCGTGATGATCATGATGGAGGACATCTGGCCGGGCCCAGGCTACGTTTACGAGTCTGCCATCGCCATGGGCCTCTTCGGTGCCGTGCTGCTGTGGCTGGGCATGCGCCACCCGAACGAGGTGGCGGCCACCTGGTACGGCTTCTGGGCCGGCACTTTCCTCTGGACCGGCTGGGTGGAGTTCGCTTTCGTCTGGTCGGCCCAAGTGCTCGGTGTGCCGGACCTGATGGACAAACACAGTCCAGGCAGTATCGCCACCAAGGGCGAGTATCTCGTGATGATGTCCTCGGTCGGCGTGATGGGCGCCACGCTCGTCTACTTCCTGTTCAACAAGGAGACGAAGTGCAATTTCTTCGTCTGGTTCCAGCGGCACCTCGGGATGAAGACCGGCAAGCCGAACCCTGCACACCAGCGCAGCTTCGCCGGCATCACTGCGCTCGAGACCATTTACGTCATCTGGTTCTTCTACCTGTTCCTGCTGTTCCTCTATGACGAGCGCTTCTTCGGCGATCGTCATCCGGCGGCATACGTGGTATTCGGACTTAACATCATCTGGGCGGTCTATCTGTTCCGCCGGCTGATGCTCTTCTGGAAGGTCACCACGGCCATCCGCTACGGCATTCCGACGGCCATCGTCGCCTGGAACGCCGTCGAACTCGGTGGACGCTGGAAGCTCTTCACCGAGTTCTGGGAGTACCCCGAGAAGCACGCGATCGAGCTGCTCGCCATCACCGCGGGCGTGGTCATCGCGGCCTGGCTGGCGGCGCGTACGCCGATGCACCAGAAGGCCGAGCTATCGCGCCAGCAGCACGTCGCGTCAGTCGGCGAGCGGTCGTAGCGCGTCGAGGCAGACCGACAACGAGGCGAAGTCCGGTGCACCTTGCGCCGCGATTTCCGCCACCACCCGCTCCCATTGGACGAGGGCCGCGGCGCGCGAAACGCGCCATGGCTCGAGTCCGCCGCTGCCGCTGATGCGTTCGACGATCCGTCGCTCGAGCGATCGGGCGCTTTCACGCAGGCCGGTGCGGGCGGTCGCCTGCAGCGTGGAGTCCACGGGCAGCCCGGTGATGCTCTGTTCCAGCCAGTCGAGTCGCAGCGCGGCTGCGGCGGCGGACCACAGCCGCGCCGTGTCGGCTACGCGTTGCGACTGCAGTACGGCAACCTCCAGCACATCGAGCGCATTGTCGAGCACGCGCAGTTCGGCGAGCGTACCGGCGAGCGCGGCTGGCAGTCCGGCCGCTGTGTGCTCCGCCTGCGCCAGGCGGTAGCGCGCCGCCGCGGCGCCGGCGAGGACCCCTGGCATGGCAGTCCGCAGTTGCACCATCGGGCTGGCCAGCCGCTTCACCGCCTCGGCCACCTCGAGTGATCCGCGCCGGTGCCGCAGCAGCCACAGCGTCAGGTGACGCAGTACTCGTGCGGTATCAGCCAGCGCGACGTACTGCGCGCGACTGGCGATCCGGTTGTCGAGCGACTCGATCCTCGCCCAGAGTTCGCGCATCCGCAGGATCTCGCGCGCGATGCTCCAGGCGCGCGCCACCTGTGCCGCGCTCGCGCCGCTTTCCGCGCGGGCGCGCATCACGAAGGTCGGACCCATGCGATTCACGATGCCGTTGGTCACGGCGGTAGTGATGATCTCGCGCCGCAGCTTGTGCCGGCCGACGTCGCGTGGGAAGCGGCGGCGCACGGCGGCAGGGAAGTAGGCGGAGAGTTCTGCGGCGAACCACGGATCCTCCGGCAGATCGGAGGCGATCAACTGCCGGTTCAGCGATATCTTCGCGTAGGCGAGTACCACGGCCAGTTCCGGTCGCGCCAGTCCGAGTCCCTGCTTGCGACGAGCGGCGAGCGTTTCCTCATCGGGCAGTGACTCGACCGCGCGATCGAGTTCGCCGGCTCTTTCCAGATCGCGGATGAGTTCACGCAGCTCCGGCAGGCGCTCGGCGGAGTGCAGTTGGAGCGTGGAGAGCGCCTGACTCTGCAGATAGTTGTTCCGCAGCACGAGTGCGGCAACCTCGTCGGTCAGCCCGGCGAGCAGCCGGTCGCGATCACGCCGCCGCAGACGCCCCCGTGCCTCGATGCCGTTGGTGAGGATCTTGAGGTTTACCTCGACATCCGAGGTGTTGACGCCGGCGGAGTTGTCGATGAAGTCGGTGTTGATGCGCCCGCCGGCGAGTGCATATTCGACTCGGCCGCGCTGCGTGAAGCCGAGGTTGCCGCCCTCGCCGACGACCCTCGCGCGCAACTCGCGGCCGTCGACGCGCAGCGCGTCGTTGCCGCGGTCGCCTGCCGCGGCCTGCGGCTCATGGGACGCCTTCACGTAGGTGCCGATACCGCCGTTCCACAGCAAGTCGACGCGCATGCGCAGGATCGCGCGGATCAGTTCCGTGGGCGTCAGCGTGTCGGTCTGCAGGTCGAGCAGCGCTCGCGCCTCCGCCGACAACTTCACGGCCTTTGCGCTGCGCTCGAAGACGGCGCCGCCACGCGACAGGAGCCGCGTGTCGTAGTCGCTCCAGCCCGAGCGCGGCAGAGCGAACAGGCGCGCGCGCTCCGCGAGGGAGACGGCGGGATCCGGATCCGGATCGATGAACACGTGGGCATGGTTGAAGGCCGCCACCAGCCGCAGCTGGGGCGACAGCAGCATGCCGTTGCCGAAGACGTCGCCCGACATGTCGCCGATGCCGGCGACCGTGAATGACTGCTGCTGGATATCGATACCGAGCTCGCGGAAGTGCCGCTTCACGCACTCCCACGCGCCGCGCGCGGTGATACCCATTTTCTTGTGGTCGTACCCGGCCGAGCCCCCGGACGCGAAGGCATCGCCGAGCCAGAACCCGCGGCTGGCCGAGATGGCGTTGGCGGTGTCCGAGAAGGTGGCAGTGCCCTTGTCAGCGGCGACGACGAGGTACGGATCGTCGCCATCGCGCCGTCGCACTGCGGCGGGCGGCACGACGCGCGCGCCCTGGATGTTGTCCGTGACGTCGAGCAGCGAATCGATGTAGAGACGGTAGGCCGCGATGCCCTCGGCCTGGATCGCCTCGCGGTTGCCCGAGGCGGGCAGTTGCCGCGGTACGAAGCCGCCTTTCGCGCCCTCCGGCACGATGAGCGTGTTCTTGACGTTTTGCGCCTTCATCAAGCCTAGCACTTCGGTACGGAAGTCCTCGCGGCGATCCGACCAGCGGATGCCGCCGCGCGCCACGTCGCCCATGCGCAGGTGTACGCCCTCGACCCGCGGGCCGAAAACGTAGATCTCGTGCTTGGGCCGCGGCAGCGGCAAGCCCGGTATGGCCTGCGGATCGAGCTTCAGCGCGAGCGCCGGCCGCGGTGCGCCCTCGGCGGTACGCTGGAAATGGTTGGTACGCTCGATCGCCAGAATGAGCGCGAGGAAGCTGCGCAGGATGCGGTCCTCGTCCGCGCTCGCGATGGCATCGAGACGCCGCGCGATCCGCTCCTGAAGTCGCCGACCCTCGGCGCCATGGTCGCCGCCGGCGCGACCATCTGCGGTCGTACGTGTCGTGCGTCGCCCCTGCGCAGCGCGTGCCGTCGGCGCCAGCCGCGCCACGAACAGCGCGTGCAGATCGGCAGCGATCGAGGGATGTGCCGCCAGCGTACGCTCCATGTAGCTCTGGCTGAAGCTGCTGCCTGCTTGCAGCAGGTAGCGACAGCAGGCCCGCAGCACGTTGACTTCGCGCCCCTCGAGTCCGGCAAGCAGGACGAGGCGGTTGAAGCCGTCGCTCTCCAGGTTGCCCTCGCGGACGAGACGCAGCGCGGCCAGCAGACGCTCACCGTCGCGGCCCACCTCGAGCGATGCGCCGTTGCGCAGTTCGAGCGCGAAGTCCTGCAACGAGACCGTCCCGCCCGACGCGATGCCGGGGTCAGCAGCGCGATCCGCAGTCCGATCCGCAGTACCGCAGAGCGTCCAAGGCCGCTCCGCCAGCATCCGCAGCCCGAAGTTCTCCAGCACCGGCAACAGGTCGGCGATCGGCAGAGCACTGCCGTGCCGCGCGACCCGCAGATGGATCAAATGACGCGGCGTCCCCGTCGGGCGGTGCAGCCGCAGATGCAGCAGGTCGGGGGCGGCGGCCAGTTGCTCCAGCGCTTCGAGGTCGGCCACTGCCGCGGCCGGTGTCACTTCGCTCTGGTAAGCGAGGGGAAAGCGCCCCGCATGCCGCTCGAACAGCGTGATCGCGCGAGCGGCGGGCAGGGCTGCAAGCAGCGTGCTGCGCAGGTTGTCTGTCCAGGTGGCGACCGCAGCGGCCACCTGCGTCTCCATCGCCGGCACGTCGAGTCGCATCCGCAGCGCGGGACCGCGGATCGTGACGTGCAGACGCGCGTGGTTCGAGCCGGCGATCTGTACCTGCGATTCGAACTCGCTGCCGCCGCAGCGTGCCAGCAGCAGTTGCTCGATCCGCAGCCGCACCTCCGTGGTGTAGCGGTCGCGCGGCACGAAGACCATGCACGACCAGAATCGACCCGGCGCGTCGTGGCGCATCATCAGGCGCGTGGTCCGCCGCTCGTACAGGTTCACGACGCCGCGCACGAAGGCGACCAGTTCCGTCACGCTCGACTGGAACAGTTCGTCCCGCGGCCAGGTCTCGAGCACCGCAAGCACCGCCTTGCCGTCATGGCTTTGGGGGTCGAGGCCGAATCGCTCGATGACATCGGCGACCTTCCGGCGTACCACCGGGATTTCGGCTGGCGATGCGAAGTAGGCCGTTGAGGTCCACAGGCCGAGGATGCGATAGGCGCCGCGCACTCGACCGCGCGCATCGAAATCCTTGACGGTCAGCTGATCGAGGTGGCCGGCACGGTGCACCGTCGAGCTCTGCGGCGATTTGCTGATGAGCAGCGGGTCCGCGCTGCGCAGCGCCTCGCGCAGTTCGCCGCCAACCTCCTCGGGCAGGGGCGCGGGGCCGTGGCCGTCACGCAGGATGCCGAGACCGCCCTGCCGCGCGGGCAGCAGACGGTCGCGCCGCACGCCGCGCTGCAGCGCCTCGTAGCGGCAGCCGAGGAACACGAAGTGGCCGCCTTCGACCCAGCGCAGCAGGGCAATGGCTTCCACCGCCTCGCCGCCCGTGGTTTTGGCGAGCGCCTCAACGGCGGACAGCACCCGGGCGCGCATTGCCCGCCAGTCCTCCACGGCCACCTGCACGTCGGCGAGCGTGGAGCGCAGGCGGCTCTCCAGCGCCGCGATGCGCTGCGGGTCGACCAGACGGTCGATTTCATAGAGCTGCCACGACTCGCGTAGCCGCGCACCGCGACCCCGTGGCATATCGAGCACCGGGTGGATAAGCAGCTGTACGCCGATGCCCGCGCTGCCGAAGGCAAGGTTCAGCGAGTCGACGAGGAAGGGGCGGTCGTCGGTGACGACGAGGGCATAGCTGCTGCGCTCGCCCAACTGCTCTGCTGCGGTCGGCGAGAATACGCGCACCAGCGTCTCGCCCTTGCGGCGGCGGCGGGCAAATGCATGATGCAGCCTCGCGAGGCGTGCCAGCACACGCGGGTCGTGGCTCTCGAGATCTTCCTCGCCTACGCCACGGAAGTAGCTGCGCAGCCACTGCGCGTCCGCCGACCCGTGCGCGTCCGCCGAAGGTTGCGTATCACGCAGGCTCCGCGCCGCGCGAACTATGCCTTCTATCAATCTGACGCGTCTGCGAGGGATGCCGCTGGATGGAGTTTGCCTTGCCATGTGGGTGTCCTCAGAGCCGCTCGCCGAGCGTGCGCGCCCGTCCGAGCAGTTTGACGAGAATTCGCTCCAGCGCCGCCCGGTCATCGGCCTCGAGCACCTCGAGCAGCGCGCGCTCGTGGCCGAGTGCAAGCGGCACGACTTGCGCGTAGATGCGCTCGCCCTCAGCCGACAAGCACAGCACCGAGCGACGGCGGTCCGCCGTCGCCGTGCCGCGCTCCAGGCCGCCCTTGGCGAGCAGCCGCGCCACGGCCCGGCTTACCGCGACCTTGTCCATGGCGGTGCGTTCGGCCACCTGCGCGGCGGAGAGCCCTGGTTCGATGGCGAGCACTGCCATCACGCGCCACTCCGGGATGCTCAGGCCGAAGCGCGAAGAATAGCTGCCGGCGATCGCCGAGCTGACGAGATTGCTGAGAATCGAGAGCCGGTAGGGCAGGAACCGGTCGAGTTCGAGCTTCGGCGGAGCGCTCATGTGGTGCGCAGGGTACTCCTAAACGTGTGCCAGCTCATCTTCACGGGCGACGCGGTGCGGCCCGCTCAGCGCGGTGCGGCGGCGACCTGCTGCTCGATGGCGCCAAAGATCGACTGCCCTGACGCGTCGTGCATGGCGATGCGAACGCGATCGCCGTGCCGCATGAATGGCGTATGCGGCGTGCCTGTGAGCAGGGTCTCGACGGTGCGTTGCTCGGCGATGCAGGAATAGCCGACGCCACCTGCAGCCACCGGGCGTCCGGGTCCGCCGTCGGTGTCACGGTTCGACACCGTGCCCGAGCCGATGATGGTGCCAGCGCCGAGGGCGCGAGTACGCGCCGCGTGCGCGATCAAGGTCGGAAAGTCGAAG